>CAWUUU010000083.1:0-5447 GCA_963924995.1 uncultured Opitutales bacterium
ATCATCCCGGTCCTTAATGATCTTTGTGTTCTTGGTCGCGGGACTCGACTTGCGTTCTCAGCTTCCGATTCGTTTCGGCAATCAGTTCAAGTTGCCAGGCACGGCCGTTGTCGGCGGTGACGTTGAACTCGGTGATGGGCAGCGGTTGATCGAAAACCCACAGCGCGGCAAGTGGAATCTTGTGGTCGATGATGGCCTTGAGCAAACGGCGGCATTTAGCATTCTGTTCGGGTGTTTCGCGCTGCGCGCCGAACTCGCCGATGAAGATGGGCTTGTTCAACTTGCGCGCAACCGCCATGGCCACATCAAATCGCTGGTCATCGTCCTCGTAAGCGTGCAGGCTGATACCGCTGATCGGATCGGGGTTGACCTTGGTTAACATTTCGGCGAACTGCTCCATGGTATCGTGCGTCCAGCTGTTTTCCTGTTCCTGATGCCACGCCGAGAGACGAGGAAAGCTGTCACCGGTAAAGATCAGGCGATGCGTATCATGTTTGCGCACGGCAGTGGCAAAGGCACTGAAGGCTTTTCCGACCATTTCATACGTGAGGTCGTCGCGCTCGCTGCGGGCATCGGGTGTGCCGAGGGAGTGATGCACTTTGGGGCGGTGGTCTTTGGCATTCAGAAGGTTGGCATGAAGCGAGAATTCGTTACCGAGTTCCCAAGCCCAGATGGTCGGGTTATCGCGATAGCGAGTCACCACCTCGCGGACATAATGGCGCATCCAGGCCTGGGTTTTACTGTTTGGATTGGCCCATTGATCCATCGGTTCACCCACCAGATCAGGCACGCAGGCGTAATACCAAAATAACGATGGGATCAAACCAATGCCATGTTTCTCCGCCGAGTGAACCACACCATCAAGCCGGCGAAAGTATTCTTCCCGGTCTTCGACGTAGAGCTTCATATGCCGTGGCCAGAAACCGGTCGCACAGAATCGGGCGAAGGGAATGCCTTTTTCGGCGAGGGTGGCGAAACCCGCGTCGTAGCTAGTGTCGTTGCCATCTTTTAGCGTGCGCAGAAAGCAACTGAAGTAGTTAATACCGACGCCGCGGTACGGTTTCCCGTTCAGCATAACGGTAGCGTTCGGACCGGGGCTCAACCCGAGCGGTTTCGATGCAACCGGACTCTTCGTCAATAGAAACATTTCGCTAGCGGCTAGAAGGAATATACCGGTACCGAATTTCGAGGTGTTTGCTTCCGCAACGTTTCCGGGACCACCGCCGGCGGGTTGACTCCATCCAACCTTACCGTCTTCGTTTACAACCGAAGCAAGCGCAGTCCATGCCTTCCTTGCAACCGGAAGAAAACGCTCTCTGTTTAAGATCTCATTATTGATTCCCCAGGTGATGCCGTAGCAGAAGAACCCCGTTCCACTACTTTCCTTCATGGTATATTGTTCAGGATCATCAAGGTTGCTTCGCCAGAACCCATCGGCTTGTTGGCGCTTTGCCAGTGACTCCGCCATTTGAATATACAATGCCTTATAGCGGGCATAGCTTGCATGATGCTCGGGGAGGTGTTTCAGAATTCGGGTCAGTCCGCCAAAAGCCCAACCATTACCCCGGGACCACAACACTTTTTTCCCGTTCTTCGTCTTGCGGGGGATGGAACGTGCGTCCCGATAGAACAGGCCCGCATCGTGGTCAAAGATTTCTCCATGCACATCCCAAAAGCAGGCATCCATCCAATCCACGTATTTTTCATCCCCCGTCATTTGATACAGCATCGCGAGCGTCGGAGGTGCGGTAAACAGCCCATCCACAAAGCGATGCCCCGTGTTTTCCAAATACCATTCCCCGGGGGCGGACACAGGATTCTCAACCTTTGGGTCTTCGAGAAACGCAAGGGTGGGCTGCATCATCAGCTCATCCTTTTTTGCCTGATAGCAACCATACCAAATCTGGCCGCAAACAAGCGGATAGGCCCCGCTTTCATAAGGCCCGCCCCCCTGTTCCTTAATCTGCCAGGAAACCTGCCTCCCCCATTTCATGCAATCATCCAGATAGGCACGATCCGACGTGCTTTCATACATGGCCATCAGCCCCGCATAATACGCGCCTCGAACCCAGTGCTGATTAGGAAATCTGAGCGGCTGACTATTTACATGTCCGCGGACGCGATCCGCCAATGCTTTAACGTTTTTGGTCTTACTTGGCTGAGAAAGATCTTCTGGAACTTTAATAAGGGTATCAGCAATCGCCGGTCCAGATACTTCGATATTTGATTTTAAAGGCTTTTCTCCTGCCTTTGTAATTTGCGGGTAGAAGATTTGTATTACAAACAGTATATTTGCAGTTCCCGCAAAAATTCTTTTGATAAACATTGTCACTTTGTTTCTCTGTATTTGATTAGTTTTTTTATATTGCAGGACAGAAAATCTGAACTTTCAAACTATACATGTTCTGAAATTCCGTGATATTACGAGAGGAGAGAAATTTCATTAGATTAAATATCGTGAATTTGGACAAATAATCTTCCTCACATCCCCGTTTTTACCCGAGATTAGTTAATTATAATCCTTTTCGATTAACATAAACATAATAAGCACTGAGCATGATTCCATCCCTTCCCTTGAACCAGGTATGCAGAGCAGTTGGGCCTTTCTTCAGGTGCAAGGTGAAGATTATGCCTTTGTCCTTGGGGTTTACCCGCTTGGTCAGTCCCTCAAATTGATAGGACCTCTTTTCGGAAATGTTCAAATGATTATGCCCGCTCATAAAGAGCATGGCTTGGTTAATGGGCAACGCCGTACCGCTGCCGTCGGGCAAAGTTCCGCTGATGGTGCCATCGGCTTCCTTGGGCCAGCGCCTAAGCTCGATCTCGTACTCCCCTGCCCTTGCCACATCAATTAACCAATAGCCGTTTTTCAGTACACCCCGGCGGATTTGCCCCTGCTGATCGACAAAGACATCAAGCCATTCGGTAGCCGAAAGTTTGGTTGGGTTCTCGTATTGGGTACCAACAATGGCAGCATTCTGGGTTTCGTTGGCCAAGTCCTTGACTCCCTCCCACCATTCATAGAGGGGCTTGCGCATTTTCGCCACCACTTCGGGGTGATCCTCAATCACATTCTTTTCCTGCATAGGATCCGATTCCAGATTGTAGAGTTCGCGATCCTCCAGCAATCGCCATCTCTTCCAAAGCACCGCCGCCTGATCGGCCCGCATCTGGGTTTGTGAATGGGGCGAAGGGTAATTCGAAAAGCCGGGCATGCGGCTGTAATTGATGATGAGGATTCGATCTTCGGACACTTGCTTTTTTCCCTTAAGCACGGGGGCGAGACTGATGCCGTCAAAAGTGGTCTTTTTCTTGGGCTTGATTTTGCAAAGATCGAGCAGTGTGGGCAGAATGTCCTGTACCTGCGTGAGGCCACCGACGTCGCGCGGTTTCCCAAACCCTCCTTTGGGCCAGCTAATGAAACAAGGCACGCGGTGCCCACCCTCCCAGATCTCGGTTTTCTTCCCCCGCATCCCGGCATTGAAATACTGGGGGCCAAGCAGGCTACCGTTGTCCGTCTTGAAAATCAAAATGGTGTCCTCGGCTAGGCCTTGATCGTCAAGAAACTTAATCAGCTTACCCATGTTCCAATCGATATTGCGAATCATTCCTAAATACAGACTGAGCCTCTTCTTTAAGCCGTCGTTCAGGTGATCGAACTTGGACTGGGCAAGCACTTCGGCAATCGCTTTACGATCCTCTTCCTTAGGTATGAAGGGCCCATGTGGGGTATTGGTTGCAAGGTAGCATAGGAAAGGTCTTTTCTTTTTGGCCGATTCAGTCATAAAGCGTTTGGCTTCGTCAAAAAAGACATCGGTACAATACCCATTGAATTGTTTCTCCTTCCCGTTGTGCATGTAAATGTCATCAAAGTAATCATTCCCCCAATAGGCAGGAACCGATGGGATGGAAGAGGAAGGATACCAGACACTTTCCTGAAAACCGCGGTCCTGTGGACGGTAGGGATAGTTTGCCCCCAAGTGCCATTTACCAAATACGCCGGTCGAATAACCCGCGTCTCCAAAATAATTCGCCATGATTGGAACTTCTTGTCTAATCAACGCCCGACCACTACTGACATTGACCGCTCCGTTACGGGCTGCGTCCAACCCAGTCAAAAGTTGCCCTCGAGTAGGCGTGCACATTGGCGCGACATGATAATCGGAAAGACGCAGGCTCTGCCCATGCAGGCGATCGAGGTTAGGGGTCTGCAGGACTGGATTGCCATGGGCGGAGATCTCCGGATAGCCCTGATCATCGGTCATGATGATTAAGACATTTGGCTTCCCAAAGACAGTAAATCCAATGGATAGAAGAAACAGGATGGCAGTTATTTTCATTATTTTTATTTAAGAGACTGAATCAATGATGCGGGCATAGGGGCCACTTTCCAGCCGGGGTATTTGGGTGCACGATAAAAAGGATAATAATCCCACAAGGCAGGCTTACCCGTAAGTCGGGGATCACCGGTTTCTCGAAGATACATATCGAGTTGCTGCCTAAGTTTAACAAGGATTTTCTGAAACTCTTGATGATCGGCAAGGTTTTGTAACTGGTGTGGATCGTTGGATAAATGGTAGAGTTCTTCGGCAGAACGCTTCCCAAAGGCAAGGTCTGCAAACCTGATATATTTGGGATCATCCATCATGACCGTCTTGGTGGGAGATGGATCCACTTCTCCATAAGGTATGTGACGTACACAATGTTTCCTCTCGGGAGAACCAGCGGGCCAACGCTCAGGATCAAAATTGCGGATGTATAAATAGTCCTTCGTACGAATCGCACGGCAAGGATAACCCTTGCCCCCCTTACGACAGCCAGCATGTCTCTCCATGGCGATAAAGGCAGCATCTCTTTTGAATTCTATCTTATTTTTTAAAACATCCTTGAGTCCTTTACCGATCATCATTTTGGGGACTGATATGCCTGCGGCTTCCAAAAAAGTAGGAGCCAGATCGCTCAAGTTTACCAATGCATGAGAAACCCGACCGGGTTTTAGAATTCCCTGGGGCCAACGAATGGCAAGTGGAACACGAGTACCGGCATCATAAAGGCTGGCTTTGGCCCGTGGAAAAGGCATACCGTGATCGCTGGTAACAACCACGATGGTATTTTCCAATTCTCCTCTATTTTCCAAAGAGCGGATGGCCCGAGCGACCATCTTGTCGAAGTGTTCGACTTCGACATAATAATCGAGGATATCATTTCGAACGATTGAATTGTCAGGAAAGATTCCCGGAACAATTACTTTGGACGGATCCATACCGGTACGCTTCCCCGCACCCAATTCATATCCGCGATGTGGTTCACTTGTTCCCAGCCAAAAGCAGAAGGGTTGATCCGTTTTTACCTGGGCAAGGAAATCATCAAAATTGGAAGCATAATCGGTATTACTCATTGCCTTGAAGAGTGGCTTAAGCTTTCGTTGCCGGAATTCCTTACCTGCG
>CAWUUU010000084.1:0-7455 GCA_963924995.1 uncultured Opitutales bacterium
TTACTTAATTTTTATGAAAGCTATGATTTTAGCCGCAGGTTATGGGAAAAGATTGCGCCCATTAACAGACCACACCCCCAAGCCCTTGGTTTCAATTGGAGGAAAACCTCTCATTGTACACCACCTCGAAAAGATCGCCCAAACGGGCATCAAAGAAGTGGTGATCAACCTTGGGCATCTCGGTTCTAAAATCCCTGAGGTTTTAGGCACTGGTTCAGAGTGGGGACTTTCAATTGAATATTCTGAGGAAGGACCAGATCCTCTGGAGACTGGTGGTGGAATGGCTAAAGCCCTTCCATTACTGGGCTCCGATACCTTTCTTTTAGTCAATGGGGATGTCTGGTGCGATTTAGATTTCACCACGATTCCACACACCCTTGAGTCAAATGATCAGGCACTCCTCTATTTGGTTCAACAACCCAATTGGAGAGAGCGCGGAGATTTCTCGCTCATTAACCAACGGGTCGTTGAATCGGAATCGCCTCAATACCTCTATGCGGGAATTGCACTTTACCATCCTTCTATTCTTGACGGGGCAACAGTGGAAAAATTTTCGATTGTTCCGCGTTTAAAAAAGGCAATAGTAGCTAATCGAGTGGCAGGCATTCTCCACCAGGGAGAATGGGATGATGTGGGTACGCCTGAACGACTCCAGGCAATCCAAGAAAATCACGGAGTTTAAAAAGGTTTAGTTGATTTTTCCGGGGCCAACCGATCCCGTTCAGATAGTTTTTCTTCGGGGCCAAATGTCTCAATTGAATAAGCAACCACATTGCGCAAATTTCGATCTGAAATTTCTTTGGATGCGGCGGCCATTGTTTGTCCACCAATATCCTGTGGATGATAACCGCGTTCCCCAGAGCGGAACTTTCTCATTTGTTCGAGGAAATACCAACCTTCAAGCCTTTGTAAAGAAGGAGCGTTCACCAAGCGATTCCCCTCCCCTTTTTCACCATGGCAGGAAACACATCTCTGGGTATAAAATTTCTTCCCATCCTCCAGATTTCCCTCTACCGTACGAATTGCAGGCAAAGGCTCCTGTTCTGCAAACCAATTAGCCACATAAGCCAATTCATAATCACTTTGAATTTTCCTCGCCCCTACTCCCATCAAATACTCCGATCGATTAGAAGCCAATTGCCCACGGACCCCCGAACGAAACTTTTCTAATTGATCGATTAAATACCCGGTTTCCATTCCGTGTAAGATTGGGCCCCGTTGCGCTTCCTTATTACTATGACAAAGCATACACTCAGCTACCAATGCATCTCCGCGCTGCCTGTCAGTCATCACCACCGCAGGTTCTTTATTTTTAGTTTCAGGGGTACAGGAAACCATCAAACTCATGGTTTCTAAAAAAAGGAAAATTTGCATGAAGGTTTTCTTCATATAACTTACAATCTACAAATTACTTCGAACTCCTCAAGCGACAAAGCATTTACCTCTTTGCTTTACCCTTTCTACTTGATCCTTCAATATATGAAAAATGTCTAGTATTTCCCTCAATAATTTAAGCAAAACATTCCCCGATGGAACTCGGGCAGTCCAGGAAATCAGCTTGGAGATCACTAATGGTGAGTTTCTTGTCTTGGTAGGACCTTCGGGTTGCGGGAAATCCACTTTGCTACGATTAATCGCCGGTCTGGACGAACCCACCAATGGATCAATTAAAATTGGGGGAAAAGAGGCAAGCTCTCTTCCGCCCAAAGATCGTGATCTCGCCCTGGTCTTTCAAAACTATGCTCTTTTTCCAAACCTCTCCGTTTATGAAAATTTAGCATTTGGGCTCAAAGCAAGAAAACTACCCAAAGATACAATCAGGGAAAAAGTCATCCCTGTCGCCCAACGGCTCGGTTTACAGGAGCTCCTACATCGAAAACCAGATGAACTCTCTGGTGGGCAAAAACAACGGGTCGCCTTGGGTCGATTACTCGCCCGGAATCCAAGTATTCACCTGCTGGACGAACCTTTGAGTAATTTGGATGCCAATTTACGAACATCCATGCGCCATGAACTCGCTCAACTCCACGATGAGCATCAAAAAACCACTCTTTTTGTAACCCACGATCAGGTGGAAGCGATGACCCTGGGCCAAAGGCTTTGCGTGATGAACCATGGTAAAATTATCCAGATTGGAAACCCGGCCGAAATTTACGACCTCCCCCAGCATCGCTTTGTGGCGGAATTTTTTGGATCACCTCCAATCAATCTGCTTAAAGGCGAAATTCAGAATGAGCCAAACCTAGCCTCTTTTACTAATGGTCCAATCAAGTTCGCCCTCCCGACTCAATTTACACCTCCCTCAGGTCCGATCGAGCTGGGCATACGCCCCGAGGATTGGAAGATTGAAACTCAAGATTCTGCACCGGCACTAGAAGCAACACTCGAAAGAATCGAAAATTTGGGCGATGCCCGGGTTCTCCACTTTACTGCTGTAAATTGTAAGATAAGAGTTAAATCCGAGCAGCGTGAATTTCAACTCGGGCAGTCTTACTTCTTGCTCCCAAACTGGGCTCGGGCACATTGGTTTGATCCCCAATCTGGTAATCGCTTATCAGGATAAAGCCAGGTTCACTAAAGCAGTTTTCATTTTGCGAAAACAAAGTGCAAAAAGAACCACCACCGGTAACAAGGATAAAGTGGCTGCAGCCATTCCCACAGATTCAGGGATTCGATGACTGGAATCCCTCAGCTTGGCCAGGGCAATCGGTAAAGTAGTATTTTCATCGTCCAAAAGAAGCAAGGGGAGTAAGTGTTCCTGCCAACTCAGGATGAAATGGAGTAATCCATAAGTAACCAAGGCCGGGGCCACTAAAGGCAAGACGAGCAAAAAAGTTCGAGTGATAGAATACCCCTCGAGTTTAGCAAGTTCGAGTAATTCATTGGGGACTTTTTGGAAAACTTGGGTAAAAAAGACAATCCCTAACCCACTGGCGATCCCTGGTAAAATGAGAGACCATCCACTCCCCTGTAATCCAAGCCATAACATCCAATCGAATAATGGAACCGCTAATGCCTGCTTTGGAATCAAAATCACCAGTATTGCCACTGCAAATAAAAAGGCTTTGCCACGAAAAGAATACTTGGCAAAGGCAAAGGCGGTCGCCGCAGTCACCAATGTTGCAAAAAATGCCTGCATTCCAGAAATAAAAAGGGAGTTGGTAAAAAAAGAATAAAAGGGAAGATACTGCTCGGAAAATAAACTCAGGTAAGAATCCATTTCAAAATCTTCCGGAAAAAGTAAAGTCGGTTGATAAATTTCGCGATTCGTTTTGAACGAGGACATAAACATCCAAACAAATGGATAAAGACAGACAAGGACTGCCCCGCTCAAAATACTCAAGGAAATCAACTTTCTCATCGTCGGATCAAACTTCTCCTTCCCTGTAGAATCACAAATAAAATCAACGCCGTGACTGGGACGACTAAGAGACTCATCGCAGCGGCCCCGGGAAAGTCAAATCGTCCCGATCCACCTGGGAAAGCAACTTGGTATACATAGGTGACTAATAAGAGCCCGGAATCCAATATCCCCCCCGAACCGCCCAATAAATTATAAGCCCCAGAGAAGGACGCAAAGCCATCCACCACCAAAAATACCATCGCAAACAAAGCCAGGTGCCAAAGATTGGGAATTAAAATCTTTCGCACTGTCAACCAAGTGCCTGCACCTTCAACTTTTGCCACTTCCCATTGCCACCTGGGAATTGCTTCCAAGCCACAGAGAAAGAAAAGGGTCACCATTCCTGTCCACCTCCAGACTGCCTGCATGATCAGTGAGGGCATGATGAAAGACGGATCCATCATCCAATTGACCGGATCAAAACCAAGGGGTACCACCAAGTATTGATTCAATGCACCGGTTCGCCCATGAAAGAATAAATAAAACAAAGTTGAAAGGACCCCAGGCAGGGCTAACCCGGGTATCATTAAGCAAAAAACAAGCAAACCCCGGGAAATTCGAGGCAATTGAAAAAGGCAGAGAGAGAGTGTGAAGGCAAAGGGTATGATCACCAGGATCGATCCGGTTACATAAATTGAAGTGTTTCTTAACGCTTTATAAAATTTTGCATCTTCAAGCACATTACTAAAGTTTTTTAATCCGATATACTTTGCCTGACTGCTCTGTTCTCCAATTATTTTCTGCGGAGAATTCCAATCCAAGCTAAATTGAGTTGATTCTTGAACGGGCGACTCAATAGCCACTCGATGTGGGGCTAAATAAGTGGGACTTTGCAAAGATAAATCGATCCCTAAAATGAGAGGGACCAACCAAAAAACAATCCATAATCCAAAAAAAGGGGCAAGTAACCAAAGGATCGAGGCTTTATCTTGCTGAGACAGTCCCAAAATCAGAAAGGAAAACTAACGATCACGTCCGCTATTCTTCATAGCATCTCGATACTGTTTAATTGCATCCTTAGGCGATAAGGCACCAAACATAACTGCCCCAAAATAATTTTCCTGCATCAGAAAAATCGCTTGGGGTCTACGCGGATCCACCACCACGGGGGGAATTTCACCCTCCAAATCAATCAAAAGCTCACCGATGGACTGGTCAAAATATTCATGCTTCTTCATCAAACGCGGATCTTTCCAGGAAGGACGATATGCGGGGAAACTATTTCCCTGTAAAAAACGCTCTGCATTGGCTTCTTTATCCTTCATCACAAATTCAATAAAGTCCCAAGCCTGCTTCTTTTTCTTGCTCCCCTTACAAATCATCAATCCTTGACCGGCAAATGTGGCAGTTCGTGGTCCAAGCTCACCGTCCTTATTACGCCAAGTGGGCAAGGGTAACATGCCCCACATCCCTTTCATGGCTGGGGCAAACTGTTGAAAAAGATCAAGTCCATACCAATCTGCACCGGGCACACAGAGGACTTCCCCGGTCTCCAAGTCGCCGCTAAAAAAGACTGGATCAAAAATAGACCCCCGATCGGGCATCACCGCAATTTCATCCTTTGCCATTGCCGCAAATTCTTCGAGTACAGACAACGCCTTTTTCTCATCGGGAAGAAAGTTTCCTTTTTTATCAAATAAATCCGTTCCTTTCTGCCTCAGTAGAACATCAAAAATCGTGCCATCCAAGGCCATAAAGCGCTGTCCATTCTCAGCCTGCAAACGAGCACCCACCTCGGCCACATCTCCCCATGTTTTTAAACTCGATGGATCGATATCAAATTCCTCAAATAAATCCTTTCGGTAATACAGAACCATCGCACTCAGCGATTGGGGAACCCCCATCACTTTGCCCTTGTAAGTAAACACTTCCAGCCTTCTTTGATGTAAATCTTTACTCAGTCCCGATTTTTCAACCTTTTGGGTTAAGTCTACAAAGGGGGAGTCTTCATTAAGAAACACTCCAAAAAAAGTTTCATCCAACTGTACCATGTCAGGGATACCCTGCCCCGAACGAATCGCCACTCCCAATTTATCCGGCATTTCACGAAATCCATAAGCCTTTACATTTATGCTTAAATCTTGCTTCTTCTTTTTCGCATACAATTCGCCCATTTGCTCATAATAAACTTGGTCTTGGAAAGAACTAATCCATATTTCCAATTCTTCAGCCTGTAAACTACTCACAATCAGCAAATAAAAGAAAGAAAGCAGTGTTAAACCATTAGAAAGATACTTTACAATTGAAATCATTTGAAATTAATTATGCCAACTCAATCATCCTTCGCAAGCAAGTAGATGGAAACAAAAGAAAATTTATTGGAGATGAATTGCACAGAAATGACTATTTTTATCTTTAAATCATGTATTTTATTCTATCTGGTTGCTAACATAGAATTATATCACATGCATTTAGTTTTAACATGAAATCAATATTGCACTTATTTTCACTTTTCCTAGCCTTCACATTTTCTGTGTTTGCTACAAAGCTTATCACTTCAAATGTACTAGCAAATAATGCAAGTGCTTATAATATCGTCAATTAATAACTTAAAATGAACGCATACCGTAATTCATTTCGTATTTGGCTATTGCCGATCCTTTTTTGCGCACTTTGCGGGAACCTTCGAGCACAAGAATGGCTCATGGTAAGAGATGGTAACACAAGCTCGCCCTACTATACCTTTGAGACCCAGCAACAAGTGCCCATAGACATCTCGACCTACGGCTTTCAGCGGGGACAATCCTATGCTTTCTTGCCCCAAGGAGTTTCCCCCAACCATCCCTTCATGATCGGTGAACACAATGGTGATCTGAATTCATCACTTTTGTCCGTTGTTGGTGGGGGAACTGTGACACCCCTTATATATACTACTAGCAACCTCATGATTACCATTCCCAGCAACTACAGCGGGGACTTGGTTTATTTCTCAACCACTGACACTTCCGTCCATTACTACCTTTCGATCGTAGACCCCCCTGGTGGCAACTATCAATCATCGGGCGGCGGGTACCAGTCCGGTGGGGGCGGGTACCAGTCCCCAGGAAGCTCTTACCAACCGGTATATGAGCTTAATGCGAGCCACCTCACCAATCTTTCGGTTCAGGTCAATCAGTCCCTCGCGGGAAAATATTCATTCTTCAACAGAACAAACTCTTCCGGTTCTCCCGAGATCAGACTGGAATTGATGGAAGTAGCAACCGGCCAATGGCAACCACAAGGAATTGCCAGCAGCCTTTATTACTTAGCCAAACCCGATCTCTTTCCCTCCATTCCACACATCTACGATTATCTCACCTCAATCAACCTTAGCCCGGTCAACGGCTATAAACCACCCGGGGTCAACTACCAGTCTTCCGGTGGTGGATATTCATCTCCAGATAACGGATATCAATCTCCAGACAATGGATACCAATCACCGGATAATGGATACCAATCGCCAGACAACGGATATCAATCGCCGGATAACGGATACCAATCTCCAGACAATGGATACCAATCCCCAGACAACGGATATCAATCGCCGGATAGTGGATACCAATCGCCAGACAACGGATATCAATCGCCGGATAACGAGTATCAATCTCCAGACAACGGATACCAATCACCGGATAACGGGTATCAATCTCCAGACAATGGATACCAATCACCGGATAACGGGTATCAATCGCCGGATAATGGATACCAATCACCAGATAACGGATATCAATCTCCGGACAATGGATACCAATCCCCAGATAACGGATATCAATCGCCAGATAACGGGTATCAATCTCCAGACAATGGGTACCAATTACCGGACAACGGATATCAATCGACAGATAACGGGTATCAATCGCCGGACAACGGGTACCAATCTCCGGATAATGGGTACCAATCGCCGGACAACGGGTATCAATCACCGGACAATGGGTACCAATCACCGGACAACGGATATCAATCGCCAGATAACGGATATCAATCTCCAGACAATGGATACCAATCACCGGATAACGGGTACCAATCTCCAGACAACGGATATCAATCGCCAGATAACGGATATCAATCTCCAG
>CAWUUU010000085.1:0-6903 GCA_963924995.1 uncultured Opitutales bacterium
TTATCTCGATCTTTCTACTGGAGTTGATCTTAACGCAGAAAAAGCAAGATTGCAGAAAGAACTTGAGCAATTGGAAAAGATCGTAAACTCAGTGAAAGGGAAATTGGCTAATGCGGCTTTTACCACAAAAGCACCGCATGACATTATTGAAGGAGCCAGGCATCAACTTCTCGAAAATGAAGCCAAACTCAACGAAACTGTAGAGGCTCTTGCGGCTCTGAGTTGATAAACTTCACACCCAACTATTTAAAGACAATACTCTAGCTTAGTTGAGGATCAAACTCCACTTACTCAAGTTTTTTTGCCTCAATAAAACCCCAAGAAACTGGCTTGCAAGCTATCGAGTAGAAACTTTGTGAGGAATAAAATCGAATTTACCCAAGTATGCATAATCGATGATGCCTAAACAGGAAAAACCCGACTTTATAAAAGTTGAAAATGATTCAATCTTCTCTGTGCGGACTCATACATCCGGTCCGGAAGGGCATTTAGATCTTTCCGACACCATGCTTAAAGAATCTCCTTCCGGAGACCTTTTTGGTTTAAGCCAAAATGCCGGCATGGGGTGGAGTCCAAAGGATATGCTCGGCCCCCAATACTTAATCTTAAATAGCCATGGAGGGATTCGAAATGAAGATGGTTCACCTGTTGCCCTTGGATACCATACTGGCCACTGGGAAATTGGTCTGCTTGCCAAGGAAGCCGCTCAGGAGCTTAAAAAGCTAGGGGCAGTGCCCTTTGCCGCCCATGTGAGTGATCCCTGTGATGGCCGATCCCAGGGAACCACTGCAATGTTTGATAGTTTAGCCTATCGAAATGACGCATCCTTGGTTCTGCGGCGTCTCGCTCGTTCTCTGCCCACCGCCAAAGGTATAATGGGAGTAGCCACTTGTGATAAAAGTATGCCCGCCATGATGATGGCCTTAGCTAGTTTTGGTGACATGCCTACCATTCTCGTTCCTGGAGGAGTTACTTTGTCCGCCAATGAAGGTGAGGATGCAGGAAAAGCACAATCAATTGGAATTCGATATGCACATGGTGAGGTTTCTTTGGAGGAAGCTTCCAAAACTTTATGCAATACCTGTGCCTCCCCCGGAGGAGGTTGCCAATTTTTAGGAACAGCCGCCACCTCTCAAGTAGTCGGGGAAGCGCTGGGGTTATCCCTACCCCATTCTGCCCTTTGTCCAAGTGGTGAGAATGTTTGGCTCGAACTGGGAATTCGTTCCGCTCGTGCACTTCACCATTTGCGCCAGACCCAAGTAAGCACTAAACAAATCGTAACCCCAGCAGCGATTAGAAATGCGATGATTGTACATGCGGCTTGCGGTGGATCTACCAATTTGATTATTCACCTCACCGCCATTGCCTACCATGCGGGTCTACCCCGCCCAAAGGTAGAGGATTGGGATGAGGTAAACCGCCTAGTTCCCCGAATCGTGGATGTATTACCCAATGGTCCCAAAAACCATACGACTGCCCAGCTCTTTCTCGCAGGGGGGGTTCCAGAGATCATGATTAAATTGAGAGATAATAATTTGCTCGATCTCGATGTGCTTACCGTGTCGGGTCAAACTTTGGGTGAAAATCTTACTCAATGGGAATCTTCAATCCGGCGGAGTCGCTTCCAAGAAAAACTATATGAACTCGATGGTATTAGGGCCAATGAAGTGATCATGGATTTCGATCAAGCATCAGCTGAAGGCTTGACCCGCACAATCTGCTTTCCAAGAGGGAACTTGGCACCCAATGGATCGGTGATCAAAAGTACTTCGATTGATCCTTCTGTAATTGATTCAGATGGAATCTATCGAATGACCGGACCCGCTCGGTTGTTTTATTCTGAGAAAGAGGCAATGCGTGCAGTTAAGGGTTTGGATCAAAAAAGCATTCAAATGGGGGATGTGATTGTCCTTTGTGGCCGTGGACCAATGGGATCTGGAATGGAAGAAGTCGCCCAAATCACCTTGGCCTTAAAATACCTTCCCTGGGGTAAGCATGTTGCACTATTAACGGATGCCCGTTTTTCGGGGGTAAGTACGGGGGCGTGCATTGGACACATTGGCCCCGAGGCCTTAGCAGGGGGTCCGATTGGAAAACTCAGGGAGGGCGATCTGATCAATATAGAAATTAATCAGAAAGAATTGACCGGAGAGATCAATTTCATCGGTAGAGCCGATCAAAAAGTTTCCCCTGAAGAGGGAAAAACAATTTTACTAAATAGAACTACGCCCTCCACCCTTCAAGCGGACCCGAGGCTTCCCCAAGACACACGACTTTGGGCAGCACTGCAAAATGTAAGCGGTGGAACATGGGGGGGATGTATTTATGATGTAGAAGAAATCATTCAGATTATTGAAAAGGGAAAGGCTTCCCTCATTAACAAATAAGCCTGACTCGGTTGCTATTAACTTGCCCAAGATCTAAGGATAATGATTGAGATTAGAGGCATGATTAAAATTTTTCAAACCGGTGGCTTGTTTTGTTTAATCTCTATTCATTGCCTTAGTTCAACTTGGACACAATGGCGTGGATCCGAAAGAAATGGAATCGCAAGTGGTGATGTCAATCTGTTGACTCAATGGAAAGGAGAGAACCCCCCTATGCTTTGGGAAAGTGATGAGATCCCAAGTAATGATTACGGAGGATTCAGCAGTATAATAAGCGATTCTAAAAATGCCTACCTCTCATTAGTTTGGCATAAAGATGTGCCCACCGAGACACGTACAATTTCTGATCTCGTACTTAGAAAGATCGGGGCACGCAAAATAAACCTACCTCCAGACTTAGTTGAAAAAGTTGAAAATGCCAGGCTTTCTTTAAGCCCAAGATTGAGAGGATCAAACCTGGATGATTGGATTAGCAATTGGATTCTTAAAAACTTAGACCTTAAACAAAGATTAAGTCAGGGAGATTATTTAGCTTCGAGGTTTAAAAAAGGAAAACTCGCACTTCCTATAGAAGTAATTAATGAATTATATAAGGTGAAAAATAAAGTTTTCCCTAGTCAGAAAGATTTCGATCTGTGGTTAAGGGAACAAAATTTTGATCAAAAAACTCAGAATGAAATTGCTGAGGCAGTACCTCCTACCAAGCAAGTGGCCGAGGATGTGGTGCTTGCTTTGGATTTGGACTCAGGGTCAATTCTTTGGAAAACATCACTCGACTCAGTCCCTACGGGAAGAAAATCTTCGTCTACGCCGTGCTTAATAAACGGAAAAATTTTCGCGATTGGAAGCGAGCGAATTTACTGCATTGATTCAACATCGGGATCTCCTCTTTGGGATCAAGCACTTCCCACTAAGGAAATTGCTAGTTCTATTCTCCCTTATCAAAAAAGTGTAGTGGTCCTTGCCGGCAACTTACGAGCATACGATCAGGAGAATGGAAACTTGCTTTGGGAAAATAAAATGGTGAAGGGCAAAGCCGCTTCCCCGGTAATTTGGGAATTGGGAAAAGAAGACCTTATCGTTTGTAATTCAAGTAAAAATACAATCGCAGTTAACCCAAAAGATGGAACCACTTATTGGGAAGGTCCCGGTGGAGGTAGCTCGACTCCAGTATGTAACCAAGAAATCATGGTCGTACATGGAAAAAAAGAAGAGGTCGGTTTGATTGCTTATCAATTTGCGGAAGGAAAGATTTCCGAGTTATGGAGAATTCCAAAACTGACGAGAAGAACGGATTCGAGTCCAATTATTTACAATGGATATGCCTATCTAATTGGTGCGGGGATGAGATTGTGTGTGAATGTGGAATCTGGAGAAGTAATTCGTAAAGTAATTGCAAAGCACGATATTTCTTCTCCAATTTTAGCGGATGGAAAAATTCTCGCTTATGAAATTAAGGGTAACTTTTTGAAAATAATTGATTCGAATCCAAAAAACTTTGAAGAGATTCAAAAAATAAAAGTGAATGCATTACAATGCACCTCACCGAGCCTAGCAGGAACGAAATTGCTGATTCGGCAAAAAAATAGAATTGTATGTTTCGAACTTGGAGAATTCAATTCACCTTAACCTGAACGGACTCCGTACGAATTTTGGAATCGTTCTCTTTGTCGAACAGGTAGTTCGGGTAAGACTGGTAATTCTTCAATATCCGAATCCCCTCCCACTAATAAACGGGCCGCATCTTGTAACGATTGCCAACGATCAAAATCAAGTTTGGGTGCCTGTGCAATTAATGAAAGCAGGCTTTTCCACTCGATGGACACTCGCTCCAAGTCTCCAACGCTAAGATCCTCTGAAAATGGATCCATTGCCGATAAAATTTCGTTACTATTTTGCAAAGCTTCAGTGGCTCCCTCCCCGTACTCACAGGGTAGTCCATTCTTCAAATAACCAGGGCAATTGGTAAAGCCAAAGGCTTCCCGGCATAGCAGAGCAAGTCTCGATTCTGTATTGGCATACGCTCGAAAACGATGCCCTGCTCGTAAGTTCGCCAAGTCATGAACCATTTCATCGACCGGGTAGCTCAGGTCCTCAAGGGCCACTGCGACTGCGAGCCCTTCTCCGCGTGAAAAGAAACTAAATATCGTCCCTCGAAGACTGGGAACACCCTTTGAATCGATCAAACCCAGTTTGGCCCACACTTCTGCAGGAGAAAGCATGCTTAAACTTTCCCAGTCCTCCCCTTGCTGCTTTTCCTTGAAAGGCGATTCAAAAATACGAGTCGTTTTTCTCAAAGGTGGATTAAGTAAAATCTTACCGCGTGCATCCTTCCAACCTAGCACGGTGGCCGTGTCATAGCGCAATCGAGCTCGTAAGACTCCTCCACGATCGACTAATTCATCAAGTTGACCGCCCATTGTTAAAGAGGGCAAGAATTCCCTAAAAACATTCTCCAGCCCTTTTCTCATCCAAATTTTACGGGAAAACTTTTTAGTAAACTGAGGATATTTCTCCGCAATGGTTTCTCTGAGTTGTTTACGAAAAGACTTGGTTAAAGTTACTCGTTTTCCCTTCGAGTCAGTTTCATAAACAGCAATGGGTACTTCTCGTCCGTAAATCGGCTGCTTTTTATTACCAAAACGGCAAGGATTCCCCATTTTTACTTTTCCGAGGGTATCCGGTAAAGTGAGTGCCTTAACCCATTCTCCTTTATATATTACAAAGGATTCTCCCAAAGGAGCCTGGCATTGGCCTCCTCTCCTCTCCCACAAACCCGAAAAATTTCTCATTTCAATGACTTGATTACGGTCAGGATCTTCTTCAATTTGTTTTTCTTTTGCGGGTACATGGTCTAGTTGCATTGAAATTTTATTAATCGAATCGCGTAGCCCCAAACGAACATTTTCCTCTGAGAATAATCGTAAAGCCAATTTTCGAGCGGCTTCTAAATGATCTTCCCCCCGTTCAAAGGCATAGTTCATCACCCGTAAAATTGCGGGCCAATCTAAGGTTTTTGAACGCTTTAATTTAAGAGGACGTCCATCCCCAAGGCGAGCTTGCTTGGGAGTCACAATTACGAAACCCCTTTCATCGAACCCCCTCCTGCCTGCCCGCCCAAACATCTGTAGTAATTCATCTGGACGTAAATGCTGAAGACTATCATCCACCCGATATTCCCGATCGGTGACCAATACCGAGCGCATAGAAAAGTTTATCCCTGCCCCAAGACCAGTTGTGGCAATGACCACTTGTAGCTGTCCCGTTTTGGCAAGAGGTTCGACCACTCCCGCACGTGCTTGATACTCAAGTCCGCTATGATGATAGGCGATCCTCTTCCTCAGTAATCCACTTAATTCTTTCCCTGCGATCTTCTTTTGTTCACTCGTTAATTCCAAGGCATCCGTTTCTGGAAGCTCCGCAGCCAATTGCCTCGCCAGTTCCTCAGCCGATTTTCGTCGGGGTGCAAAGAGAAGCAGGGGCCCCATTCCTGCACTTAAAGCACCCGCCACCAATTTCGGCCAATGACCACGAACTTTTCTTCCTCGAAAAGGACGTTTTAAAAGAGCTTCAGCAAAAACCTCTTCGAGAGGTACTGGGCGAACAAACTCCGCCACTAGCTCGACTGAACGACCATGACTGCCCAACCAGTCAGCGACATCCCCCGGGTTTGCCACGCTTCCACTCATTAACAAAAGGCGCACATGGGATGGTGCCATCCCCAGGGTAATCTCATAGCCAGGACCTCGTTGCTGGTCTCCTAATAATTGATATTCATCAACCACGAATAAATCCGGACCTTCACCACGTAGCATTCGACTTCTCTGCGTCTCCAAGGTGGCAACCACCACTCGTGCATCGGTACGATAACGCAAATCACCCGTGGATAGTCCGACCTCCCAACCCCTTTTTTTCCATTCTCTAAATTTATCATTAGCAAGGGCGCGGGTAGGAACAGTGTAAACCGCTCTGCCTTTCCATCCTGACTCTATAAGTTGTTCGAAAACATAAGTCTTTCCTGCCCCCGTGGGAGCATGAAGCACAACATCCTTACCTTGACGTAAATAGCCAAGGGCTTTTCTTTGCCAAGAATCTGGTAAAGAAATCCGCTCTCCAAAACTAGTTATATTCGATTGCATTTGTCTGTCAGACCCTTTGCATAACATATCAAGGAAATAAATCCATGAAAACCCACCAAATTATTTGTTTAGACAACCCACTGCCTTTAGAAAATGATTAATATCATTGTTGCTTGCGATCGAAATAAACTGATCGGAAAAAATGGCAAGTTGCCCTGGAATATCAAGGAGGACTGGGATTACTTCTTAGAAACCACTCAAAATGGAACTCTGATCATGGGCAGACATTGCTATACCGAGTTTCAAGAACACGCCAAAGATCGCACCGTAATTGCATTGAGCCGAAATCCAAAAATCGAATTCCCCTATGCTCACAAAGCGAATTCTCTTGTCGAATCGTTAGCCATGGCAGGGGAATTTAATCAAACTGCATGGAT
>CAWUUU010000086.1:0-9951 GCA_963924995.1 uncultured Opitutales bacterium
CAAGCATCTTTTATGAAGGAAGGCGTATCAAAATCGGGTTCTCCAGCCCCAAATCCACATACGTCTTCACCCGCAGCTTTTAATGCTTTTGCCTTCGCATCAACTGCCAAGGTGGGAGAAGGTGCCACATTTTTTGCCCAAGAAGATAAATATCCGTTTTTCATAAGTTATTTGCCGATTTGTATTTGATAATATGAAACGAGCAAGCTCATTTATAAGAAGTTTACATTTTGACTACCTTGTGGAAATAAATGCATCTTCAGGAATCAAAGGTTTATTTAATAATCCCGCCGCGGACATAAGGGAAAGATCAAGATCAAGGTTGAGTGCAGCAGAAATGACTTCAAATCGAGTATTCGAGCGAGTTTGACGGTCCTTACAATCTAGAGATTTTACAATCCAATGATCGGATACTTTTTTTAAACTATTTAAAATAAATGTTCGATCCGGCACATTGGATTGAGCAAAAGTTTCAATCCGTAAAGGGGCTTCATAGTTTTCATCAAGTGCCATGATAATTTGAGTGATTTCAGGTCGAGTATTTTGTACCCATTGTGGAGCAGAAAAGGAATAGAGGTGTGAAGGTCGACCCGCAACTTTACCAGATTTTACATATTCTGCATTCCAAAATACAAAGGGCATCAGCATGTCAAAAGGCGATTGATTCATCTCGGCAATAAGGGGTTGGAAAAGTTCAACCTCATTTAACAATTTACTTTTATTTTCACTTGGTAAGTAAACCCATACGGAAGGCTTGGGTCCATTTTGTAAAAGAAACTTTTTGGAGTGAGTATCTATTGAAGTTGGATCGAAATCGATTCGTGATAACCCATGACCTAACGCCAACCCATATATCGTACCGGTGCGAGAAAATTCCTTGCCCCTTCTAGGCATATGACGAAGTCGAAAACGAAAAGCATAGGCTTGATGAAAGGAAGTCGAATTTAAATCCCGTCCGACAAACAAACGATAACTGTCTAGTCGTAAAGCAGCTTCATTCTTTGTCAGTACTTTCGCAAATCCTCGTGCTGGAAATGGAGTTTTTCCACCCAACGAATTGAAGGAAAATAAACTAGTGAATAAAAAAAATAAAAAGAAACGAACCAAAAAGGAAGGTATTACCTTATTTACTTGAATTTGTTTCTGAAACAGGATCACTGACTGCAGGAGCTTTTTCAACGGGAGAAGATACTGGAACCACAACAGGTGCGGGAGCGGAAACAGGAGCACTTTCAGCAAGTGGATCGACAGAATTCGGTTGCAAAACTGGTGTGCCCGTACCCAATCTTTGTAATTCCTCAGAACTTCCCGCTTCATTTTGATAAAATGCATAGAGGGCAAAAGATAGAACAAAGAAGCCTAAAATGCCCCACACCGTCATCTTAGTAAGTTGAGCCGCGGAACCTGCCCCAAGAACTTGGTCTGCAGTACCACCACCCAAAGCAGAACCCATGCCTCCAGAAGTACGTTGAATCATGATAAGTAAAACAACGACAAAGCACAATAAAATCAAAAGAGTAGTAAGGAAAACAATCATTTTAAAATGGAAAAAGAAATTTATGACCTTTTAAGAATAAAAAGGCAACCTTGTTTACTAAATAGAAACGCCGAGTGATTCGAGCAATTGAACCAGATCTGATTCATTGCTAAATGAAAGACTAATTTTTCCTTTTCCCGATGGTTCAGAATTAATAGTTACTTTTCGATTTAAAGAATCTTGGGCTACTTTTACAAAGCCAGAAAAAGGTTGAACCGAATGAGCATTTAATTGCCGAACAAATTGTTGAGGATTCCGAATCTCTGCCACTGCTTTTTCACATTGTCTCACAGTCCAACCTTCTTGGACTACTCGTTTTCCAAGTGAATTCCTAATTTTTTCATCCTCTACGCCAAGAAGTACTTTCGCGTGCCCCATGCTTAATTTTTGTGAAGAAAGTAATACCTTTAATTCTTCATCTAATTGTAAGAGTCGTAAAAAATTGGTTATATGGGCTCGACTCTTCCCTACTCGTTCCGCCACTTTTGCTTGAGTTAAATTAAACTCATTCACAAGCGAGTGATAGCCCATCGCCTCTTCAATAGGATTAAGCCCTTCCCGTTGAAGGTTTTCAATTAAAGAAAGGGTAGCGGAAGAAATATCTGATGCCTCAAGTACGCGCACAAGGATTTCACTTCGGCCTAAATATTGATGAGCACGCCATCTTCTTTCTCCGGCAACTAATTCGTAGTTATCGCCTACTTTGCGAGCAGTTACAGGTTGTAAAAGACCTTCTGCCTCAATACTCGCG
Organism: uncultured Opitutales bacterium; assembly: GCA_963924995.1. GTDB lineage: Bacteria > Verrucomicrobiota > Verrucomicrobiia > Opitutales > Seribacteraceae > Seribacter. The sequence continues at coordinate 2,289 of CAWUUU010000086.1, forward strand.
GCTAACTCACGAATCGCCTCAGGTTCAATGACTTTTCTTGGTTGGTAGGGATTGGGAACTAAAGAGTTGATTGGTACTGTAAATAAATGTTCTTCACTATTACCTTTAATTAATTCCTTCTTTTCTAAGATTGGTGCACTATCGCTAGAAATGGATGGACTGTTTATGGGAGTAAGCAACGGCTGAGAAGAAGTATTCTCTGGTCTTGCTGGAGCCCCCCCTGCAATCAAACTCCCTAATCCTCTCCCTAATCTTGTCGATACTTTGGCCATGAATACCTTATTTTTGAGGAATAAATAATTCTTTTCCAATAAATACTTTTTTAGGGTCTACAATTTGATTGGCATTGATAATCCATTGAGTTTTTGAACTGTATTTCTGGGCGATACTAGAGATCGTTTCCCCTCCTTCCACCTTATGGACAAAGCCTTTTTGAGGATAATCCTGATTAAAGGAAGGAGCAGGAACTGGCTTACTCGGAGAAGATTGGACCTGAGCAAAGCCTTTATTCATCTGAGCAATTAAATCACTCATTTTAGATTCGATGCTTTTTTGCAAAGCTATTTGAGATTTTTCAATTTGAGTGAACCGAAACTCTAATTTTTGAGTTCGTTCGCTCATCCTTTGGATAACTTCGCTCGAAACTCCAGCATTTGAAGATTGTTTTCGACTAGATTGCTCAACTTGGACTTTTAACTGAGCATTTTCCCGTCTTAATAATTCTACTTCTGTACGAAGTCCTGCCAATTCCCTGGAAACTAGTTCCATGTCCTGTTTTAAATTCGCAACGCGAACTGTAATATCAGCAGAAGAGGAAATCGGTACAAAAAGAATTCCAACCAACACAATAAAACCAAAAGAAGCCATTCTAGAGCAAACCTCAAACGAACTATAAATTTTTCCAACCACCGTATTTAAAAGTAAAGATTTCCCTAACCGAGGCAAGAAATCTTTTGGATATTTCCCTTTATTTAAAGTTAAAGAAGTAAATCTTTCATCTCAAGTGAGTCGAGAATTTCTCCAAATGGAAAATTAAACCCGCGTAGAAAGTCTGGTACTTTTAACATTTTTCCACCTGGTTTCTGCATTTCCAAGACACGAAGAACACCAATCCCAGTTCCAATTAAAAAATGCCCCTCGTCATCTCTTATTGTTTCCCCGATTTTAATTGAAGAATTTGCACTTATCGCTTCTGCAGAACCAATTCTGATTTTTTGTCCATTTAAATAAAAACCACACCCTGGCCATGCTTGAAAAGCACGGATACGATTCGCCAATAATTTTGCAGGAGCAGAAAAATTAAGATTTCCATCTTCTTTATTAAGCTTTCGACAGTAAGTTGAATCTTCTTCCTCCTGGATAACCTCTTCTGCAATTCCTGAAACAAGACTTTGAATATTTCGTTTAATAAGGGGAATACAAGACTGTGCGATTTTATTTCGCAGCTTAAAACCTGTATCTTCGGAGGTTATGAGAATTGACTCAGAATCCACGATCGGACCAGCATCCATCCTAGGCATAACTCGCATTAGAGTGACTCCAGTAATATCTTCTCCCATCGCAATGGCAGTTTCAATGGGTGAGGCCCCACGATACTTTGGTAAAAGAGAGGCATGTAAATTATAGCACCCGCTAGGAGCAACTTTTAAAAACGAATTTTTTAAAATGTGCCCGTATGCCATGACTAAAATAGAATCTATTTTTTCTTCATGTAACCAATCGCAATCCTCATTCGTCGGTTTTTCTGGACTTCTACAGGGAATAGACTGAGTTAATGCCCAGCGCTTGATTGCATTTTCTGACATTTTTCTTCCTCGTCCCGATCGGCGATCGGGTTGGGTAAGCACAGCACCAATTTCGACGAATTGACATTCGTTTTGTAGATATTCTAAAAATGGTAAGGCAATCTCGTCTGATCCAAAGAATGCCACTTTATAAATTTGATTTGTCATTTAAAACTCCTAAGAAAGGCTAAAAGAAAGAGACGGACAACGAAAATGGCATAAAAAAAGCCGTTCAAAAACGGCTTTTAAAATTAGATCGATGTTCTTCTAGGTTTTTTCTTCTTGGTATCTCACTTCTTTACCTGCCAATGAAAATTTAAGCGGGCATCCCGCTAAATCAAATTTTTGTTGAATTCCTTTTTCTAAATATCGACGATATTGATCATTCAAACGTTCTTCGCGATTACAAAATAGTTTCACCCGGAATGGACGGCTCTCGACTTGGACCGCGTAAAAAACCTTAAAACGTTTTCCCTTAATCTTGGCAGGAGGTCGATGTTCCCACATTTCTCCAATCACTTTATTCAAAGCAGATGTGGCAAGTGTTTTATCCATTCTCGCATCAAGATCGCGAGCTACTTGTAAAAAGTCTTTGATTGAATAACCGGTAAGTGCTGAAACAAAAGTGATCGGAGAATCAGGAAGAAAAAAGAGTTCCTTACGAATCGATTTCACATAACTTTTTCGAAAATCTTTTTCATCTTCATATCCAGGAAGTGGATCTTTTCGAAAACTGTCCAAAGTCAAATCCCATTTATTAACCAAAATCGATAATGCCCGTCCCTCTTTCAATACATGATCTGCCATGATCTTATCTTGCTTGGTGACCCCTTCCCGAGCATCTAAGACAAGAAAAACTACATCGACAGACTCAATTGCTTTTTTAGTCCGCACTGATGAAAAGAAATCCAAAGAAGTATCAATACGTTTATGCCGTTTTAAACCAGCTGTATCAAAAAGTCTAAACTTCCAATCTTCTTCGGAGCCTTCAACTTTGAAATCCAAGTCTAATTCAACAGTCTCACGGGTAGTTCCCGGAACATCACTTACGATCAATCGATCCATTTCAAGCAATCGATTACAGAGTGATGACTTGCCCACATTAGGTCTCCCGATAAAAGCAATCTTTGTCCGATCATTATCTCCTTGTACCGGTAAAATGTTATTAAATGGAATCCGCGTTTGAATGGTTGTAATCAAATCCTCAAACCCGCTCCCATGTTCAGCAGAAACTCCGACTACTGACTTAAATCCAAGTTGATCAAATTCAGAAATCGAATAAAGTTTTTCAGGCTCGTCCAATTTATTAACCACTAAAATAGGTTCTTTTCCCATTTTACGAAATTTCTTCGCCAAAGTTTCATCAAGTGGAATTAAGCCTTCTCTACCATCAACCACAAATAATAAAAGATCCGATGCACGAATCGCAAAATCGGCTTGATACTCAGTGGCATCCTGTATTTCCACAGAGGTCATTTCTGGCTGCATCCCTATCCCGCCCGTATCCATTAATGTATAACCTTCTGGACTATCTGCGACCACAACATCACGTGTCACTCCCGGGCGATCGTGCACGATGGAAATTCGCCGACCCGCGAGTCGATTAAATAAACGGCTTTTACCCACATTAGGGCGACCAACAATTGCTACACTTTGAGTTAGGCTCATTTTGAGACCATTTTAAAAAAATTAATTGTGCGAGATTAGATTGCTGCAGATTGGTTGTTTTCAGAATCAAGGCAATCAACAAATGATTCCATCCGATCTGTGGCCTCAACCAGTTTTTCATAAGAAGTTGAAAAACTTGCCCGAACATGATTCAGACCATGCTCTCCAAACGCAGTACCTGGAACCACCGCAACCTCTTTTTCTCGGAGTAAACGGTGGCAAAATTCGACTTCATTCAACCCAGTACTTTCAACACTAGGAAAGGCGTAGAAGGAACCTCTTGGCAAATGGCAATTCAACCCTATCTCATTAAACCGACGGACTACAAAATCGCGTCTTTTATGATATTGCTCACGCATTCTTAACACATCATCTGCCCCGTTCACTAAAGCCTCGATCGCCGCTTCTTGGCTCAAGATCGGTGCACACATCATACAGTATTGATGGATTTTCATCATCGCATCAATTAACCAATCAGGACCACAAGCAAATCCAATCCTGAATCCAGTCATCGCGAAACTTTTTGAAAATCCATGAAGCAAAAGCGTTCGCTCCTTCATTCCGGGAATCGACGCAATGCTTACATGTTCCCCTTCATAAGTTAATTCTGCGTATATTTCATCGCTGATCACGATTAAGTCTTTGTCTTTGGCAAATTTTGCCAATCGCTCTAACTTTTCGCGGTCTGCTGTTCCACCTGTTGGATTTGTAGGGAAATTAAGCATCAAAATTTTGCAACCAGGTACCCATGCTTTCTCAAAAGCTTCGGGATCAAGAGAAAACTCTTGTCCTGGAGTTGTCGCTACAGGGATCGCTTCGCCAAATGCAAGGGTGACATTGGGAGCATACGAAACATAGCAGGGTTCATGGTATAGAACTTTGTCTCCTGGGTTGAGAATCGAACGCAAGGCAATATCAATAGCTTCAGATACTCCTACGGTCACCAGAATTTCAGAAACAGGATCATACTCTGGCCCGAAAAAACTCGAACAATACTTTGAAATTTCTTTCCTTAAAGATAAAAGACCTCGGTTATCAGTGTAGGAGGTTTTACCTTTTTCGAGAGCAAAAATTGAGGCCTCCCTAATTTTCCATGGAGTCACAAAATCGGGTTCGCCAATTCCGAGAGAAATCGCTTGGGGCATTTCAGAAACAATCGCAAAAAAATCCCGAATGCCGGAACGAGGCAAACTTTTTATATGATCTGCAATAAAATTTTCTGGATTCATCAATTTTACGGACTGACCGCCGGCTTTTCTTCATTGGCCACCTCTTGTACGAGCATGTGATTTTGCTCTTTGTATGGGCGGAGAAGAAAGTGGGTGGCAGTGGAAAGAACGCCTTCAATTGTGGCTAAGCGTTCGGAGATAAAGGCCGCAACGGAATTCAAGTTAGTCCCCGAAACAAAAACAAGCAAATCATACCCACCAGACATAAGGTAACAGGAATCCACTTCCTCAAATCGAGATATTCTCAACGCCATTCGATCAAACCCTCCTTCTCTTTCCGGGCTAATTTTAACTTCAATTACTGCCCGTACTTTTCCAAGATCTGCCTTATCAGGATTTAAAATGGGAACCCAACCCAGTAAAGTTTTATTTTCCTGAAGTTCTTCAAGTTCACGCTCGATCTCACTCTTGTCTTTACCAAGAATTTTCGCGAGGTTTTCAGGGCGAGGGTCTCCTGTTTCAAAAAGCAGGGAAATTAAACTACTCATAATCTAAATTATCGTACACTTTGTTAATCAAAGGGTAAAGAGGTAAAGCACAGTGAACAGATACAAATCTACAAATTAGGAATTCAGTGTAAGTTGCAGGTGATAAATTGCATTCAGTGCAATCGAATGGGAAATCTCACCACTTTTAACTAAATTATCTAACTCCGAAATCGGCACTAAAATTGTTTCTAATTCTTCATGAGGATCGAATGAAACATCACTATGTTTTTCTACATCGTTTAGCATTACAAAATGACAACGATTAGACATTATTGCCGAGTTGGGAAAAACGCTGCCAATAAGTTTCGGGTTTGTCCCGGAAAAACCTGTCTCCTCAAGTAGTTCTCTTTTTCCTGCAAAAATTGGGTCTTCGCCTTTTTCGATAACCCCACCTGGAGGTTCAAGGGAATAATTTTGAGTACCATAACGAAATTGTCGAACAAGAATAATTTCTTGGTTAGAAGTTAAAGCGAGCACATTTACCCAGTCATTTGAATCAATAACATAAAAATCACCTTCTTTTTGATCGGAATCACGAACCATTTTTCGTTTATGCACCTCAAATATCCGGCAATTTGCATAAACCTCATCTAGAACTATAGTCCATTTACTTGGTAAATTTGTACTCATTCTGATTTTAGTAAATAGGTATGAGTAAATGATAAAAGATCTTCACAAATAGGTACATTTTTATCCTGAGCAAAATCTTCAGTTTTAGGTTCAATCTTTTTCCCCGTTTTAACAAGAGCCGAATTTATATTTGCCCTCAAACCAGTTTCTGCATCTATCCATTTATCTCCGACCATCCAGCTGGAAGAAGTGTTTAAGCTATATTTCAAAATTATTTCTGACTGATATTTTTCAGATGGTTTGCGATATCCAAGATCTTTTTCATTAGGAGATTCTGGAGCAATACAAATACCATCCCAAAAATCGGCCTTGAGATTCAACATCTCCAACATTCTTTGGTTACAAGCTTGGACATCTTCCCAATCATAGTACCCACGAGCGATCCCTGATTGGTTTGTATGCATAAAGAGTAAATAGCCCGCGTTTTTAATCAATCGGAGTGCTTCCCCGACCCCTTCAATAATTTTAATATCATTGGGATTTTTAAGATAGTGAACATCCTTGATCAGAGTACCATCTCGATCTAAAAAAACTGCTTTTGACATGAAATTCTTACAAACAAGATAACATCTCTTCCGTCGACACTGTTGCTGTCCCGACTTTACCCACAACAATACCGGCAGCTAAATTTGCTAGTTTTGCAGATTCCTCAAAATCCCCTCCTGCAACAAGTGCCATCGCCAAAACTGCGATGACGGTATCCCCTGCGCCTGACACATCAAAAACTTCGCGGGCCGCAGTTGGAATGGTATTTTTAACTTTTCCATCTTCGGCTAAAAGCATTCCTTCAGACCCTAAGGTAATGGCTAATTTTTGAGGCGAAAACTTTCTGAAGATTTCTTGGGTAATTTGGTCTTGGGGAAATTCATCTTTCATCAACCTGGATTTCCCTGCAAGTTCAAGCGCTTCCAAACGATTGGGAGTTAAAAGATCGGGTTTACAGTAATCCAATAATCGACTGGGTTTTGGGTCAACGGCAATAAATGATGAATGAGATCGGAGAAGTTTGAGTAGATCATTAGTAAGGAATCCCTTTCCGTAATCAGAAATTATAACCACATCAGATCGACTTGCTTTTTCGATAAAAGTATCCGCTAAGCGAGATAGGTTAGGTTGATAATCAACCGGAGGATTTTCTCGATCCACCCGACAAATTTGTTGATTACCGGAAGTAACCCTTGTTTTGCTTATTGTCGGAACGGTTGAAAAACAAAACGAATCGTCGACCCGAATTTTTTGTGCCAATAAAAGCTCTCTTAATTGATCGCCTTGATTATCAGTTCCAAACCACCCACAAACTTCGACATCCGCACCCAAAGAAGCAGAATTCAAAGCGACATTGGCAGCTCCACCAGCAACCACTTTTTCGTTTCCCACGGTAAGAACAGGGACAGGAGCCTCAGGAGAAATTCGATGAACTTGTCCAGAAACATATCGGTCAAGCATTACATCTCCAACTACAAGTACACGAAGTCGCTTGATTTGATTAAGAAGTTCTTTCATCAATGTGTAATATGATTAAACCTAAAACAATTCTCAATTATCATTTTCTTTTTATCTTATTGTTTGCTCTATCTTCCTGCGAAGGAAAATCACAAGGTGTATCAGAGAGAATAAATGTTAAACCACAATTTTTTACTTTTCATATCGGGGAGCAGACAATTAAAGTAGAATTAGCGGTATTACCTGAAGAAAGGCAAAAAGGATTAATGTTTAGAGAAAACATGGAGCCTGGAACAGGAATGCTGTTTGTCTTCGAACAAGCATCTGCCCAAAAATTTTGGATGAAAAATACTAGAATCCCTTTGGATATCGCTTACTTTTCTCCAGATGGAAAATTAAAAGAAATTCATGCAGCAAAACC
>CAWUUU010000087.1:0-4537 GCA_963924995.1 uncultured Opitutales bacterium
CCCAATCAAAAAAAAGGGCATCCTTCAATTTTGAAGGATACCCCTTTGGGAAATAGTTAAACTCGATTAATTAGAGTTACTTAACCACCTTCAGGTTTCCCCGCATGATCAAGTGGTGCCCCGGGAAGGTGCACACATAGGGGTAATCCCCCGGCTTGGATGGAGCATTAAATTCAATCACTTGTTCTGCTCCATGATCAATCAGCTTACTGGCCCAAATTACATCTATGCTCTCGGGTACAAAACCAACTGCAAATCCATTTGCCCCTAGGGCCATGGCTTCCATGGCTACTTTATCCGCACTGCCAGGATTTACTAAAACTATGTTATGGGGCATGAAGTCAGGGTTGACAAAAGTAAGACTTACTTTTTTGCCCGCCTTGACCGTTAAGTTGGGCGTATCGTACTTCATTTTTTCCACCAAAGTTGCAATTCGAATGGTGGTTAACTCGGGTGTGTCAGATAAGATGCCAGATTTTTGGGCAACTTCCACTACTTCTTCCTCCTCCATATTTGAACCATTAGCCGGATCCGCATTATACCAATGATGCTGCACAGTGAGTGCGGCCATTCGGGCATGTGGTGCCGGAGACTTGAGTACTAGGTTAAGCAGTTTACCGTCACGCTTATTATGTTGCTGGTGAAGCCATAGAGCTTCTAGCAAGTGGTGAGCGTCTTCCTTTTTCTTTGGATCAAATTGCTTCATCCATTTTTGGGTCGCAGCAATTACTTTTTTCGAATCATGTTCACTCAATTCTACCCGAGTACGGTGACGAACACTATCCACAGGATGCATAAGGTTCTCGAGAAGTTTTTCCACGGGCTGGCCATCAATTTTGACCACTTTTTGCAAAGGTTTCTTGTCGTAGGTAACGCGGAAGATTCGACCATGCTTATGGTCGCGGTTTGGATCCCGCACATTGTGTTGCATATGTCCAATAATTACATTCTGCCAGTCAGAAATATAAAGCCCCCCATCCTGTCCGAAAATGGCGTCTGTCGGGCGAAAGTTCTTGTCGCCACTAAGCATGAATCCATCGGCTTCTTCCTTTATATTTGAGCCATCTGCCAAGGTCTTGGTCACTTTGAGTTTCTGCCCGTTCGGGGTTCCCCAGACTTCTCCAAGCTTGGTTTTCTCGGTCACTTTTTTGGCGTCTTTTCCACGGCCTATCGTTTTAGAGAGTTCATAATTTCCATCGCGGTGTAATTTATACTGTTTGATGCCAAGAAATCCAATTGAGTTACAAATCAAAAAGTCGCCCTGCATATCATCGGGAAAGTTAGAACTTGATAAAATCTCACAGGCAGGAACAGGTCGAACTTCTTTGCTCAGAAGAGAATGCATCTTCCACGACTTCCCATCCGGGCGTACTTGGTAAGACCTTCCGCCGGTGCCATCCGTGGCGTAGAGGTAACCCCAGTAGTCAAAGGCAGTACCGTGCGGATTTGGGCTGTTACTTCCGTGTGTGGCGATTGTGTGACGACGGGGATCAAATCGATATAAGGCCGAGGATCCGGTATTGAGCGCCGGGCCCCATGGATGCTCGTGGTTGTGTTGTAAGAACACTCCACTTTGCCAATAGATTCCACCGTCCGGCCCGAAAATTAAGTTATTGGCCGCATGGTGTGTGTCCGAAGTTCCAAGACCTTGCAGGATCACATATCGCTCGTCGGCTTTATCATCCCCGTCATTGTCACGAAGGAAAATTAAGTCGGGTCCACATGTCACTAGTACACCGCCGTTCCAAAACTCAAATCCAAGTGGGTTGTGAACCCGGGCAAATTCGATTACGCGGTCCGCCTTACCATCCCCGTCATCGTCGGGAAGAATAAGCAGGGCGTCGTTCATTTCCTTCAGTGGTTCCCATTTCGGGTAGGTTGGCCATGCGGCAACCCATAGACGGCCTTTGGTATCAACCTGCATCTGTACTGGGTTGGCCAAGTTAGGAAAACGACTTTCGTCTGCAAAGAGATTGACTTTAAATCCATCACGAACTGCGAATTTGCTCAAGCTATCCTTTGGACTGAGGTAGTTTGGATTCCCTTCCTTTCCTGCATTAGAACTTCGGCTTTTGCCTCCAATATTAGAGATAACTGGTATGGGCTTGGGTACATTACTGTCGTTCACTTTTGCATCCTTTCCTTGTGCCCGGGCCCAAATCAATTGGTCCCGATTGGCAGTCATTGAGTCGAGCATGACTAATTCGTGTTTAAGGACCACTTCATTGCTTTGGTCGTTCACAAAGCGCAAGGCCGAGCGGCCACCCCAAACATCATTTCCATCGGTTGCACGGTATCGGTTGTGCCAGTGCCAGTTTTTATCGAGTACTGCCTCTCTTATTTTTTCCATAGAGGGTGAGGCTACGATATCTTTTTGTAAAAGACCTTTTGCAATTATTTCGGAAAGTAAACGGTTTCCTTCTTCGTTCAAGTGGGCACCGTTTAGGGTAAGCGGAATCTTGGTCTGTTGAAAAAGTTGAAGGGTCGGATTGTAGAGGTCCACAAAGGCAACGCCCGCTTCTCTTGCCGCCTCTTCGGTTGCTTTTGTATAGGCAGCAAGGTTGCGATTGTGGGCTTTTCCACGGGGTAGATTTGGATTCTTTAAGTTTTGAAAGGCAATCGGGCTAAACAGGACGATTCTGGGAAAGCTTTCTCCGTTTGCCTTGGTGGCCCGGGTATTTTTGACGAATTCAATCAGTTGTTTTTTGTAGTTATCGGTTCCACTTGGCCCGGCGAAGGATTCATTGTATCCAAACATGGCAAACACTGCATCCGCTTTTACATGGCGAAGGTAGTCGTTCATTGGAATAAATCCCCTGCTACGCGGGTACTTATTTGGTTGGTCTCCGGAAAGACTCATGTTGCGAAAGCTTACATTTTTACCTTTCAGTTCACTTTGAAGTAATGTCTCAGCCCATGCATCGTGTTGCATACGATCTGCGAGGCCGCTGCCTAAAATGGCAATCGTATCACCTTTCTCAAAAGTGAAGGGAAGTTCGTCTTTGTAACCCGCGGGTACCTCCGCATTGACGGGCGCAGCGGCAACGGATTTAGGTTCAGGTTTTCCATTATAAAGTTTGAAATCAATAATGGTCCTGCTTTTGAGGGTGAATTTTATACGCTGGGCCCCCTTGGTTTTACCACTTTTATAAAGAGGTTTACGATTTGAGTCCAGTAGCTGAAGAGTAAATCCATCCATCCTCTTTTCAAAATCCTTTCGGTTCCAGATTTCCACTGCGTCCACAACGAACTCATTACCTAAATCAACTTCCCACCATGGATTTGTAGTGCCAAAGCCGTCGGTATGGGTTTGCCCAAGTTTTCCCCAATCTGGGTCTTTATTCCCGTCAATAGCTCGTTCAGGAACTCCGCCCGCATCGATGCTGGACTGCTTGGACTTTCCGTTTCGGGCAATATTTTTTCCACCGCTGAAAATCTCCACTTCATTGAGGGTTAGAATGCGATTGTCCGCGGGGATTTCGATACGGATAAAACGGGCTCCTTTGGTTGCAGGCTTGGGCGCGACTTTCTTTTTGCCTCGTGGAGCCAAATTGTTGTGGGCAGGAATTTGGCTTTTTAAACCTTCATAAGCGGACGGCTTAATTCCAGTTGCGAATTCGGAGCCGGTAAAGGTGTTTGGTTTGTAGGGGCCAACAAAGTCAATTTTTGAATCAGCTTTGATTTTATCTTCTAATCCAAGCATCCAGTAAACTCCATTTAAGATCAATCTACGATAGCCTGGATTGAGAATGTCTTCTGATGCACCATAAAGAGAGGTGAATGCACGACCTTTTTTGCCTCCTTTTCCTTGGTAGGTACGCGTCCATTCACTCGCCATTGGCGGCTTTTTTGTATCGGGCTTACCATCAAAATCCATCGACATGAGGGGTTGGGCCATGGTCAGTACATTCCAATCTTTTTGTTCTTCTGCGTTGTATCCACCAGCTTGTACATGAATATCTTTTACACCACGCAGGATTGGATTGTCTTTTTGTGAAGGGATCATAGAAATTCGCGTGCTTTGTTTATGGTTCTGTCCGTAATGACCTACCCAACTTTGTCCCAGTACTTGATGACCAAATCCCGCATCGTAGTCCTTACCTGAGTAGCGAAAATGGTACTTATAATAGGGATCTTTGGTATCTTTGTAATTAAATCCATGAGTGGAAGTACGAAGCCCAAGTACTGGTCCTGCACGATTGAGGTATTCATCAATATGTTTCATTTGAGCAGGAGGGAGAGCCAAGAAACGGATGAAAAAGATCGCACCATCCGCTTTTTTCAAGGCTTCCAATCCGGGGATATTAGATGCACCTGCTTCAATTTCTCCACTCTCATCCAATCCAAAGAGCACGGTACAGTCGAAACCATGATGAACCGCTAAAATACGAGCTAAAGCCGGAATTGTTTCTTCCGCACGATATTCGTGGTCGCTGGCAATTAACACGATATGCTTACCTTTTTTATCCCCCGAGGCAGAATATTTAACTGGGTTCCCTACGAGGGCATTTAAAAATCCGAGGAGGAGGAGAATGGA
>CAWUUU010000088.1:0-7813 GCA_963924995.1 uncultured Opitutales bacterium
TCAAAATTAACATCATTTGGATCATCCGGAAGATCTTTAATATAAAAGTCTTTTTGACTTCCAAATGTGTTAACATAGGGATCATCATCAATCTGGACATATGTTTTGTTTATATGGTCGTAACCAGAGATGTTTGATATCAAACTTAATATATCATTTGGCAATGGGTTAGATGGATAATTAATCATTGAAGATGTAACAGGAACATCAGCGTTAAGAGTATTTGTAGATGGAGATGAAAGAAACTGGTGAGGAATCACAGACATTAGAGGAGCAATTGTATCCACTACACGCAGACTTCTTTTGTTTGTTCCTGTATTACCATTTAAATCTGTAGATTGGTAAATGATCTCATAATCTCCAGGTTCCCAAAAACCTATTGAATTCAGAGTTTCAAAAATATCTCCTCCAGAAGGATCGATCATTTCTGTATTTTTGGTTAAAGACTTGAGGGTAGTTATGAGAACAGGGTTATTGTCGTAATTATCAGTAGCAACAGCACGTGGATCTGTAAAAACTACCCCGACCTGCAAATTTAATAAATCTAGACCACCTGTATCATTAAGAGAAATAACCGGTGAAGTTGAGTCAACAATACGAACCTCTCGGTCAAGTTTAACTTCATTACCAAATTCGTCTGTGACTGAATATTTTATAATGGCTTTCTTATTCGAATCTTCCTCACCATCTGCATCAACATAGATTTGTTTATTAATGTTGTAATTCACTATGCTTGAATCTAACCCAGAAATACTGGACCCTAAATACGCAAGTGCACTTACTTTGTTGTTCAAATTAATGGGCGAGACGCCACTACCCATGTCCTTGTAAGCAGTGACTCCTGGATCTGAAAAAGAAGTATTTACCTCATGATATAATGGATTATCCCCATGCAAGACCATGGTCGGTGTCTTGAAGGGCGAATTAATTAAAACAATCTGTCGAAAGACTTCCGAAATATTACCGGCCAAATCTGTGATTTGATATCTCAATCTGAAAGTCGCGTTTACACTATCTTGCTTCTTCGCCTCATTTATAATATTTTCTAAGGAATTATCAATTGAGTTATAAGATTGTAAATTGTCATCAACCAGCATCTCAACTAAGACTTTAACTCTTTCGTCTCCCCATTCAATTGTTCCATCTAAATTATCAATTGCAAATGCTCCCGGGTCTTTAAAAACACTGGATGCATTTAGATCTATGTAGATTGGGTTTGAACCATAAAGAGTTACTTTAGGGGCTGAATTATCAACAACCTTCACCCAACGGGTAGCTGGCTCATTAACATTACCAGAAGGATCTGAGATCCCTTGGTAAGTAATTTGATAAACTCCGGCAATTTCCATATTGACCGAACCAAAAGAACTTTTCTCGGGTCCTTCCGAAAGTCCCATAAAACTAACTATTTCTTGCTCAGAATAGTAATTGTCAATTAAGGAGACTCCTGGATCGATAAATTTAGATCCAATTTCCCCCTCCACGACATAAGGATTGGTTTGTTCATTACCATCCGAAAAAGAAACGATAGGCTTTAGGCTATCCACAATTTTAACCGTTGGGTTTATTGTTGCAGATACCGGTGAACCATCGGCAAAGTTTACTTTTCTAAAAGCAAAATCATCTACATACAGAGTAATTTTTGCCTCGTGCCCGAGAATTGAATAATTCACCGCATCCAGATTTGAAACTTTTACGCCAGATGTAATGTCAATACTTCCCAATGTTTTTGCAGAATAAGATGGGTAAGTTTTAGAATTTACGGGCAGAATTTTAAAAGGACCATAATCATCAATTGGATAGTTGCGATTTTTACGCTGAACTAAATATTCGATGATTAATTGATCACTAGAAATCTTATTCGCTCCTTCAACCAGAGAGATTGTCGGAGATTTTATATAAAGATCCTCTAACCCTTCCACAGTCTGTTGAACTGCTCCACTTATAGAAGAGGGAACACTCGGTGCTTGGAGTTGGGGAGATGGAGTTGATACAGTGACTGCGTCAGAAACATCATCAAAGGAAAAACTCGAAGCACTCGTTTCACTTGATTCAATTGTGAAAAAGATTTCTGATGCGATTTCGTGCACCATCTCCCAGTCTGTATCCATTGCCTCATTCGTTGCCGAGGAAAACAGAGCAGATGATTCCCCCTCGCTCTCGGTTCCTGTTACTCCAGGGAAAAGCATATCAATAGAGGGGGGCATTTCTCCCCCTGTAAGTGCTGCTCCATAAGTGGCGGTAAGGTTAACCAAACCACCAGGCATCGTGGCCATTGATTCACCAAGTTTACCGGATGCAAGTTGCAAGGATTGCCCTGAAACTAGTGTGACCTCATTTCCTCCTACATCAGTAAAAGAAATATCTCCAGAAATTAAATTTACTCCACCGGTAATATCACCAGTGACAGGATTCCTAACTGCAACCAATTGAAACATCGTACCTCTAATACCCGCGGTTCCCAAAGGACTACTTAGCACCATTGAGGAACCTTTTCTAAGTTTAGGTGCTTTAACAATTAAATTTCCAAAATCAAGATGAGCAAGAAGTTCCGACTGTGAAGGTTCTTCTTCAATCTCAGATGGCTTGGCATTATGATCAGAAGTAAAACTTTTTTGTGCAAATTTCCTCAGATAAAAACGGCTACCTGGCTTAATTGTGATAAGGGCACCATTTGAAAATAAAAGAGAGGCACTACCACTTTTGCCGGTGAGAAGAATGGATTTCTCTTCAATTTTTTTGCCTACGGAAGAAGAGTCTAATGTCACTTGAAATTCATCTTCAATGGAGATAGAGAAAACTTCACCCTCGACCGATGCAACAATAACGGAAGCGTCGACTGCCTCTAAATCATTGACTAAAAACTGGGTTAGAAAAAAAAGTGATAGATAATTAAACCCACAAAGAAACATCTTGGTCGGCAAGATCGATGATAAACAAAAGCTTTTAGGGGAAAACATCAACAGAGTTCTAACTTAACTCAGATTTACCCTTTTTCGCAAGCGATTTTTATAGCATTTTTACAATCCTATCCAATCTCTAAAGCATAGCTTTTTGCATCAAGTAATTGAGATGAATCAATTTGCTCAGCAGGCTTAATTCGAATCATCCAACCACTTGTATAAGGATCGGTATTAACTCGCTCGGGTAAGTCATTAAGTTCTTCATTAATCTCAGTTACCTCACCCGTTATCGGCATGTATAAATCGGATGCCGCTTTTACCGATTCGACCACTCCAAATACAGAACCTTTTTCAAAACTTTCTCCAACGGATGGCATTTCAACAAAGGTAACATCGCCAAGGCTGTCCTGTGCGTGATTGGTAATTCCAATTAAACAGGATCCATCCGCATCTTGCTTAATCCACTCGTGATCTTTGGTGTAAAATAATTCTGCTGGTATATCGGTCATTCAACTCGGATATTTATCAAAGATAAATGGATCAAGACAAAAATGCTTTTATTCAGAACCAATCTTCGTCCCAGAGGGCACGATCGCATTTTTGACTATCACTAAAATTCCGTCCCGGGCATACACGCCTTTATGGTCATCTGCCCAACCTTCCTCAAGTCCTTCAGGCGAAAGCATTACATTTGATCCGATTCGGGCATTCTTATCAATTATTGAATTTTTAATTACTGAATTATCTCCAACGCCTACATCTGGAATCTCAGAAATGTTCTCTGGTACTTCAATGTCCTCATGAGTTTCAAAATAATCGGCTCCAATCATCACCACATTTTCGAACTTACAGTTATCGCCTACCATTGAACGGACTCCAAGCATGCATCGTTTAAAGGTTGACCGTCCAATCATGCATCCACTCGCAACTGTTGTTCTATCCATGTCACAATGAGTAAGCTTTGCCGTGGGTAATATGTCTGGATAATTGTAAATAGGATGCTCTTCGTCGTAAAAATTAAAAGAGGGGACTGGTTCAGTAAGTTGTAAATTAGCATCAAAAAATGCCTTCACAGTTCCAATATCCTCCCAATAACCATCAAACACATGGCAACGAATATCTTTATCCTGAACAAGCGAGGGTATGATTTCCTTGCCAAAGTCCTTAGCGTCCCCCTCCAATGCCTCGAACATAGAGGATGCGTTAAATACATAAATCCCCATTGAAGCCAGTACTCGATCACATTGCCCATCCGGTGATTTTAATTCAGTAGGAACTAAACTCGCAATAACATCTGGATCTGTAGGTTTTTCAACAAAATCAGTAATTCTTGAATCCTCACCTACACTTAACAACCCAAGACCTGAAGCTTCATCGGTAGGAACAGGCTTGGCAGCAACTGTGACCTCCGCCCCTCTTGACAAATGCTCTTTAACCATTTTTGAAAAATCCATTCGATATAATTGGTCTCCAGAGAGAATCACAAAAATATCATCGGGCTTGGCATGAAAGTGCATAATATTCCTGCGGACAGCATCCGCTGTTCCTTGATACCAATCATCGCCATATTCAGTCTGCTCAGCAGATAAAATCTCAACAAAGCCTCCTCCAAAGCGATCAAACCTATACGCATCTTGAACATGACGGTGTAATGACGCGGTATTAAATTGGCTTAACAAATAGATTTTATTGTAACCAGAATTGATGCAATTACTTATAGGTATATCCACCAATCGATATTTCCCAGCCAAGGGCACGGCTGGTTTACACCTTAATTTCGTTAAAGGGTATAAACGAGTACCTCGCCCACCTCCCATAATAACACAATGTACTTGTCTTTTCATTTGATACTTTCTTTGTTCTTGCTCGTCTTTCTATTTTTCTTCCTGTTACATCTTATATGTGGAAATTGAAATTAGCATTCGTGCAATCACAAAAATTGAGTTCTTTTGTTAAAAGTTCAATACTCGTATAGAATTTACACGATTAATACAAAACTGTTCATTATTAATAATTAGTTTGATGCACACATTACCTTCTCTTGAAGAATTTAAAATTCAATCTAAAGAATTCGATGTCATCGCAGTTCGGGCAGAGTTTACTGCGGATGCAGAAACTCCCCTTTCGGCATATGCTAAGCTTTCGAAAAACAAACCTGCTTTTCTCTTTGAATCTGTTGTGGGGGGGGAACAGGTAAGCCGATTTTCTTTTGTTGGTTGTAATCCAAAAAAAATCATCTCATGCGGACAAACAGAAACTTTGATTATAGAATCTGGTATTGAGCCTAAAACAATCCCTACTCCAGCAGATCCGCTGAAAATTATTGAGAAGGAATTAGAAGGATTAAATTATTTAGGCTTTGCCGATGAAACTCGATTTTCTGGAGGTGCAGTAGGCTATGTCTCCTATGAGTATGCAAATCGTGTAGAACCGACCGTACCTATTCATGAGACGGACGAGCTTAATCTCCCAATGCTCTACTTCATGATCGCAGATTTAGTTCTCGTTTTCGATCATGCACATCAATCATTAACGATCTGCGCTAATTCAACTCCTGGAGATGATCCCGAAAGTGCTTATCGAGAAGCTTGTGCTAGAATTGAAGAGACCATCGATCTTTTAGCTTGTCCATCAAATCTTAGCCCCGCATCTATTAACGGAACTGGAACGATTGAAAATGTCACTGGTAACCTCTCCAAAGAAGAATTTGAAGAACTCGTTTTAAAAACAAAAGAATTCATACGCTCAGGCGATATTATCCAGGCAGTTCTTTCTCAGCGATTCTCCCTCCCCTATTCTGGCCCACCGATTAATCTATATCGAGCTATACGTGCCATCGACCCCTCACCATACATGTTCTTACTCGAGGGAGATGATTTCGCGGTGGTAGGGGCTTCTCCGGAGGTCCACGTTCGACTCACTGGAGAAGATGTGCTCATTAGGCCGATAGCAGGGACTCGTCCAAGGGGAAAGACAGAAAAGGAAGATAAAGAGTTCGAAATCGATCTCCTGGCAGACGAGAAGGAAAAGGCAGAACATTTAATGCTGGTAGACCTAGCAAGAAACGATATTGGACGAGTCTGCCAAGTAGGAACTGTTCAAGCAGCTGAGTACATGACCATTGAAAGATATTCTCATGTTATGCATATTGTATCTCAAGTCGTAGGAAAGCTTGATCCTTCATTAAATGCCTTTGATCTCTTACGTGCTACTTTCCCGGCTGGTACCGTAAGCGGTGCGCCCAAAGTTCGTGCAATGCAAATTATTGCTGAATTTGAAAAAATTCAGCGAAATATATACGCGGGAGCACTTGGATATTTCGGATATGAAGGCAATCATGATTCTTGCATCGCAATTCGAACTGCTATCATTTCAAAAAATATATTACATTTACAAGCAGGTGCTGGAATTGTATCAGATTCAATTCCAGAAAACGAATATCAGGAAACCTTTAACAAAGCTAAAGGGATGCTAAAAGCACTTGCTCTCGCTGAACAAATTTCATCTTAATTCTGTAACAAAAACCATATTATATGCAAAACCCAGAACAAGAATCCCTCAATATTTATCTCCAACAAATTTCTGCCATTCCATTAATTACCGTAAAGGAAGAGGTTGAGTTAGCTGCACTCATTCAAAAAGGAGATGCAAAAGCCAGGGAAAAAATGATCACCGCTAATCTTAGGCTTGTGGTGAAAATTGCACAACAATATGCCAATATTGGATTGTCCCTTTTAGATTTGATCAATGAAGGAAATATTGGATTAATGAAAGCAGTAGAAAGATTTGATCCGACTAAGGGAGGAAAACTAAGCACTTATGGAGCTTGGTGGATTAAGCAATCGATTAAGCGTGCCCTCGCAAATCAAAGCAAAACCATTCGCTTGCCGGTTCATATGGTTGACCGGGTTATGCAAATGAGAAGAACTACAGCAGAGTTAGCTGAACGATTGGATCGAGATCCGACCGACGATGAATTAGCTGCAGAAATGAATTTACCAATTTCGCGAGTCGCTCATCTCAAATCGGTAAGTAAAAAACCTGCCTCCCTAGATTCTCCCCTAGGGGAAAATGAAACTTCTACGCTTGGAGAAGTGGTGGCCGATGACAATGCCATTAACCCTTTCGAACAACTTCAACGCAAAAGCTTAATTGGCGATGTCAATATCGTCCTGTCCAGGCTCGAACCTCGGGAGGCTGATATCATACGATTAAGATTTGGATTAGAAGGTCGTGATCCCCTCACCCTTGAAGAAGTAGGTGTAAAGATTGGCGTTACGAGGGAAAGAGTTCGTCAAATTCAAGAGCAAGCACTTAGGCAACTTCGTAAAAATATGGCAACTTTTGAAAAACAAAGAACTTTAGAGGAAATTGAAGAAGAAAAACGGGTTGAGGAAAGAAATAGAATTCTCAAAGGAATTCTTCAACAGGCAAATATTATTCAAGATACCGCAAAGCATTGATAAACAAATTTTAGTGAGTTATTTTAATAACTTCCACTCCATCCATGTTTTCAATGAAGTTACTACGAAACAACTGAGTACTTTGTATACAAAACATTCAAATCTTTGTTAGACTAATTAAAAATTAGCGGTAAAAATTAGAAACTGCTAGATAAAACTGATAGCCAATGCTTTACAGATAATAAATAGTAACAAAAAGATCAAAAGATTTGTAACACAGCAGCTCAGAGTAGAATTAATACCCAAGAAGCTAAACGCTAAAAGGATATAAAAGAATTAGATTAGTCCAAGATTCTGCGTGAGCAAAATCCTATATAAAAAACGATAGGTTACTCTTTATCACTAGCAGTGGCTTCGTCAAGCAAGTCACCTAATGAGGTGGTTAGATCTTCTCCCACTTCGTCGTAAGCAGCAACTTCCTTAGCGAGAGCATCCTCGTCGTATTCA
>CAWUUU010000089.1:0-5049 GCA_963924995.1 uncultured Opitutales bacterium
GGTATGTTTGGAAGTGCCTTCTCCTCCCCCGTAATCAAGGAGATCAATGGAGTAAAACAATTGGTCGTACAAACCCGCACCGATCTGGCCGGAGTTGACCCTCAAAGTGGAAAAAAACTTTGGTCCAAACCAATCAAGGCATTCCGGGGTATGAACATCTTAACCCCCACTATTCTGGACAATCAAATTTTCACCAGTAGCTATGGGGGGAAATCCCTCATGTTGGATATCCAAAAAACGGGCGATAAACAAAGTGTTCAGCTGGCATGGGAAAATAAGCAGGAAGGCTACATGTCTGGCCCGATCATGATTGATGGGTTTTGTTACATTCACTTAAAGAAACAACGAATCACCTGCCTCGATATGAAAAACGGGGAAACCAAGTGGATAAGTAGCGAGTCCTTTGGCAAGTATATGTCGATGGTTTCAAATGGAAAAGAAATCCTCGCCCTCGACGAAAGTGGAATCCTTTACCTGATCAAACCGAGCCCGGAAAAATTTATTATCCTTGAAAAGCGTACCATCTCGGAATCTCCCACCTGGGCACACCTCGCGGTTTCGGGGAATCAATTGTTTATCCGCGAACTTGAAGCACACGCCTGCTATAGTTGGTAACCCAGCACTTTTTCATTGCGAGGAGGGAGGACGACAGTCCGACGCGGCAATTCATCGTGTCTCGGGGAAGGCCATCGGGCAAGGCGGTTCGCTTATTGGTTCAAAGTGGATCGTGACGGACTACTCCCTCGTGCTGACAACAAATTTTGTCATCGCGGAAAATGATAGTGCTAAAGTACAATTCTTTTATTCCACGCCCAAACGTATCTTTATAAATCTCGACACATAGTTGACCAAGCTCCCGACTTCGATTACATTGAATCTAATGGTACTTATTCGGAAAAGAAAACTACACGAACCCAAAAAGGACTCTGATTATTGGTTAAAACAGACCCCCGAACAACGGATTCAGGCAGTTGAAACCATCCGACTTTCACACGATTCTCAACATGCTAAACAACCATTTCCGAGAGTTCATCGAATTACTCGAAAAAAACGAGGTTAACTATTTAATCGTTGGGGGCTATGCCGTTGGTATTCACGGATTTCCTCGCTACACTGGAGATTTGGATATTTTCATTGCCCTTCGAAGTGAGAATGCAGCAAAAATTCTGAAAACTCTATCTGATTTTGGATTTTCCGATCTAGGCCTAGAAGAAAAGGACTTTCTCGAACCCGATATGGTTGTTGAAATTGGAAGGGAACCTATAAAAATTCAAGTTCTTACCGGTATTGATGGAGTTACCTTTGATGAATGCCTTACAGAAAAAAAAGATTTTATGATCAATGGGTTAAACATCCCATTCATTGGAATCAATTCTCTTCTGAAAAACAAAAAAGCATCCCCTCGGGCTAAAGATAAGATCGATTTCGAAGAACTTGTAGAACGAAATAAAAGCTAATCTTTTCCCCCTTCACTCCTTGTCATTGCGAGGAGGACGACAGTCCGACGCGGCAATCCATCGTGTCTCGGAGGACGCGGGCGGAGAATGCAGTTCGGTTAATGAGGAACAGCGTATCCCTACTCTTTTCGCGTTCGTTTTTGTACCTTCTTGTAAATTAAATCATTTTCCCGCTTCCCAACAGTAATCACATAGATGACGATTTCATTTCGATCCACTTCATAGACCAGTCGATACCCTGCGGATCGGAGTTTGATCTTATAATAATTTTTAAAACCTCTCAGTTGATCAGCCTGAACCATTGGATTCACGATTCGCTCACCAAGCTTCTTTTTGAACTGTTCCCGGATAACATCTCCTATTTTATTCCACTCCTTCCAAGCACTTGGAAGAAACTTTAGCTTATAAGTCATCCAGACTTACTTCCTTGGCCAATTTCTTCTCCTCTTCTCGCTCATGAATGATGCGGGAAATATTCAAATCATCCAACTCCTCCATCATCCGTTCGTATTTCTCGGCAGGCACCAAGTAAGCAGTCGGTTTATTATGATTCAGGATCGCAATTGATTCGCCTTCAGATTCCTCAATCAATTGACTGGGGTTCTTCTTAAGTTCAGAAACACTGGCCGAAAAAGCACTAAATAATGTATTCATATTTAAACTAAATATAGCGCTTAATTTAGCACTTACAATGAAATTAAGACAATTTGTCATTGCGAGGAGGAAGCGAAGTGAGAGACGCGGCAATTCATCGTGTCTCGGGGGAGATGATCCGGGTAGCCTGTACGCTTCCTGGAGCACAGTGGATCGCCACGGGCTACGCCCTCGCGATGACAAGATGTGAAGTGATGCAGTGTGCGGTTCGATTACAACACGCTCTTGTCATTGCCAGGAAAGAGCGAAGTGAGGGACGCGGCAATCTATCGTGGCTTCGGGGTTGCGAGCAGATGATGGAGCTCGCGTACTAGCTCACACTGATTTGCAGGGCATTACAAGCACTCTGGTTATACAAATTAACGCTCCAGCAAATCGCGAATAATCTTTTTGGCCAGCCTTTCATTGATCTCACGATGACGGGGCACTGGTTGGGATAACCCCTTATCCGGATTAAAATAAATATCGTGCTTTGCCCCATGCCTTAACAACTTGCAGCCTCCCTTTTCGAGACGCTTTACAAGATCAACCCTTTTCACGCAACTTCAAGCTGCCCGACCTTACGAATGCCTGGCAATGAATCATCAGAAAATTCCTTGTGCAAATCGAGTAGATGTTCTTTAAGGTCATCAAAATTTTCGCCCTGCGTCCAATGATCTGGATAATCATTCAAATACCCCAACACAGTGCCATCCTCCTCCGTCCAGTAGGTAAAATTGATTTTCATGATTCTAAGTTAAAGCATCTCCTCGGTTTCTTCAAGTAAAGATCAGTAACTCTCTATCTCCCTGCTTTCAACTTATCATTGCAAGGAAAGAGCGAAGCGAGGGACGCAGCAATCCATTGTGTCCCGGGGGTGGCACGGATGACTTGTCTCTTCGGTTACTGGTTCACAGTGGATCGCCACGGGCTACGCCCTCGCGATGACAAGGTGAAGGGGAGTGATGTGAGCGATTCGGCTACATAGCGATCTTTGTCATTGCGAGGAAAGAGTGGAGCGAGGGACGTGGCAATCCATGGTGTATTGGTAGACTCGGACGACTTATCTCTTCGATTATTGGAACACAGTGGATCGCCACGGGCTACGCCCTCGCGATGACAAGATGGGAAAAGACGCCTTTTTGATAAGAAAATAGTGACCTTGCTAAATAGACCAACCTGGTCTATTGTAAGCCTATGAAAGAAGTTGGTTTATACGAAGCAAAAACAAAAATTTCTGCTCTGGTTCAGGAAGTGCAGGAATCGGGTAATTCGATTGCCTTGACCAGGCATGGAAAAGTCGTTGCTGAATTAAGACCACCATCGAAAAATTCCCCTGTTCGTGGATGTCTAAAGGGAAAGAATTTTAAAATGAGTAAGGATTTTGATCAGTCCGAAATTGGTTTCGAAGACTTCTTCACCTCCGAATCCCCATCTTTACTGAAAGCTTCTGAGCCTAAAGGAAAATATAATTCCACCAAAAAGAAATGATCGAGCAAATCGTCGACACCAATATACTTTTGTTCTTTCTACAAAATGATCGCAGATTACCCTCTCGGGCTGCGGATTTAATCGAAGATTCAAATCGACTTTCCCTCGTTTCCATTGCCAGCCTTTGGGAAATATCAATCAAAACAAGTTTGGGGAAATTAAATTACAGCCCGGCCACCACCCTCGAATTTCCTAATGAATTGGAAAAGCAGGGGTTTGAAATTGCTCCATTATCCTGGCAGGTAATGTGCCAGGCAAGTAAACTTCCCTGGCACCATAGGGATCCTTTTGATCGCTACCTTATTGCAGAAGCACAAAATCGGAATGCTCCGATTTTATCGACGGATGATCAACTGGATGCATACGAAGTCGAAAGAATTCGGTAATACAGAATACTCTTACTTGAAAGTAGAGTAGGATTGTCATTGCGAGTAGGGAGCGGAGCGAGGGACGTGGCAATCCATCGTGTCTCGAGGGATACGATCCGGCTAGTCTGTGCGTCTACTGGTTCCCTAGTGGATCGCCACGCCCGCGAGGGGCTCGCGATGACAAAGTATTATTAAATTATAGTACAATTAGGAGGCGAATTTACACCGGGGCTCCGCTTGCTGGCATGGCCCATTTGGGCTACCGCCCCTTTGGTCCAGGCCCGCCGCACTCCGCCTTTCCATTACGCAATATCCGTCATCCTTCCGTACATAGCTTTGTCATTGCGAGAAGGGTTTCCTTGAAACCCGACGCGGCAATCCACTCGATCACCTAACGGGAACAGCACACCCATTGAACTACCCTTCTTCTCGCTTCTTCATTACTGGCTTTTTTGGAAACCAACACGGAAGCCAAGGTTGTTGGTGCGGTTGCTGGGGGTGTTGTAGACGCGCCTAGCAGAACGCAGGGACGATCCGTCGTGGTACCAGGAACCACCCCGCGTGACCCGATTCGAGCCCGAAGCCGGACTGGTCGGATCGATTACCGGGTTGCCAGTGGGATAAGCCGCTTGGTACCAGTCTGCAGTCCACTCCCACACATTTCCGTGCATGTCGAAAAAGCCCCAAGGGTTGGCGCTATACTGGCCTACATCGCGAGTCTGTTTGAAATCGTTTCCATCATTAGCACCACCATCCCAATTATAATTCGCATTCGAACTGGCAATGGTCGTGCCCCAAGAATAGGCCGTGGTCGTGCCCGCACGGCCTATTCTTGGGGGGCGACCATTGCCAGTTCGAATGCGAATTATAATTGGGATGGAGCTTGGAATACAGGTAACGATTTCAAACAGACTCGTGATGTGGCCCAATACGCGGCCAACCCATGGGGCTTCTTTGATATGCACGGAAATGTCTGGGAATGGACCGCGGACAGGTATGGTGCAACTTATCCTACCGGCAACCCGGTGGTGGACCCAACAGGTGGGGCCTCGGGCTCGAATCGGGTCTCACGGGGTGGTTCCTGGTACCACGACGGGACG
>CAWUUU010000090.1:0-3771 GCA_963924995.1 uncultured Opitutales bacterium
GATGGATGTGAACTTATCACTCCAAACGAATTTTCAGCAATTTGGATTCGAGATAATTACCTTGATATTATCCGCCGGGAAGCCGATCGATTAGTGGCCCGTCCATTCACAGTTGAGTTGCTTGGTGATATTGGAAATGAATCCTCCACATCGAATGACCGTATGTCTTCGATCCCTACGCCCAATCCAAAATCGAGTTCTCGAATGACCGGACCGGCCTTGCAGGGTCGTTCGCTTGGTATTAATCCCAAAAATACTTTTTCCAATTTCATCGTGGGTGGGGGAAGCGAATTAGCTCATGCTGCCTGTGTTGCTGTATCAAACGCACCAGCTCATGCTTACAACCCACTCTTTCTTTACGGTGAAACCGGTTTAGGGAAAACCCATTTAATGCATGCGGTTGCACACCAAGCATTAAACCGAAATCCTTCCTGTCGAATTACTTATGTATCTTGTGAGAAATTCACCAATGAATTTATCCGGGCGATTCAGGAGAATACATTAACGAAGTTCCGTTCACGATATCGGAGTTGTGATTACTTATTGATTGATGACATTCAATTCTTGGCGGGGAAAGAACGGATACAGGAGGAGTTTTTCCATACCTTTAATGATATTTATGATTCCCAAAGGCAAATTTTTCTGACGAGTGATCGCCCGGCTGGTGAAATTGACAAAATTGAAAGCCGTCTTCTTTCCCGTTTTCAATGGGGCTTAGTGGCCGATATTCAAGCACCGGATTGGGAGACTCGTGTAGCGATTCTTAAATGTAAGGCAGATGCGATGGGCATTTCAATTGAGCCCGAAATTATCGAATTTCTCGCTAAAAGTATTGCTCGAAATGTCAGAAGAATGGAAGGGGCTTTAACTCGGGTTGCTGGTTATGTTGGCTTAACGAGAAGGAAAGCAGATTTGGAAACGGTTCAAAGACTGCTCCGAGATATTCTTCGTGAGGAAAATTTAAGTCGAATCACAATTGAGACAATTCAGAAGAAAGTGGTTGATTATTACCATTTACGTATGGCCGATATGCTTTCTCGTCGCCGACCAGCTAACATCGCCTTTCCAAGGCAAGTCGCGATGTATTTATCGAGGATTTTAACCGAGCATTCACTTCAGGAAATTGGTAATGCTTTCGGCGGAAGAGATCATGGTACTGTGATACATGCCTGTAAGACTGTTGAAAACATGATGGACCAGGATAATTCGATCAAATATGCCGTCGAATACCTGAAAGATGAACTTTCTCAAACTATCGAATAATTCTTTAGCGAGGTTAGACTTTCGCTTCTTGTCTTTTTACAGATAACTTGTTATCAAGTGAGCCTTTACATACTATCATGACCGACGACCCATTTGAATCCACCGAATCCACAGAAGAAGAAAAACCGAGTGTAAAGGCTCCATCCGAACCTTCTGAAGAACAGAAAAAAGAAATTGCTCTATGGGTAGCTGATGGGGTTGGACTTTCTGATATCCAAAAAAAGATTAACACCGATTTTGGAGTCGTGATGACCTATATAGATGTTCGTTTTCTTGTGGATGACCTTAATCTCATTTTAGTGGATGAGGAGGAACCAACACCCCCTAAGACTGCTGATGGCGAAGCAACCGCTCAACCTGCAGTTGATGCTCCATTAGAAGGTGCAGGCGGAGTATCCGTTGAGTTGGATAAGGTAAATCCTCCAGGTGCGATGGCGAGTGGGAGCGTGGTTTTTTCTGATGGACAGAATAAGAAGTGGACACTTGATCAATTTGGACGACTCGGTCTTTCCGGTGGAGATGAACAATATAAACCGTCCGATGAAGATGTAGCGGAATTTCAAAAGCAATTAGACACCGCCCTTCGTGGTCGCGGATTCTAAAAAGTCTGTATTACTAGCACAGTTTTCTTATCAGCCAAGTATTTTGGGAGTCAAATGCTTGGCATATTACTTGTTTGATAAGATAAATCTTTCCAAAGTAAGCAGTCGATTGTATTGCATAATCTGATCAGAACTTCCCTTTTGGGTAAGTAAATGGGCAAGAATTATATTTTCAATACACTTGCGCAGTCTGATGATTTTTACCTCTTTCTTCTCGATAAGAAAGCGTTGTGACTCCAGTTCTTCAACTTTACCTTTTTCCTCTAAAAGTTTTTTCCAGGTTCCTTTTTGATTAACAATTTTGAGTACGCCCTGCTTTTGATCAGTTGATAGGAGCAGAGTCGTAGTAGGATGATAGGGGTTAGAAATTTCTGGATGTTTGGACATCAATAATTTACGAAGTTCGTCCCGGTACTTATTTTTTTGATCTGAGGCTTTTTTCTTTTCCTTTTCGATAGATTCTCTTTCTTTCTTAAGTTGTTCCTGAAGTTTTTTGATTTCCTTTCCGGGGTAATCCTCCTTCAATTCTAAAGTTTTAGATAAATTCACAAGAATTGCGTTTTCCTCCGGCTTTGCCCAATCGGAGAGAATGGATTTGGAGAAATCATCAAGTTTTACCACTGGTTGAGTCTCGGTCGAATTTAAATCTTTTTTTAAAAAACCGGGGAGGTATTTATCGAGCACCCCTGTTTTTTCGGGAGTTTTGACTTTTGGTTTAAATTCATCGGGTAAGAATTTCCTCAGAAGTACATCAGAAGTCTTGATCGGAATATCGATGGTATTTGAATTGATACTCACATAAGAATGAGCTTCCATGAGGGATGTTTGCCCATCTGAATTATAATCTGGTTTACTGATTTTCTTTCCAATTCTAGACACCCCACTCAATGCCTCCCAGAAAGAGGTACTGTATTCCTGATAGTTCTCTTCGCGAATATCAGGAGTACAACCCGCGGCGACTCGGGTTTGAATAGTGGAGAAGAATCCAGCTCGTGCATGCTTGGATAGTCCTTTTTTCGGATCACCATTTTCAAATAACACATTGGCAAAACCCCCACTGTAGCACTGAACCATTACTAAGATAGTGGATTGTTCGATAGGTAGTTGGTCTAGCTTTTTAACAAATTCGTCAACTTTGAGCCTTACATTGGACCATAAATATACGGTCGTATTGTGTGGGGTCTTGCTGCCCCCTTTGCCTCCGTGCCCTGTAAAGTAGATTAGGTTTATCCCCGCTATCTGAGATTTTTTTCTCTGATTAAACCACCGGTCCAGATTGGCGATGGTGGAGCTACCGTTCGGGTTTAATTGATTAGATCTGTATTGATTGGCGATGCCTTTAGTTTTTCCAAAAAGTTCTGCAAAACCTAAATTAATATCAGGTACCGAGAAGTTTGGATCAAAAAACTGTAAATCACTCCCCTGATCTTTGCCATCAGCAAAATAGGTATGCATGGAAGCATCAGTCAAGCCAATGCTTGCCCGAATTTTACGAAAATACTTAACATTGCTCTCCAAGGAGACTTGATTTCCCGAGGGTGAGTATCCACCCCCTAAAACTAGAATATGGGAACTATTTTCAACTGCAAAAGGATCAGGTTTTTGCTCGGGAGCGGGTTTATTATTTTTGGTTTTTTCTTCAGTGGTTGAATTATTTTCTTCTACTATTACAGGCTTTTTCATTTTTCCATCTGCTGGGCAGGCGGATAGAAAAAAAGAAGGAACAAAAAAAGAAAGAATTGTGCTCAGGAATAATAATTTCATAAAATGAAGTTCAAATGATTTGAGGAATACATTGATTCTGCCTAGCAAAAAAATGAATAGGCAAGGGTATATTAGGTTTGAGGTGTTATTCCTCCACGAATCGTACCCGCCTCCACAGAGCCAAAATTGGCTAAAAAGGATT
>CAWUUU010000091.1:0-9486 GCA_963924995.1 uncultured Opitutales bacterium
TCTCGCTAAAATTAATGGGATGGCCGATATTTACCACTGTAACTTTTCACTTTTTCAGAGCTTACCAGATGTTTGGGCGATTGATCAACTTCACCCGATTGTTCCATTAAGTCGCTTACACGAAAAACCCGATCGAAATGCGATATTATGCGATATTACATGTGATAGTGATGGAAGAATTGATCGTTTCGTATTGGGAGATGGTATTTCAAATTGCTTACCGGTTCATTCGATTAAAGAAGAAGTCCCTTATTATTTAGGAGCTTTTTTTGTCGGTGCCTATCAAGAAACTCTAGGAGACTTGCATAATTTATTTGGGGATACAAATGTAGTTACAATTCGACTTGGGAAAAATGGATCTTTTGAACTTCTTGATGAAGTGGAGGGCGATACTATTTTTGAAGTTCTTTCCTATGTTGAGTATGAGCCCAAGAGGTTACTCGAAACTTTTAAGGCACATGCCGAAAAAGCAGTTGAGCAGAATCGTATGAGTTTGGATGAATTAAAAGAATTAACCTCGACTTATAAAGATAGTTTGAGGGGATATACCTATTACGAATCAGATTAAATAAAGGAATCAACATGACAAAAGTTTTAGTAATTGGAGCGGGGGGAGTGGGTTCAGTCGCGGTTCATAAAATGGCAATGATGCCCGAAGTTTTTTCTCATATCACTCTAGCAAGTCGAAGGATTTCATCTTGTGAACAAATTGCACGGCAGGTGGAGAAGAAGTTTTCAGCGAAGATTGAGGTAGCTGAAGTAAATGCTGATGACTTGGAGCAAACTATTCGATTAGTGGACAGAGTTAAGCCTTCCCTTGTGGTCAACTTGGCTTTGCCTTACCAAGATCTAATCATAATGGAAGCTTGTTTAAAAGTGGGGGTTCATTACTTGGATACGGCCAATTACGAACCAAGGGATGAGGCGAAATTTCAGTATTCCTGGCAATGGGAGTATCACGATCGATTTAAAGAGGCGGGCCTTTTGGCATTATTAGGTTCGGGCTTTGATCCAGGGGTAACTAATGTTTTTACGGCATGGGCAAAAAAGTACCACTTTGATCAGATTAATACTCTCGATATTTTAGACTGTAATGGGGGAGATCATGGACATCCATTTGCAACTAATTTTAATCCAGAAATTAATATTCGAGAAATTACAGCTCCTGCCCGCTTCTGGGAAAATGGTGATTGGCAAGAAAGACCTGCTCTTTCAGATAAGCAAAGTTTTGATTTCCCCGAGGTGGGGGAAAGGAATATGTATCTGATGTATCACGAGGAACTTGAGTCCCTTGTTCATCATTTACCAGAGATTAAAAGGGCGAGATTTTGGATGACTTTTGGCGATTCTTATTTGAAGCATCTCGAGGTTTTGCAAAATGTGGGTATGACTTCAATTGAACCCGTAAAATATGATGGGCATGAAATCATTCCCCTTCAATTTTTGAAAACGGTTCTTCCCAATCCTGGAGATTTGGGTAAGACCACAAAAGGAAAGACTTGCATTGGAAATATCATCAGTGGTCTTAAGAATGGTCGTCCGAAGAATCTCTATATATATAACATATGCGATCATGAAAATGCATTCAGTGAAGTGGGGAGCCAGGCTGTAAGCTATACCACAGGAGTTCCCGCAATGATAGGATCGGCTCTTATTTTAAAACAAGAATGGCAGGGGGCAGGAGTTTTTAATATCGAGCAAATGAATCCTGATCCTTTTATGGAAATGCTTAATCAAAATGGACTTCCTTGGATCGAAAAGGAATTGGATGGTCCGCTTTCATTTTAACTATGCTCCCAACGCAGGCTAGCGGTGCGGGTGCATTTGCTCAGTTTGATTTAAACCGAGTGCCATCCCCTTGTTTTGTGGTGGACGAGGTTAAATTAGAGGAAAATCTGAAAGTACTTCAATTGATTCGTAGTAAGACGGATACTAAGATTCTTTTGGCATTAAAAGCGTTTTCAATGTGGGCAGTTGGACCATTAATTAGTAAATACCTCGATGGTTGCTGTGCATCGGGTCTATGGGAAGCCAGGCTTGCTCGGAAATATTTCGCCAAGAAAGATGAAGGGAAGATAGTCTCGACTTTTTCACCGGCATACCATCCCCATGACATTGAGGAAATTACTGATCTTTCGGATCATATTATTTTTAATAGTCCTTCACAGAGAGAAAAATGGGGAGGTGATAATCTCTCGATTTCACAGGGTCTGCGGATTAATCCTCTTAACCCCGAAGGTTTAGTTGGTAAGTATGATCCTTGCCGTCCTGGGTCTCGATTGGGTTGGCCTATTGATCAGGTGACTGAGTCAATGATTAAGGACTTCGATGGTTTACACTTGCATACTTTATGCGAACAGGATTTTCCTCCACTTGATCGTACTTGGAGTAAGGTGAGTAGTGTGTTAGGTAAATATTTGGATCAATTTTCATGGATTAATTTGGGGGGAGGTCATCATTTAACTCGCACCGATTATCAAGTGGATGAATTAGTTGAATTTTTGATTCAATTAAGAAATGAAACTGGTGCACAAATCCTCTTGGAACCAGGTGAAGCAGTTGCCTTGGATGCGGGGATATTAGTTGGAGAAGTACTTGATATTATGGATGCGGGCGTTAATCATGCATTGTTAGACTTGAGTGCGACTTGTCATGCACCTGATGTAATTGAAGCACCTTACAGACCCTCACTTCTTGGTGATAAAGAAAAGGGTAAATACTGTTATCGACTTGGAGGGGTAAGTTGTTTGGCGGGGGATGTTTTTGGAGATTATCAGTTGAATGAACCACTTCGAATTGGCCAACGAATTGCATTTCTTGACCAAGCTCATTATTCAATGGTGAAAACAAATACATTTAATGGAGTACCATTACCCTCCATCGCACTTTGGAATAGCGAGAGCGATAATTTGAGAATTGTTAAAAGATTTAGCTTTGATGATTTCGAAGAAAGATTGTCTTAAATATGAATCAAAAATTACAATTTTTAGGCGACGAATTAAGTGAAGAAGAAAAACGAAATGACTATGCCAAGTTTCATGTATTACCCGTTCCTCTTGAAAAAACTGTTTCTTTCGGTAGTGGGACAAGGGGAGGGCCTGCATCAATTATAGAGTCAAGTCATGAACTTGAACGTTTGGTGAATGGGATTGAACCCTGCAAGGCGGGGATTTTTACCCATGATGCTCTAGATTGTGAGGGTGATCATAGCCAAGTTTTGGAAAAGCTTAGAAATTGGACGGCTTCGATTGTTTCACACAAAAAAATACCCGTAGTACTCGGGGGTGAACATTCTTTGACTTGGGCCTGTGTTAATGGAGTTTCCGAGGTTCTTGATCAAAAAATTGGGATCATTCAGATAGACGCACATGCCGATTTGAGAAAGGAGTATCAGGGTCTTAAGCATTCTCACGCGAGCGTTATGCGTTTGTTGGCAGAAGAGGGGCATTCTATTTATTCATTAGGTGTTCGTGCATTTTGTAGTGAAGAACAGCTGGCCAGGCAAGAACTCGGTATTCTCTTCAAGGATGGTCATGAATTGATCAAGCAAAATATTTGGAATATTGAATTACCCAGGAATTTTCCGGATAAAGTTTACGTTACCTTTGATTTAGATGGACTGGATCCTGGCATTTTACCAGCTGTGGGTACACCAGTTCCTGGTGGGTTGGCTTACTATCAAGCCCTTAGCTTGGTCAAGTCCTGTTTGATTGATCGAGAATGCATTGGTTTTGATGTGGTTGAACTTGCGCCAACTAAATATGAAATACATTCTTCATTTACTGCGGCCTCATTGGTTTATCAATTAATGAGTTTTATTTAACATGACCGAGGACGAAGATCAAAAAGTGGTAGATCATTACCAACTTTCTCCTCACCCTGAAGGTGGTTGGTTTCGCAGAACCTATAGTTCCCCTGAAAGAGTACTTTTAGAACGAGGAGAAAGATTATGTGGTAGTTCGATCTATTATTTTCTGAAGAATGGAGAGAAATCGAGGCTGCATTCTCTTAAATCTGATGAAATTTGGTATTTTCATTTCGGTTCTCCAGTCAGAATGCATCTTTTCTCAGATTCAGATTATTACAGTATTGTCCTTGGGCAAAATTGGAAAATAGGGGAGGTCGCTCAGTATGAAGTATCTGCAGGGGTTATTTTCGGTGCCGAATTACTCGAGGTTCGGGGTGCATTGATGAGTTGCTCGGTGTGTCCAGGATTTGATAAAGATGATTTTCAATGGGCTTTAACCGAAGATCTTGCGTTGAAATTTCCTCGGCACTCTCAACTAATTAGTCGACTTCAATCAAACCGATCAATTGGATAAATTATGATCTTAGCGGAAGAGCATCGGTTGGGGACGGATCGGATTCTTACCTGTGTGATTCCACAATATCAAGAGTGGGTACCTTCGATCCTGAAGGAATTAAAGCAGGGGAGTGATCAATTCAAATTCTCGCATCGAATTGGTGGTCGTTGGGAAAACTCCTATTTAGAAGTTGATCTTGTTCCATCTGTTCGTGCGCCAATGAGATTAGCAAGAGATTTGGTTAAGGAAAAGTGGAACAAACCAACTCTTGTTCTCTATGAACCAATGCCAAATATACATAATCCATATCCTCCCTTTTGGTTTAATGTTGCCAAAGTTGGAGAAATCACAGGAGTTCATGACCATGCAAAGTTATCATCTATTTCGGGTGTTGTTTACTTAAAAAGTAGCATTTTCTCTGGGGATTTATACTTTCAAAAAGAGGGTAAGGACGATTTACAAATCGTTCCTGAGGTGGGTAAAATGGTTTTATTTCCTTCACATTTGAGGCATGGAGTACACCCTAATAAATCGGATGATGAAAGAATATCTTTAGCTTTTAATCTTTACCCTTTTCCACTTCCGAGCTCGGAATGGTAGGCATTTCTTTTTAATGTTATGTTTTTCCGATAAAAAGTGTTTTATTTTTCGATTTACATTGTGAATCATTATTGCAATCACTTTTATACCACCTGTTTATTTAAGCCTAACATTCAAATTTCATAGTTTTTGCCCGTCATGATTAAGCCAACAGATTCTTTTGAAGAAATTGATTCAGCCGTAGTTCGTTTTGCCGGAGATTCTGGTGATGGAATGCAAACCGTGGGAGAACGATTTACAGACAGCAGTGCGTTTGCCGGAAATGACATTGCGACTTTACCGGACTTCCCTGCTGAGATTCGAGCACCCGCTGGCACTCTTGCCGGCGTTTCAGGTTTTCAGTTGCAATTTGGGAATAGTAAGATTCTTACCCCGGGTGATGCTCCCGACGCGCTGGTTGCGATGAACCCAGCTGCATTAAAGGCAAACATTGATGATTTGCCGGAAGGTGGAATGTTAGTGGTGAACACTGATTCATTTAAATCGATGAATTTAAAAAAAGCGGGGTACGAAAGTAACCCACTTGACGATGAAGATTTTAGAAAAAAATATCATTTAGTAGAATTAGACCTTACCAGTTTAACCAAAGAGGCCCTTAAAGAAAGTCCCTTGAAACCCTCCGACAAGGTTCGTTGCAAGAATTTCTTTGCGTTAGGGTTCATGTACTATGTGTATAGCCGACCTTTGGAACCGACGCTCAAATTTTTTGAACAAAAGTGGGGTAAACGTTTGCCTGATCTTGCCCAAGCTAATTCTAAGGTTCTAAAAGCTGGATTTAATTTGGGAGATACTATGGAAACGGCTCGAAATCGTTATCAAGTATCTAAGGCTCCGGTGCAATCTGGAGTTTATCGAAAAATTTCTGGAAATGAGGCGATGGTGTACGGATTAGTAGCTGCGGCTAAACTAGCGAATCGAGAGCTGCTTTATTCTGGCTATCCCATTACCCCAGCATCGCCTATACTTGAAGGATTATCTCAACTCAAAAATTTTGGGGTTAAGAGTGTTCAAGCAGAGGACGAAATTGCTGCCATGGGGGTTGCATTAGGTGCAAGTTTTGCAGGTGATCTTACCGTTTGTGCAACAAGTGGTCCTGGTATGTGTCTGAAAAGCGAGTTTATTGGATTGGCTTCAATTACCGAATTACCGCTTATTATATGTAATGTTCAACGGGGAGGACCCAGTACTGGTTTACCCACAAAAACAGAGCAGAGTGACTTATTGCAGGCATTATTTTCAAGACATGGCGATTGCCCAATCCCTGTGTTGGCGGCTCATTCTCCATCTGATTGTTTTGATTGTGCAATTGAAGCCGCACGCATTGCCATCACCTACATGACCCCGGTTATACTTTTAAGTGATCTTTATGTAGCTAATGGTTCCGAGCCTTGGCTTATACCTAATGTAAGTGATTTACCTGTAATCGAAAATTCTTTTGCAAGTACAGATGAAGAGTATGTCATTTATCGAAGAGACCCCAAAACTTTGGCACGTTCCCAGGCTATTCCCGGGCAAGCGGGATTGGAGCATCGAATTGGAGGACTCGAAAAGGGAGAAGATGGCGGAGTGAGTTATGATCCCGACAACCACGAAGAAATGAGCCTTCTACGTGCCCAAAAAATTGCGGGTATATCTAAGTCATTAAACCCAATAGAAATCCATGGAGATCAAGAAGGAGATTTATTAGTCATAGGATGGGGCGGAACATACGGAGCGATTTCATCTGCGGTCACGAATTTAAGGGAAGAAGGATTTTCAATCAGTAATATTCACCTTCGCCATCTAAATCCATTTCCTGATGACCTGGGAGAGATTATGAACCGTTTCAAAAAAGTAATCGTTCCAGAACTCAACCTCGGACAATTAAATCTACTTTTACGTGCAAAATATCTCGTGGATGTTATTTCTTACGGCAAACTGCAAGGCAAGCCCTTTAAAGTTTCTGAATTACATGAAAAGTTTCTTGAATATCTTCGCTAAGTAAACACATCTAATTACATATAATGAGTACTACAACAACTGACGGAAGTAGCCTTACTAAAAAAGATTTTGTCACTCCCAATGATGTACGTTGGTGTCCGGGGTGTGGAGATTACGCCATTTTAAATGCCGTTCAACGAACATTACCAGAACTTGGCATACCTCGTGAACAATTTGTGGTAGTTAGTGGAATCGGATGTAGTAGCCGATTTCCATATTATATGAATACTTATGGTTTTCATACCATTCATGGCCGGGCTCCCACCGTTGCGACTGGTGTTAAGGTGGCAAATCCAGACTTATCTGTATGGATGATTACGGGCGATGGGGATGGTTTATCTATTGGAGCCAATCATCTTCTTCATTTGTTGCGTCGCAATTTGGACATGAATGTACTCCTTTTCAATAACCGAATTTATGGGTTAACTAAGGGTCAATACAGTCCTACATCAGAAGTGGGTAAAAAGACTAAGAGTACACCGCTAGGCTCGGTCGATCATCCGATCAACCCTCTACTCTTTGCATTGGGAAGTGAAGCTACTTTTGTTGCCCGAACGACTGATACTGATATGAAGCACATGGTCGAAACTTTTAAAGCAGCCCAAGCCCATAAAGGTACATCCTTCGTCGAAGTGTTTCAAAATTGTGTTATCTTTAACAATAAAACTTTTGATTCAGTTACATCCAGAGAAGCTAAAAATGATCAATTACTTGTTTTAGAAGAAGGTAAGCCACTTATTTTTGGCGCTAATCAAGATAAAGGAATTCGATTAAATGGACTCGACCCTGAAATTGTCACCTTGGGAGATGGAATTGGACAGGATGATCTTCTCGTACACCAACCAGGAAATACTAATTCTGCCTACGCGAATATACTCGCTCAAATGACATACCCTACATTCCCAACCCCTGTAGGTGTTCTTAGGCAATTGGATGGTAGAGAAACTTACGAAGATGCTTTGATTAAACAAATTGACCATGCCCAGGCAAGCGGTGCAGGCAATCTCCAAGAACTTCTCACTGGTCAAAATTCATGGGTGGTAGAAAATTAGTGCTTTTTAAGCAAATCAACTTTCTTCTTGTTGACCTTACTCTTAAATTTTTGAAAATATAATAATGGAATTCATCGACGATCCGAAATTTGGACATAGTAAATTTAAGTTACCCGTGCTTCTAGTACCTGTTCTTATGTTTGGGGTAGTTATTCTGGGTATTATTGCATCGAAGATTTACATCAGCAGTGTATTAGACCAGCCACACTCAGAAGAATCTCATTAAAATTTATTATGGACGATAAACCACATGTTGCATCCAAGTCTCCCGCAGTCATTAAAGTAGAAGCGGGCGAATATTGGTGGTGTTCCTGTGGTAAATCAAAAGACCAACCGTTTTGTGATGGTTCCCACAAGGGATCTTCTTTTACCCCCCAAAAAGTGGTGATTGAAGAGGCTAGAAGTGTTGCTTTTTGTAATTGTAAACATTCTGCTAAAGGACCGATGTGTGATGGTAGTCACTCATCGTTAGCTTAATAATTCGTTAAGTCTTTCACAGTTTCCTGCTTGGATACAAGCGGAATACCTTTTCTCCATTGCCCTTGGAAAGAAATTTCACCATCACTTCCAAAAGATGTTCCGTAACCGTGCTCTAATCCCGATACGAACTCGCCTTGGTAGGTTGTGCCTTGGTCTGTTTTCTTTTTCCCGTAGCCGTGGGGTATACCATTCTTTATTTGTCCCCAGTAAGTAAGGTCGTTTTCCAATTCGATCTTTTTGATCGAGTTTTGTAATTTTGCTTTAATAGTGTGCTCCGGATTATCATTTAAGGAAATTGAAGATCCTATTGTCGCGACCATAGTAGCAAAATCATCGAACTGAGAGTTATCTATATTTACGAATACATTTTTAAGGAGTTTCAATGCACTCGTATTTCCATATCGATGAGCAGTTTGATACCAACCAGCTGATGCAATCCAATTATTCTCTAACTCAAGGCAGTATCCTAAATCCACCATTGAAGGTGAATATCCTTGCCTAGCACTGGTTGTGAGCCATTTCTTTGCATCCTCTAAGCTAATGCTTGTACCTTCTCCGTAAAGATGCGCTCGACCCACATATCGGCAAGCTGACAGATGGTTCTGCTTGGCCGCCATTTTCATCCAGTAGTATGCTTCAAGCAGATCTTTCTTTTCACCCTTTTGATAGAATAAACCGAGATGGAATTGAGTGACTTTATCCCCTTGTAAAGCGAGAATCTTTTTATCAGCAAGATCTAATGAAAAGACCTGAGATGAACAACCGATCAAAAATAGAAATAGAAACAAATTTGTGATCATCTGTTTATTTTATTTCGTGAATTTCAGGAAGAAATAGGATTATAACTTTTATTTTGATTCATCTTCACCAAATGCCCACATTTGAAGATTATCCTCTGATGTAGCGTCTCCAATCAAAGCATTAAATTTACCTTTTAATTGTAATTGTTGTGCGTATATTGAAAGCGAAATTCTTTTCATTGAAGTCAATGGAGTAGGGAATGAATTAATCAATCTACTTGATTTAAGTAATAATAAGAGGTCAATGTCGTAGGCGTTACCTAATTTTGA
>CAWUUU010000092.1:0-12841 GCA_963924995.1 uncultured Opitutales bacterium
ATGCCCGATAATTTATAATCGGGTAGGTCAAAAAATCTTTTTCCTTCACCATAAAAATAAAGATAACTTAAATAATCTGGATCACTCTGCCTCATTAAAAAGCTTTCCGTTTCTATTTCCGTATACCCACTTGATTCTCTAATGTAGGGACCATACATTGGATTATCAGAAAAGCCAAAACCAAGTGATACGGAAATGGACGGCAACCACTCTTTGGGTTTTAAAAGTTCAACATTGCTTTCCTCTTTTTCAGTTTCATTCAAATTTAGGTCGCCAAACAAGAGCCTGTTAAGTTCCTCATCGCTCAAGGAATTACTTCCATTGGGATCAGGTGAAGTAGAGGCGAGTTCCGGTAACGGGTTTACCTTAGTTTTTTTATTCTTTAGGGATAGGTTGCCTGAGCTTTTATTATTAACTTTGTAAGTAATTGGCTCTATTGAATTGATGGGTGGGTCCGAGATAGACAATGCGACTAACTCACCCAAGTTTGAATGAAAACTTGATGGATATTCTTTTGCTTTGGCAATCTGACCATTCCACAAGATCAAATTGAAAAGCAATACCGTTAGATAGAGTAAGCGCAAGAAATGATTTGTTAGGCCAATGATCAAGAAATCACATTAATAAACCTCTTTTATCTTGCCAAAGAAAAAGGAAGGAGCGAATAAACTGCTCCTTCCATATTTCTTTGAAAAAATCTAAATTAAAGATCGGATGTTCGCGTTGCTTCGGTTTCAACAAGTGCTCGAATTTCTTCTTTAATTTCCTTAGTTTTAACCTTAATTGCTTCGTGCTTGGCTTTATTACTTTCCTTGAACTCTGTGATTAAAGTTTCTTTTTCCTCCTTGGACGCGTCTTTAAGGTCATCGTGTAATGCTTTGCGTGCCGAATGTAATGCTTGGTGCTTTTCCTTGAGAGCTTCTACCTTTACTTTAAGTTCCGCAGTCAGTTCCGGACGTTCGGGCTTGGCTGGACGAGCGGCTTCCATACTTGATCGAATTCCTTCATGAGCCTCTTTAATTGCTTCAAATTTATCCTTGTTATCGGCTTTAAAGGCTTCAATTGCATTTCGCATATCTTCCTTGGACGCATCATTACCCAATTCTGCAAGTTGTGCCTTCATTGCATCGTGCAGTGTGTCTTGTTGAGCTTTTATATCAGCTAAACTTTCTTTTACTGCGTCACTAAGTTCTGGCTTTTGTGGGCGTTGTGGTCTTTTAAATCCACCATTCTTTTGCATTTCTTCCCGAAGCGCACCAAGTTTTTTTTGGGCTTCCTCCCTCGAGATCTTCCCTTCCTTAACAGCTGCCATAACTTCAGATTCAACTTTTCGAGGATCAATTTTTTCTAGATCTGTCAGGATTTCGGGACGGGGTTGTAGATCGCCCTTTTCTTGACCATCTCGAAGAGCTTCAAATTTCTTTTTAGCCTCTTCTTTGGTAATTTCACCAGCATCTAAAGATTGTTTGATTTTATCGGCAACCTCTTTGCTAGGGAATTTTGTTCCTGTTACCTGGTGGTCAGGTTTCTGAGGTTTAGGACCTAGTTGCCCAAAAGTCCAACTAGTCCCAAGAGTCGTGATAATTAAAAGAGTTATTATTTTTTTCATTATGATGTTTGGTTATGGTTAAAAAACTAACTTTCACTACCATTAATAGTGCCAATCTATTTTAATGTAGTAACTGACTGATTATTAGCAACTTGCGATTATGGTCTTTTTCCTCCCAAGTCGAAATTTTTTAGTTCTGGGGAATATTCCCAATTTTATAATTTTTTCTTGGGGAATAATTCCCGGGTCAAAATCAATCTTGTTTTTGTTTTCGGTAGCGAATGTAATCGCGTGGAACGCCAAGTAAGCGGGCGGCCTCAGAAATATTTCCTTTTGCTTGTTCGATGGCTAATTCGATCAGGCGAAGGATTTCTTTTTCTAGGTCAAATCCATCTTCTGGAAAACTGTAGGATGAATTAAGCCAATCACTCGCAATGATGCTTGGAGTTGAATGAGTGTTATTGGATTGAACGGGAGAGAGTTCAAGTTCCTGACCTTTTTCCCCCATTATCAGAGTTCTCTCTAGTTCGTGTATGAGCTCACGGGTATTTCCAGGCCAAGAATGAGTGAGTAAATAGGTTTCGCTATTTTTTGAGATTGCGGGTGTGGGCAGTTTATATTTTTGACTGAGTCCGATAAGAAAATGTTTGGCTAGGTTCACGATGCTCTCTCCTCTTTGAACAAGAGGAGGTATGGTTATACGAAGAAGGTCTAAGCGATGGAAAAGATCTTCACGGAAAGTTTTATCTTCAATCATCTGTCGAAGGTCTTGATTGGCTGCGGCGATAATTCGAACATCCACCTTGATTTCTTTAGTCCCACCCAATCTTCGGATAATCCCATTTTCGATAGCGAGCAGAACTTTTGCTTGGGCGGGGAGGGAAAGACTGGCAATCTCATCGAGGAATAGCGTTCCTTTATCCGCCGCTTCGAAAAGACCGATTCGGGCGTTTTTTGCATCCGTGAATGCCCCTTTTTCGTGACCAAAAAGTTCAGACTCGACTAAGTTATCGGGGATCGCCGAGCAGTTTACCTCCACGAAGGGGTTTTCCGCACGAGGCCCATTAGTATGGATCCAACGAGCATAAGTTGACTTGCCTGAACCTGTTGGACCATCAATCAGGAGGGGAGGGAGGTGGGCGGATAATCTCCGATCGGCATCAAGGATTCTATTGAGCAGATTTAAATCTTCCGCAAGTGACCCATCAAAGAAGAGATTATCAGTTTTTCTTCTTTCCTTATCCTGAACATGTTGGCGTAGCCGTACATTTTTTCGACGGTAATCAGCATGGGAGAATACAAGGGGTAGTTCATCTAAATCAAAAGGTTTAGTTAAATAGTCTGCGACTCCAAGTTGGATGGCTTCTACAGCCGAACGAATTCCTCCTTCTCCAGTCATTAAAATTGTAGAGGTGTTTTCTGGGATCAAACCTTCACGAAAAAGTTCAAGGCTATCCCCGTCGGGTAGATTTAAATCAAAGAGAGCAATATCGTAAGATAAGTGTTCGAGTGCATTTCTTGCTTCTTCTAAGTTTTTACAATGAGTCAACTCCGCTCCATTTTTTTCTAGGAAAGATGAAATTCTTTTTGCAAGTAGTAGGTCATCTTCAAGGAGTAGAACTTCTTTGTCTTTGAAAAATTCAGAGGGTGGTTCGGAGTAATTCATCTTTTAATAGGTTCGATCTAAGAGTCCTCGGTAAAAAGAAAAAACTTTGCAAACCCTTTTTCAATCTCCATTGTATAGCCATGGTGTGTCGGTGTTTAATATGGATTGTAGTTTTTGGCGTATTTTCTCTTCTCGATACAGGAGTTTTTGCTCTGACGAAATCTCCTGATTGGGGAAGGCTTGAATCATTTCAAGGTGTATTAACAAAGAGAGAATTTGAACACTCATTACGCCAAATTTATTGCCCCCGAGAATCTTGGTACAAAGATTGGATCAAATTCAATAAAAGAGCGGTTTTAATTCGAAAGAAAAGTGGGGAGGATAGTTGGTTCAAGCTGTCTTTTTCTGAGGGAAATCAAACTCTTTCAGTTAAGACTAATTTAATCGCGGTCGATAAAAATAATTCCCTCAATGGAATTCGAATCGCTTTAGATCCTGGGCATATTGGAGGAAAATACTCTGAAATGGAAGGACGACACTTTTTATTGGATGGAAGTCCACCGGTGAAGGAAGGAGAACTCTCATTATTAGTGGCTAAACGATTAAAAGAAAAGCTGAGCAGATTGGGTGCAGATGTCGTGTTGCTTAGGGATCAAAATGAACCAGTGACCAACCTTCGCCCTCATGACTTTGAGGTTGAGGCAGAAGATTGGGTCAGTCAGAAGGAATCTCAGTTCAAAATAAAGTACAATACTGAAGAAAGAGAAAAGTTATTGAACAAAAGGAAGGAAGTTCTCTTTTATCGTATCTCAGAGATTCATGCTCGGGCAAAATTAGTCAATGAGGTAATAAAGCCAAACTTGGTAATTTGTTTACATTTAAACGCAGCAGCATGGTCCGACCCTGATAAACTCGAATTAGTGGAAAGAAATGATTTTCATGTTCTGGTAAACGGTTGTTTTATGGGGGGGGAGTTGGCCGATGATAATCAGAGGTTTGACATGATTTTTCGCTTGGTCAATCGGTGGGATCAATCTGAGCAACAGATCGCAGAAAGCGTCTCCCATGCCTTAGCCGAGAAGACAAATCTCCCTGCGTTTAATTATAAAGGGCCTAACGCATTAAAGATTGGCGAGGTGCCGGGTGTCTGGGCTCGCAATCTTCTTGCGAATCGAAGTTATTATTGCCCGGTGGTATTCTTGGAACCTTATGTGGCTAATTCCCACGATGCATACCACCGAATTATGCAGGGGAATTATCAGGGGACCCGAAAAGTTAATGGGGAACCAAGAGTAAGCTTAGTGGAAGAATATGCAGAGAGCGTATTCGAAGGTATCAAGAATAGTTTTACCCGAGCAAAAAATTAATTTCGATTGATACTTATTTATCTAGGCAATCGAGTACCATTTTTTTCATAATTGAAATTTGGCTTTCGACTGTTTCTTTCGGACCAGTCATTTTGATAAAGATTGAACCATTTTTACCCTCAATAATTGCGGCCAAAAGGGCATAATTTACTTTGGGCGTTTTCGGGCCAAATGCACGACCGCTTAAAAAAGTACCATGTGCCTGAGCATAGGTGACTGGAGTGTCTCCGATTGTAGTATTTTTAATAGTTCTCCCTTTTGCTTCTTCAAACTGAGTCATCCAGCGGTCTACATTTGCTTTCACTCCACCGGCACCACCGCTTCCAAAGTAAAAGAAAGCGACTTCAGCATCTTTTCCGTCCTCTCCAGTTACTGTAAACTGAGCTTTGCGCATTTTTGATGTGGGGGTGGATGATTCCCAATGAGCAGGAGATGAGAAGGTATATCCAGCCACTTCAATTGTCTCTGCATGAAGAGACAAATTAAATGTATTAGAAATAAGTAGTACTGATGTGAGAGAAAGTTTTTGTAAGATTTTCATAATTTTTAGGGGTATTCTATTATCTAAATTTTGACTAGACTCAATGGAATCTATTTGGCCGTCTTGGGCTTTTCAAAAACCATGAAGTGTTGCTGGGGAAGAAAATTGAGGGTTTTTTTCCAAACAAAACCCACACTGGTAATTTCTTTTACAGACTGCTCCTCAGACATTTTATGCAATAGTTTGATCGGAACTCCAGGATCTTCTTGGCGATATTCAATTAAGATGAGCCGTCCATTTTCCTTTAACGCATTAAAGATTGATAAGGCCATTTCTCGTGGGTAGGAAAACTCGTGATACGCATCAACGATCAAAGCACAATCAATTGTATCGGGGGAGAGGGTTGTATTTTTAATGGAACTTTGGACGGTGACTACATTTTTAAAGTCATCCTTTGCTTTCTTCGCTCTAATAATCCCGAGCATCTGAGGGGAAATATCGACAGCATGAACAATCCCTTTAGGGACTAGGGGGGAGATGCGAAAGGAAAAGTAACCGGAACCAGCACCAATGTCTGCAACATGATCGGTT
Organism: uncultured Opitutales bacterium; assembly: GCA_963924995.1. Classification (GTDB taxonomy): domain Bacteria; phylum Verrucomicrobiota; class Verrucomicrobiia; order Opitutales; family Seribacteraceae; genus Seribacter. The sequence continues at coordinate 5,595 of CAWUUU010000092.1, forward strand.
TCTGATAACGTCATGTTTTTAACCAATAAATCTGTCCGTTCCTCCTGCTCTCTTTTAGGTCGCTCGAGCCAGCCTGCACCTAGATGACCCATGACTTGTGATATTTCTCGACCCATGTAATACTTTCCTGTTCCATCCTTGGTCCGCTCACCTTTTTGATAGTAATCGATCTTTTCGTTAGAATCTGTTTTTTCTTCAGCAGATAAAATTGAAGTATAAAAAAAGAAGGCAACGGGAATGAGCGTTAATATTTGATTGGGAATGATATTATACATGTTATTATTTTTTTATTCTTTTTGTGATGATTGCAAATCAATATTGTACTACTCGTGGAATCTCGTTATTAAACTTTTCTTTAGATGAAAGTAATTAGAGCGAAAAGTGCGGGGTTTTGTTGGGGGGTTGAACGGGCAATTCAAGTCGCCCGCGAAGAAGCTCGTGGTGGAGAAAGAACTGTGTATACAGACGGACCACTTATTCATAATAGTCAAATGATGAGTGCTCTGGGAAAGGAAGATATTCGTGAGGTTGGCGATTATCAGAGTGAGTCAAAATTAGACCTGCCCCAAGAAAACGAGAAAGAAGCTGTGGTCGTGGTGAGGGCTCATGGAATTTCGCCCCAAAGGCGAAAATATTTGCAAAACCTTGGTCTGCCTTTTCGAGATGGAACTTGTCCTGATGTAGGAATTATTGCGGGTAAGATTAAAGCGCATGCGGTGCGTGGGTACGATGTTGTTATCTTTGGAGATCCTCAGCATCCTGAAGTGTCAGGATTATTAGGCTATGCAAATGGGCGTGGGCATGTGATTACCAATAAGGAGGATTTAGAGAAATTGCCAACTTTCGATTCTGGGGTGGTTATCGTTTCACAATCAACCATGTTCACACACGAGTTTAAAAATCTTTCGCAGCAGTTGTCCGAAAAGTATCCTGAGCTCATTATTTTAGACACGATTTGTGGCGCGACGAAAGAGCGACAATCGGATTTGGTTCAACTGGTCAAGGATGGGGCAGATGTAATTGTGGTTATCGGAGGCAAGCATTCTGCAAATACAAGAAAACTAGCCAAGCTTGCATCCAGTTATGATAAACCGACTTTTCATATCGAGACGGCCGCGGATATTGAAATGGCAAGTTTTCAAGAATTTAATTGCGTGGGAGTGACTGCGGGTGCATCCACGCCTGAGTTTATTATTCGATCAGTATGTGAAAAACTAAAAACTTTTTAATCCTTACCTTTATGCCAACCGAAATATCTAATGTTCTCGCCGAGCGATATGCCTCGAATTCAATGAAAAACCTCTGGTCTGCAACCGGAAAAATAATCTTAGAACGAGAGTTTTGGATTGCAGTTATGAAAGCCCAGGAAGAACTTGGTGTGGAAATTGGAAAAGAAGCGATTGAAGCCTCGATTGCAGTCAAAGGCTCAGTAAATCTGGAATCAATCCAAGCTCGTGAGCAAGTGACCAAGCACGATGTGAAGGCACGATTAGAGGAATTTGCGGAAAAAGCAGGGCATCAACATGCCCATAAGGGAATGACGAGTCGCGACCTCACTGAAAATGTGGAGCAACTCCAAATTCATCGATCCCTCAGTTTAATCTTGGAAAAGGGAGTCGCGGCACTCTTAGCACTAGCCCGAAAGGCTGAGGAATATAAAGAAATTCCCCTTACCGCTCGTTCTCATAATGTTCCTGCACAAGTTACCACTCTTGGCAAAAGAATGGCAAATTGGGGAGAAGAATTGGAGCGTGTCTTAGAGTCTCTTGCTAGTTTATGTGTCACCTATCCCTATCGTGGATTAAAGGGTGCGGTGGGGACTCGATTGGATCAAGTTACTTTACTTGGAGATACTGAAAAAGCGGAGCAACTTGACCGCAAGGTAATGGAGCACCTAGGAGCTACTGCAAACTGGCAAAATGTAGGCCAAGTCTATCCACGCAGTCTCGATTTTGAAGTGATTTCTGTACTCGTTCGTCTAGCGGCGGCACCTGCCAACTTTGCAAAAACTCTTCGGATTATGGCAGGGCATGAACTTCTCGGAGAGGGCTTCGCCAAGGGGCAGACAGGTTCTTCGGCAATGCCTCACAAAATGAATAGCCGAAGTTGTGAACGAATTAATGGATTTCACGCGATATTAAATGGTCACTTGACAATGGTATCAAATCTTTCAGGTGATCAATGGAATGAGGGTGATGTTTCTTGCTCGGTAGTGAGACGAGTGGCATTACCTGACGCTTTTTTTGCAATTGACGGTTTGCTGGATACTTTTCTGACCGTTCTTGATCAAATGGAGGTTTTTCCCGCAATGATAAAAGCGGAGGCCAACCATTATCTACCTTTTTTACTTTCCACTACTTTTATGATGGAAGCAGTCAAGGCTGGAGCGGGACGTGAAGATGCACATGCGGCGATCAAGCAGCATGCGGTGGCCACAGTGAAAGATCTTCGAACTGCTAAGATTAAAGAAAATGACTTGGCCAAACGTCTGGCTAAAGACAAAAGGGTTGGCCTTAGTGCATCCATGATTAATTCATTAATCAAGCAAGGCCAGAAGCGGATTGGTGCCGCCTATTCACAAGTTGACTATTTTGTGGGTCGAGCCAAATCTTGGGGTAAACGTTATCCATCAGCGCAAAGTTACTCACCACCTTCGATTCTCTGAGATTTTCTAATTTTTACAAGTTTCATTAGTTATATTTCATATTTTGCGATTGCCATTTTGCTCGTTCCTCTGTGAAGTAAGCATTTTTTTCGTTATTTGACTCTTAAATATTATGGCAGATGAATTAGTAGGAAATTGTTTGGTCGCTCAATCTGGGGGACCAACCGCCGTTATAAATGCAAGTGTTGCTGGGGTAGTGACAGAAGCCCTCAATAATCCATGTATTGAAGAAATATATGGTGGTATTAATGGTGTGCTTGGGATACTTAAGGAAGACTTAATTGATCTAGCTGAAGAATCCCAGCAGAACATTCGCGGTCTTCGTTATACGCCTGCTTCTGCTTTGGGAACTTGCCGTTTTAAACTTAAGCGTGATTTGGATTACGAGCGTGTGCTAGAAGTGTTTGAAGCCCACAATATTAGATATTTTTTCTATGCTGGTGGTAATGATTCTCAGGATACTGCTGATAAGATTTCCAAACTTGCCCAAGAAAAAAATTACGAACTCCGAGTAATTGGAGTACCCAAAACTATTGATAACGATTTGGTTACCACAGATCACTGCCCAGGTTATGGTAGCGTGGTTAAATATCTTTGCACCGTAATTCGTGAGACTGCATTGGATCATGAAGCAATGGGTCAACACGACCTCGTTTCAATTGTTGAAGTAATGGGCAGAAATGCAGGCTGGATTGCAGCTGGGGCCACTCTTGCCAAAAGGAAAGAAAATCCAGATGATGCACCCCACCTTATTTATCTTCCTGAATTATCTTTCTCTAAAGAACAATTTATTGATGATGTTCAACGCGTTTTAAAGAGGAATAAATACTGCCTTGTAGTGGTAGGAGAAGGCTTGCGTGATCATGATGGTAATTATGTAGCCAACAGTACCAATGCACAAGATGCCTTTGGTCACCAACAACTTGGTGGCATTGGAGACTTTTTGGCCGGACTCGTTGAAGAGAATCTGGCTGTAAAAGCCCGCTCGTCAAAACTGGGCACAGGACAACGAGCTGCGTCACATTGTTCATCTCAGGCAGACAACGATGAAGCATTTATGGCCGGGCAAGCTGCCGTTAAGGCAGCAATTGCTGGTGAAACAGATAAAATGGTTATCCTTGTTCGTGCTGAAGGTGAGAACTATGTTTGCGAAACAAGCCTCGCACCTCTTTCTGAGATCGCCAATGGAGTGAAGGAAATTCCGGCCGATTGGATTGCTGAAGACCGTGTCAGTATGACTGCTAAATTTATCAAATATTGTCAGCCCTTAATTCAAGGCGAGGTGCAAGTCCCTTATGAAAATGGAGTTCCTTCCTTTGTACGGTTGTCCAAGAAACGGATTCGGAAAGTACTTGATTCACACTCTTTCGAATAATCTTCGGAAGATTATTTCTAAGTAGTTATTTATTCCATTCCTTGCAGAGCGTCTTGTAAGGTTTGAATTATATCTTCTGGGTTTTCCAGTCCTACTGACAGCCTACATAGGTGGGGAGAAATTCCCCCTTTATTGAGTATTTCTAAGCCTTCTTTGGTTTGGAGTAGTTTGTAATGGGCCAAGTATACATAGGGACAACAAAGACTGAACTCAGTTCCAAAGCTTGGGCTTTTAAGCATCTGGAGTTGATTGTAGAAGCTTTCAAAATTCCCCTTCACTTCAAAGCTCACCACACAACCGGGACTTCCATCTCCAGCCATTTGTTTAAAGAATTCATCCGAACCTTTTTGGTAGGCCCAAAAAACTTTTTTTACGGCGGGATGTGATTCTAAAAACTCGACAACTTGAATCAGAGTTTGATTGGTCTTTTCAACAAATTTTGGATAGTTCGGTAGTTGTTCGCATAAGCGTAGAAGATCTCTTTTAAATGGGGGGCAGATGAGGCTTTTAGTTGATTCAAATAATTCAGTCCCCAGTTTTGAGTGGTCAGGGAAGACCAAACTTCCAATCATAAGATCACCTTGCCAACTTGCATACTTGGTTAAACTATTCACCAGGACATCGCTTAAATAGGCAACTTTTACATTCTTGGGCGATGCCATGGTTGGATCAACAATGAGTAACGCATTCGACCGATTGCATAATTCCCTTACTTTTTCCAAATCACAGGATTGTAAAAGTGGATTGGTGGGAAACTCGGTTACGACTCCTGCAATCTGATCTCCATAGTTGGAAAAGATTTCTTTTAATTGATCGAGATTACTTAAATCAGTTAAGGCAAAGATTTTATGTTCTTCCCCCGATACAAGTTCCATAGTCTCGGTCGTATCTAAATATAACCATCCAAGTCGGATCCAAATACTTTTACCTTTTTCAAGTGAATGTTGAAAAGCAGTTTGAAAAAGTGAATAGAATGCATTTGCTCCTGAAGAAGATATTAACACTTTATCCTTAGAAACGCCCTCTCCATGAACCTCAGCAATGATTTTACGGGCAAATTGGCTGGGGTTTTCATTGTCAGAAATGCTTTCTCGGTCTGTAATGCATCCATGACTAAGTAAGATTTCTTCTGCCTGCCGAGAGGATAGTGAACCCCCGGTGTGCTGAACAAACGAACTTATATTGGCTGCTTCTTTACTTCCTTCTGGCAACTGCAACCAAGTATAATTTTCTCGTTCATGAATCTGATAATTCTGGATGGAATTTTTCTCGAGACCATCTAGGCAATGTTTGGAATTAGTGAAAAGAAAATTCTGATTCCCTGTAGATCCGCTATTTTTTTCTTCCAATCGAATGAGTTCACGAAGAAAGCGATGCTGGACAAACCTTGGATAACCTGAACGCATTGCAGACAGGGTTTTTGGGTCTTTTTTCTCATAGCCAACTAAATCGTTTACAGTTGGCAGGCTTACGCAGACGGCGTGATCTCGAGAAGGGACGGCTTGCCCTAAAGCAAATTCACCTAGACCGGATACCTTCTTCACCTAACTAATTCGTTCTCTATGATTTGTTCAAAGGTTTGTCGTTTTCGAATCAAGGTAAGAGAACCGTCAGATTTTTTTAACACTTCTGCTGCTTCTGGAAAAGAATTGTAATTTTTTGCGGACATGGAGGAGCAATAAGCTCCGACACTTTCAATAATGCATGAATCTCCAATTTCTCCCTTTGGTAACAATCGGGGAGCGAGGGATTCGGGTTCGTTTGGGGCGGGTGTCAGAAGATCTCCAGATTCACAACAATGTCCGACCACTACTTGTTTAACATTTTCTCTAGATTTAGACTGAGCATCCTCTGGTAGGATCGCAATTGGGTGCTGAGCACCGTACAGACTGGGGCGAAGGATTTCAGTCATACCGGCATTCAATTTTAAAAATCGATAACCATCGGGCCCGGTTGATGTAACATCTTGAACCGTGGTGACAAGACTACACGCATGGGCTAAAAGGAAAGTACCTGGCTCGATCTCAAGTTTTAATTTTCTTCCAGTTTCTTGGGCAAAATCTTCAAATAATTTTTTCACCGGCAAACCAATTTCCTGAAGATCTGTTGCCTGTTCATCTGGCATTCTCGCAACTTTATAGCCCCCTCCTAAATTTAATGATTTAACCGTGGGAAACTGACGAACAAGGTCTAAACTCATTACCGCGACTTTTTGCCAGACCGCAGGATCAGAACCCGATCCGATATGCGTATGGATTCGGTCGACTTTTAAATTGTATTCTTTGCAAAGTGTCTTTGCTTGTTCGAGGTCATCCTTCCAAATTCCAAAGCTGCTTGATGGTCCACCCACATTGGTTCGGTTGGTTCCTCCAGAACCCATTCCTGGATTAAAACGTAGACCAACAGATCCACCTTTTCCCCAAATAGCAAACTTGTGAATTTGGTTCAGTGAGCAAAGATTTACCCGAACGCCATCTTCTGACCAATAGCGAAAGTTTTCGGGAAACTCCTGGGTACTCATGGAAATCGATTCGGTTCCATAGCCCGCTCTTACCGCCCGTTCCACTTCAAACTCCGAGCTCGCATCAATTCCCAGACCTTCACTGTTAAAGATACGTAAAATAGCTCCGGTCGGGGCCGATTTCATTGCATACCGGGGGTACAGTCCAAAAGCATTGGGGAAGTTCTTTACCGCCTTGGCATTGGCTCGCAAAGTATCTTCATCGTAGACAAAGGTCGGGGTACCAAAGTCGATACGGATTTGATCAATATTTTCAGGTGTAAGAAATCGAAGTGGTTCCATTCAGTTATGTGATTTAATCATTATTTATAAATTATACCCGTAAAGGAGGCAAGCCTTCGAGGTACAAAATTGACTATTTTGCCAGAATTCGAAAAACTAATTCTACTGTGTCAGTCTGGATCGATTTAGATGAAATTTCTTTACTGAAATATTTTTCCCAAGGGGGCAGGTAGACATCACCTGAATATTCGGCTTTAATTTCGGTGAGGTATAAATGATCCGCCAAGCCAAGTGCCTCTTCATAAATTTCTCTTCCACCGCAAATCCATGCAGTTTGATTAAATTCCCCTGCCATGGCTAACGATTCGACAAGAGAATTCGCTTTGTGAGCATAGGGGAATTCGATTTTTGGATTTCGGCTCAATGCAATTACGGTGCGATCTTTGGCGTGTTCTTGAAACTCG
>CAWUUU010000093.1:0-4031 GCA_963924995.1 uncultured Opitutales bacterium
GACCCTATTGACAATCATGTCTACGCCGGAAAAACTTTTCGTAAACCAGCTAATTATGGGAGGAAATACGGAGAGCATTTTTCCAAGCAAAGTAAACAGGACCGTCAATTCGAACGCTTTCATTCATGGAATTATTCAGACCAATACGATGAGGTCATGGCAACCTATCATCAGCAAATCTATGCGATTGATGTGGCAGTGGGCATGATTAGGAAAGCCTTGAAAGAAAGTGGAACTGAAAAGAACACCGTAATTATTTACACTTCAGACAATGGATTCTTTTGCGGAGCTCACGGTTATGGTTCAAAAGTCTTACCCTACGAGGAATCCAGTCGGGTACCCTTAATTATTTATGATCCCAGGCATTCTAATTCGGGTAAGAAGCTCCGATCGAAGGCCTTAACTGGTAATGTGGATTTTGCTCCGACCATCTTAAAATTAGCGGGCTTACCTGTACCTGAAAACATGGATGGTGAAAATTTGATGGAAGTCTACGACAACCCAAAATTATCCCTCCATTCATCTCTCCCTCTAATCAATGTGTGGGGAAAAGCGCCTACTCATGTCCTTGGCATTGTAACTGAAAAGTTGAAATACCTTTATTGGAGCTACGCGGCCGACGATTTTGAAGTAACCGAAGAACTCTACGATTTGGAAAAAGATCCATTGGAACTCAGCAACAAAGCGATCGAATCCAAGGATTCCAAAGCGATCAAACGGATGCGTCGACTTTATGACCAGCAATTAGCACACTGGAAGAAGGAATCGGTTTCCTACAATGATTATCAAAGGTTTGGAATTCTTTTTGATCGAAACATACCATGGACCGAGCGACAATCTGCACTCAATGCAAGAGTCGCACCTAAACATAAAAAATCTAAAAAGGTTAAGTAAACCCAAGACGTTGATGAAATATTGGCTCTACCTACCCATCCTTCTCATCTCATTGGGAATGGTTTCTCCGATCAAAGCCAAGCAACCGAACATCATTTATTTAATGCTGGATGAATGGGGTTATTTTGAATCCGGGCACATGGGCAATCCCGACCTTATTACTCCGAATATTGACCAATTTGCCTCGGAAGGAATGCGCTTCACCAATGCCTATGCCGGGGCTCCGGTATGTGGTCCCACACGTTGTTCCCTGCTTACAGGATTACACGCCGGTCATATGTCCATGAGGTTTAATGACGGGTATTCTCCAATTCGAGCAGACGAACCCACTCTTGCCAGTATGCTTAAAACAAAAGGGTATAAGACAGGAGGATTTGGTAAATGGGGAATTGGAGGTCGTGGAACCAGCGGGGTACCGGAGAAACATGGATTCGATTTATTCTTTGGTTATTACGACCAAGTACATGCCCACACCTTTTATCCGAGTTACTTAATTCGAAATAGTAGGGAGGTCGTCCTGCCGGGTAATCCGAGTGTTAACTTTTATGAAGGTAAAACTCATGCCCAGTTGGAAATTTTCAAGGAGTCAAAAAAATTCATCAATAAAAATAAAAATAATCCTTTTTTCTGCTATCTTCCATGGACTCCTCCACACGGTCTTTGGGGAATTAATAAAACTGATCCTTCCTGGCAATTATTTAAAGACAAGCCATGGACTGCGGGCCAGCGAACAGAAAATGATGCGAAAGTATATGCTGCTTTTATGCATATGGTCGATCGTCAGATCGGAGAAATTCTTTCTCTTCTCAAAAAATTAAATATCGATAACAACACCATCTTTTTTCTATGTGGTGACAATGGCGGGCAAGATTACTTTAAAACCAAAGAGCGTCCGCATGGATTTTTTGGTCCTAATTTAAACCCAAAAACAGGTCAACGATTCCGTGCCGGTAAAGGCTCGCTTTATGAAGGCGGCCTAAAAGTTCCTTACCTTGTCAGATGGCCTGGGAAAATAAAATCCAACTCTGTTTCCAAACACTTATTTTATTACCCTGATGTGATGCCCACCCTTTCTGAACTGACTGGTGCAGATTGTCCGGAAACAGATGGCATTTCAATTCTGCCCACCCTTCTTTCCAAAGGAAAACAGTCTAAGCATTCTTACCTTTATTGGGAATACCTAAGACAACGGGCAGTGCGGAAGGATCATTGGAAGGCATACCGTGACAGGAAAGGAAATTGGGAACTATACGATCTGTCAAAAGACTTGGAAGAGCAAAAGAACTTGGCAAAAGAACAAACAGAGGTTCTTAAGGAGTTGATCGCTATTGCTGATTCATCCAATCAACCTGCAAAACTGGGTAAGATCTTTAATCGAGCCCTCGTAGACAAAGACCACAGGGAAGCTCCTCACGAAAGAAATCTACAATATAAGAATCTATAATAAATCTATACCTCTTGAAATGAAATTAAAAACCTCCATTTATTTTTTTGCTAGTCTTATTCCTTTTGTATTCTCGAATGCGGAACAACCAAATGTGGTCGTATTTTTGGTAGATGACCTTGGATACATGGATATTGGTGCAAACAACCCGAACTGTTTCTACGAGACTCCAAATATCGATCGGCTTGCTAAAACAGGGATGCGCTTTACGAATGGTTATGCCGCTAATCCCGTTTGTTCGCCTACCCGGTACAGCTTAATGACAGGTAAATATCCAACTCGAGTGATGGCCACCAACTTTTTCTCCGGTAAACGGTCAGGCAAATTTAATCCTGCACCCCTTCATGACCGAATGGATCTCGATGAGATAACCCTGGCCGAAATACTCAAGAAAAAAGGGTATGGCACTTTCTTTGCGGGTAAATGGCATCTCGGACCAACTAAGGAATTCTGGCCAAAGGCTCAAGGATTTGATATTAACATGGGAGGATGGGCGAAGGGTGGACCTTACACTGGAAAAAAATATTTCTCTCCGTTCAAAAACCCCGAACTTCATCCAGACAGTCCCGAAGGAGAACATTTACCGAACCGACTTGCGGATGAGACTGCCAAGTTCATTCGTCAAAATAAGGAAAATCCATTTCTCGCCTATCTATCCTTTTATTCCGTCCACACTCCGCTTCAGGGAAGAAAGGATTTGGTGGAAAAATATAAGAAACGAGCCGCCGGTATTTCGGGAGAAGAATTTGGTCCGCTCCATGATCGTAAAGTAAGAATTCTGCAAAAACATGCAGTTTATGCAGCAATGGTCGAAGCAATGGACGAAGCAATCGGAAAAGTTCTTACCGCCCTGGACGATGCAGGAGTAACTGAGAATACAATGGTTGTCTTTACTTCCGACAATGGCGGTTTATCCACATCCGAAGGAAGCCCGACGAGCAATCTTCCCCTACGCGGGGGAAAAGGCTGGGTCAATGAAGGGGGAATCCGAGAACCATGGATCATTCGATACCCCGGGGTCACTAAAGCGGGTTCGGTCAGTAAGGAAATGATTTGTTCAATCGACTTACTTCCAACTGTTGCATCTGTAGCAACTATAAAACTCGATCATGCTGTGGATGGTATCGACCTGACTGCGGCACTTAAAGGAGGAGAGCTTAAACGTGATGCCTTGTATTGGCACTACCCACATTATTCGAATCAAGGAGGGATTCCTGGAGGTGCGATCCGAATGGGTGACTATAAACTTTTCGAAAATTATGAAGACGGAAGCGTTTCACTCTACAACCTAAAGAACGATGTTGGAGAATCCAAGGATTTGACATCCAAAGAGACAGGGAGGACCGAACATATGAAAAAGAAACTTCACGCTTGGTATAAAGAGGTGGACGCAAAGTTCCTTCAGTCCAAAGGCGATTCTGGTGAACCATGGAGGCCATAATTCCTCAGTATTAAAATCTTAATAAGACTAAATCCATTCAATGAAATTTAATCTCTTACTCTTACTCTGGACAATTATTTCCCTCCACTTATTTGCTAATGCCAAGCAACCCAATGTCATTTTAATCATGACGGACGATCAGGGTTATGGCGATCTTGGCTGTCACGGAAACCCAATTCTCAAAACGCCCAATCTCGATAAGTTATATTCGGAATCAGTTCGTTTCACTGACTTTCATGTCAGCCCATTTTG
>CAWUUU010000094.1:0-11044 GCA_963924995.1 uncultured Opitutales bacterium
GGGTCTGGATCCGACATAGCCAAAGTCGGCATCGGCCATTTCCCCGGGGCCATTTACAATACAGCCCATCACTGCGATAGTGATCCCTTTTAGATGACCGGTCGCCTGTTTGACTCGTTGAGTGGTACTTTGGAGATCGAAAAGGGTACGGCCACAACTTGGGCAGGCGACAAATTCAGTTTTGGAAATTCGGGCACGGGCTCCTTGGAGTAGGTTGTAGGCAAGTCCGCGGTTACGGTTGAGTTCACCGGTGTGTTCGACAGAGAGGATTTCACCAATCCCATCGCAGAGGAGGGAGCCTGATAGTATTGATGAGTCGAGGAGGCGGGCGGAGAAAAGATCGTCATCAGAAAAAAGCAGATTTGTTTGATTATTTCGAATCCAGAGTGGAAAGGGTAGATTATGCTGAGCAAGGTTGGCCGCAAGTGCACGGTAGCCAGCAACCGCATGTTGATCTGCTTTTGGGGCTAGGGTAATCAGCGGGGTGGAGGGGAGGTTGGATAGGAGTGCAATAAAACCAGCGGAGAAGGAATCTTCGTTGAGAGAAAGTATGGGTTGTTGACCTGCTTGGTCACAAAAGGTAAGGAAGCGAGCGAGCGAGGCTTCGTCTGTAGTGGCTTGTTGATAATGCCAGAGAAGGGGGGTAAGGTTAGCGAGTCGAGGAGGGATCGAATCGTCGCCTGCTTCGTCTCTGAGGTCATCTACCACTAAAAAAGGAACAGCCCCTAACAGGGCGGAGCGTAGAGTCGCGAGGTGGCGTAGGTCGGAAGAGTTTTCCAAGGTGAGTAAAAGACCTTCCACGGGTGCGTCTTTTGCACTGACTTGTACTTGAGCCACTTCCTGAATGATTTGAGCGGTTTCTGAAAGCGGATGGGTAGAACGGGCAATGACGAGTGGAGGATGTTTATCCCCCACTTGGTGGCCATCGGAAGAGAGGGAAAGTTCCGGGCAGTTTCGCCTTTGAAAGGAGAAGGGATCAACTTCTTCGACCATATTGACCGGTTCGGAGTGAGTCGTGGACCACCAAGCCTGGGCTCGTCTTGCGAGATCACATGCTACGGGGATTTCGGCGACTGGATCTTCGGTAAGAGAAACCCGAATGGTATCGCCGAGGCCATCAAGGAGAAGAGAGCCAATACCAATGGCACTTTTAATACGGGCATCTTCGCCGTCTCCTGCTTCAGTCACTCCGAGGTGAAGTGGGTAATCCATGTCTTCTTGATCCATCAAGGAGACCACTAAGCGATAGGCCTCAATCATTACCTTGGGATTACTCGCTTTCATGGAGAGAACGAGGTCGTGGTAATTATGCGACCTTGCGATACGAATGAATTCGAGGGCGGATTCGGCCATGCCTCTGGGCGAGTCTCCAAATCGATTCATGACTCGGTCGGAGAGCGATCCATGATTGGTGCCTATGCGCATGGATCGTCCGAGTTCTTTACAACGAAGGACAAGGGGAGAGAATGATTGGTGGAGTCGTTCGATTTCTTCTTCGTATTGAGAATCGCTGTATTCACGAATTTGAAATTTCTTACGATCCGCGTAGTTTCCAGGGTTTATCCGTACTTTTTCCACATGCTTGGCCGCTTCCATGGCCGCAGAGGGGAGGAAGTGAATATCGGCAACCAGGGGAACATCAAACCCGGCCGCTCTTACTTCCTTGGCAATTTCCCCGAGTGCTTCGGCCGCACGAACATTGGGTGCGGTGATACGGACAATTTCACAACCCGCTTCGGCTAATTCGATGGTTTGACGAACGGTGGCGGCCACATCCATGGTATCGGTGGTGGTCATGGATTGGATCCGGACGGGGTGGGTGCCTCCGGTTAATAGATTACCAATTGAAACGATTCGGGATTTTCTTCGAATCGATTGAAAACGCGAGGCGCAGTAAGAAGACGCCATAGTCCTATTTACCCCTTAAAAGAGGCGCTGAAAGTCAAAAAAGGTGACATAAAGCATGAACGAAAAGAGCAAGACGATAAAAAGAATTTGTGAACGTTCGAGTAAAGCACGGGGGAGGGGTTTGCCACGAATTTTTTCTATGGTCGCAAATGCCATATGACCTCCGTCCAAAACGGGGATGGGGAGTAAGTTAAGAATGGCGAGATTGACATTGATAAAAACCACAAACCAAAGAAGTTTTTTAAAACCAATACTGGCAAAGATGCTGAGATTATTTACGATGCCCACGGGTCCACTCATATTACGAAGCTTAACGTCTGATTGGGGATTCACCAAGCCGGTTAGGGTATGGTACATATCCTTGACTCGACTGACAATTAACACGAGCGGATTGGGGTAGGTGGTAATTGATTTAAACTCGGGGCTGAATCCGATCAGTTTTCTCTTGGTTGAGGGATCACCCTTCTCGAGTTCCTTTACTTCAGGAAGTAAATTATAGGTTTGTTCCAATCCACTTTCTCCCCCCTTACGCACGGTCAAGGCAACCTCTTTCCCATCCTCAAGTTTCATCAGATAGTCAACGAGTTGGTAGAATGAAAAAATCTTATTTCCATCGACGGAGACGAGTTGGTCGCCTTTTTCAAGCCCTGCTTTAATCGCAGGCATATCGGGTTGAAGTTCTTTGATGAAAAAAGTTTCCTTGGGCCCGATTCCAATAATTCGGAATTCCTCATTTCCAAATACCTCGGGGAAAACTTCAATTTCTTTTTGTTCACCATTCCGTAGAATAGTGAGCCGTGAGAGTCGACGATCCTGAGCAGATTTTAATTTCCCGGTGACGATCCGACTTTGAATATCCATGAAGTCTTCTACTGGTGAGCCATCGACCGCGAGAATTTCATCGCCGGGTAAAATACCTGCTTTTTTTGCGGGACCGGTGACAGTTTCTCCTTGTTCTACGATTGGATTCCATCGTTCAACAGTATCGGCAATGTATCCAATTTTGGTGGTGAGTTCACCATCCCGGCGTTCATAGCCAAAAAACCATAATACACTGGAAAGAGCGAATGCGAGGAGTATGTTAAAGACGGCGCCCATGACCGAAACGATCATTTTATCCGCATAGCTTATTTTGGGAGTCTTCTCTTTTTTCGATTTTTCCTGATCCTCTTCGTCTTCGTCATCCTCGTCAATATCGTCCCATGCGGACATATCATTTTCTTCATTCTGTTCATTTTCACCTTCGATTCGCCCCATGTCTGCAAGTTGAGGTAAGGCAACATAACCACCGAAGGGAAACATGGAAATTCGGTATTCAACTCCATTTTTCTCCCATCCAAAAATTTTAGGCCCAAACCCAATTGAGAAGCGTTTGATAATTAATCCGCGTTGCCGTGCCGCGAGGAAATGACCGAGTTCATGAATAAAGATAGTAAAACCCAGCGCGAGCAGGGCGACCAGTAGAAATGCAAAGTCGTAAAAAAAGGCCATATTAAAAATAAGTGCTATCCGAGTTGTTCGACTCGTGTTTGGGCAGATTGACGAGATTCTGCATCAAGAGAAAGCAGATCGTCAATGGAAGTGGTGGAAATATAATTTGAATCGTTCAAAGTATTTTCAATTATGCGTGGAATATCAAGAAAGCCAATTCGATTCCGTAGAAAAGCATCCACTGCAATTTCATTGGCCGCATTAAAAATTAAGGGAGCGGAACTACCTTGTTTCATCGCCTCAATGGCGAGGCGTAGACAGGGATATCGATCAAGGGAGGGAGGAGAGAACGATAGGTCAAGTGGTTGAGAAAAATCGAGAGAGGGTTCCACGCCTTCATGCCGTTCGGGGAACAGAATCGCGTTTTGCATGGCAAAGGTCATGGAGGTGGGTGTCATTTGGGCGAGGCAACACCCGTCAATAAAGCGAACAATTGCATGAACGAGGCTGGGTGGATGAATCACCACTTCCAATTGTTCGGGGGTGACATCGAAGAGCCAACGCGCTTCGATTAATTCGAGGCCTTTATTAGCCATGGTTGCAGAATCCACAGTAATTTTCTTTCCCATTGACCAATTGGGGTGGTCAAGGGCTTGTTCGATTGTTACATTTGCAAGATCCTCAAGAGGTAATTCACGAAATGGTCCTCCGGATGCGGTTAGAATAATCGATTGAATCGTCTTATGCTCTTGGCCTTGAATACATTGAAAGACCGCATTGTGTTCACTATCTGCGGGGATGATCCGAGCCCCATATTTTTTGGCCGTTTCGATGACAATTTCTCCGCCCACAACGAGGGATTCTTTATTGGCGAGTACGACATCCTTTCCTGCCCGCAGAGCTGAAAGAGTGGGGAGTAGTCCCGCCGCTCCGACTATTGCGACCACTACAATATCCGCTTCGTCTAAGGCCGCTAATTCCTCAAGTGAATTTTGCCCCGTATGCAACTGGGTATGAGGGGGTGGAGTGACTTGGTCCTTCGGAGAGTTTGTCAGGCAGGCAAGAGGAACTTGAAATTCTTTGGCAATGGTAAAAAGTTTTTCTGCCTGCTGATGGGCAGAGATTCCGATAAGTTGAATTTTATCTGGGTGTTTACGAATAACTTTTAAAGTACTGTCGCCAATTGAGCCAGTAGCACCGAGGAGTACAAGCTTCTTGGGCGAATTCACTTTTGCAGTAGAAATAAGATGAAGTACCCTGTGGGAGCGGCTAGGATTAAACTGTCTGTAAGATCGAATAGACCGCCAATGCCTGGTATAGCCCCGCCAGAATCTTTCATTGAGGCGAGGCGTTTAAGAACCGAAGCAATCAAATCCCCAATTACTGCACTGAGGGCAAGTAGGCTGCCCCAAATAGCTCCCTGTCCGGGAGTGAAAATCCAATCTCCGAAAAATACGATGTCAGTAAATTTCTCTTGAAAAAGCCAAGGCAAAAGTGCTCCCATCCCTGCGGAAGCGGCAAAGCCCCCAATAAGTCCTTCGATCGTTTTGCCCGGGCTTATGGAGGGGGCCATTTTGGTACGTCCGATTGCTTTGCCGATCAGCAAGGCTCCAATATCGCTGAATTTAGCCACTACGACGACCCAGAGAGCAAAGAATAAACCAAATCCCATAAAACAATCGGCATTTTCACTTCCACCAATTTGTAAGATACGAACAAAATACTGGAGCAGAAAGGAGACAAATAGGAGACCAAAGAATGTAGGCATAAGCCTTTTAATATACATGCCTCTTTGGGCCTGAGGAAAGAGCACGCAGGCAGCGGAGGCGAATAAGGCTCCAATGGCAAGAACATCGACTCCATACCCTTCAAAGTAGTAGGATACTGGGATTAGGCACCCCCCTGTAATCAGACCAGAGAGACGATTTGCGGCATAACCAAGTCTTCCCAAAATAGTATACACTTCAAATAGGGTAAGAGTGGCACAGAGGTTAAGAATCCACATCGCCCCGGTTTCTTTAAGTGAGTATACAACCAGGGCAACAAGTCCCCAAAGAAGAGTGGTTGAGAAAGAACGTAAAATCATGAGGAAATCGAAGTAACTGAGGTTTGAGTTGTTGAGGAAAGTTGATCACTTGTTTTACCAAATCGCCTTTCTCGCTGGATGTAATTTTGCAAAGCTTCAATAAAAGCTTCACGGTCAAAATCGGGCCAATGTAATGGAGATACGAAAATTTCCGCGTAGGCCGCTTGGAGAAGTAGGAAATTGCTCAATCTAAATTCTCCTGAAGTTCGAATGATTAGATCGGGGTCGGGTAGGTCTTTGGTTTCAAGGTAATTTGAAAAAGTCGACCAATCTAGAGTTTTGGGGCAATTGCCTGATGCAGAAATTTCTTGGGCATAGGATTGAATACCATTGAGAACCTCCTGCCTGCTGCCATAGTTTAAAGCAAGGGTGAGGTTCGAGACATTGTTATCCTTGGTCTGTTCAATAGTAGACTCAACAATTTCCTGAGCAAATTTGGGTAACCCCGATAAATCTCCAATCGCGCGTAATCGGGTACCATCTTTGAGCATAGTCTCAAGTTCTCGTTTGAGAAATTCTTCAAGTAATCGCATCAGTCCGGACTTTTCCTCATCGGGTCGGTTTTGATTTTCGGTGCTAAATGCGTAAAGAGTGATGTAGCGTACTCCTAATTCCCGTGCGGTATTGACCACACTACGAACATTTTTAACCCCATTTCGATGGCCAAATAAGCGGGGTTTTCCGCGGCTTTTTGCCCAACGACCATTGCCATCCATAATGATGGCAACGTGTTGGGGAAGTTTTTCTAGTTCGCTTTCAGAAAAGATAGTCATACTCGATTTGAATATCTCAACGAGTTCATGACCAATTGACAACGAGGAAAGCATATTCTAGTTCCATCTAATGAAAAAAAGTGTAAGTAATGATGAGATTATTAAGAAACTTTCTGAATTATCGGATTGGGAATTTACTAATGATCAATTAAAGAAGGCCTATCTGTTTACGAATTTTCGAGAAGCAATGGGCTTTATAATTAGAATCTCCTATGAAGCTGAGCAACAGAATCACCATCCGGAAATTTATAACTGTTACAATCGAGTTGAACTCTCCCTCAATACTCATGATGCGGGGAATATAGTAACACAGAAAGATTTTAACTTGGCTCATGCAATCGATTCGGTTCTTTGAAAAAAATAAAATTTCCCCTTGGCAATCAAGTATTCTCCTATGGGATGGAGTGAATGCAGAGAGGAACTGAATAGTACCCGATGAAAGAAACTAAGATAAGGCATCCATTTCGAGTCTTAATCCCCTTGTTTATTTCCCAAACGATTGGGGCATTTAATGATAATGGAATGAAGGCAATGTTGCCTATCATGGCTGCATTTCAATTTGGTAAAGCAAGTATGGATCAGACTAACCAGGTCGTTTCAATTCTACTTGTTTTACCATTTGTGCTCTTTGCCCCTTGGGCGGGTTGGGTATCCGATCGCTTTTCGAAAAAGGATGTGGTTAGCCTTGCTCTTCTTTCACAAATACTGGGTTTAGGCGTACTTTCAGGGGCATTATTTTTTGAGAATTTAATGTTAGGATTGTGTGGTTTTTTTCTGTTGGCTGTCCAATCTGCTTTTTTCTCGCCAGCGAAGAAAGGAATTTTAAAGGAATTAGTAGGCTCCGATCGTTTGGGAATGGCGGTGGGTTGGATGGAAATGTTAACCATGATGGGAATTCTAGGAGGAGCATTTGCTGGGGCGAGGTACTTTGATTTACTTGTTCCGAATCATGGGGGTTGGGGCACGGCGTTCATTTTATCTTTAATTGCAATTGGGTTGGCTCTTTTTTCATGGATATTATTCATCCCCACTCCGAGAACGGAGGCCCCACGAGCAAAACCTTTTCGAGTCAGAGTATTATGGAGTCATTGGGAAGACTTGAGTTCTTTATGGCGAGATCGTCGATTAAGAGCAGCGGCCTTGGGAGATGCGTGGTTTTGGTCAGTGGGTAGTTTTTTCTACCTCGTGTTAGTCAAGCTGGCTGGGGAAGTCGTGGAGGGGGAAGTAGGAATGGGAACCTTGTATGGCTATTGGTTTTTACTTCTTGGGTTAGGAATTATGCTCGGCAGTTTATTTGTTGCTTATTTAAACCGAGGGCGTGTTGAACTTGGATTGACTCCTATCGGGGCAATTTTGCTCCCGGTTGCTTTCCTAGTAGTTTATTTTGTGGATCCCTTTGATGTTATTTTTGAATGTGGTTGTTTATTACTTGGGTTTTCAGGGGCATTATTTTTTGTTCCATTAAATGGATTTTTACAGGATCAAGCGGGAGAGGCCGAACGAGGAAGAATTTTAGCCGCATCGAATTTGTTAACTCAATTAAGTAGCATTGCATTGATCATTCTTCATGCCTTGCTGTCGAATTTTCTTGGTTTGTCGGCCAAACAGGAAATTTTGTTTATGTGTGTACCGGCATGCTTAATTGCAGTGTTAACTTTTAAGTTTTTGATGGAAGATTTTTTCCGAGCTCTTTTTCACATGGGATTACGCATATTTTATCGAATCAAAATTGTGGGAATGGAAAATTTTCCTCTTAAGGGTGGAGTTCTCTTGGTCAGTAATCATTTATCTTATGCCGATCCTGTATTCATTGGAGCCGTATTTCCAAGAAAAATTAGATACCTCGCGTATAGTGGGTTAGCGAATTCAAGGATCATGCGTAAGGTTTTTGAATTAACCAAAACAGTAACAGTTTCTCCGGATCGTTCTTTAGAATCGATAAAAACCTCTGTGAATCGATTAAAAAAAGGTACACCTCTTTGCGTATTTGCGGAAGGTGGGATTTCTCGTTTGGGTACCATTTTTTCTTTTAAAAGAGGAGTGCTTCTTTTGGCCAAGCAAGCAAAGGTTCCCATTTTACCTGTCCATTTAGATGGGGTATGGGGATCAATTTTTAGTATGGAAAGAGGTAAGTTTTTTCAAAAATGGCCAATTTCCTTCCCTTATCGAGTCACCGTTCGGGTGGGAAATATAATTGATGCAACTCACGCAGATCGGGAGAATGTACGGTCGGAAGTTTTGGAGCTAGCTAGGTTATCTTTTACTGAACGTTTGCCTCGGGTTCAGCAAATACAAAGTTTCATCGAAGAATCTTTTCGGACATCCACAGAATCAGAATCCTTTTCTTTTGATAATGGTCTTAGTTTGACTCGAAGAGAAATGGCCAAATTTTTGACTTCAGGGAACGAAATGGAGTCTTTACCTAAAGAATTCAATCGTAGTATGAATTCAATGTTGGCACTGTTTCAGGAGGTGGATGGATGTAGTAAAATTTGGGCTTCTTATCTCCGTATTCGCGAGACTCATTTATGGGATCAAACAGGATTTAAAGTGGAGGTTGATCAATATTTAAAACATGAGTGGATTTTCTGGGCTGCTTTTCTTGGTGGGTTTAAGGTGAAGTGTTCTAGTGGATTTCTTATCATTCAAAATCCTCAGAGGCGTGGGTTGGATAACCTTCAAGTCATTAACGGAGTAAGTACGGATCGAAATGGTCTTATTTCTTTGAATTTTCGATCCATCGCAGAGCTGAAAGGTGAGTTTGATGAGCTGGAGAGAGGTCATAAGATCAATACATTTGGACGATTACTTCCTGGATTAAGCTATAAGCCTGAGCCTGAATTTGGTGTGATAGGTAGTGATGGTAAGATCGACCAGATAGACTTTGTCGAAGCCATAGATGCCGAGGGTTTTTTAGTCCCAAAATGAAGATTTCGATGCTTTCCCTGTATGATCCTTTCTGATAGTGTCCTCGATTCTCAACTACTTATCTGCCATGTCCCCATTCCTACAAGAATCTGCTCGTTTCCTCCATGCCCTTGATGAATTAAAAGGGAAATCGGTATTGGTGCTTGGTCATCGGCGTCCGGATGGGGATTGTATTGGTTCTCAAGTTGGTTTAACCCGTGTTTTGATTGAACTCGGAATTGATGCAAGAGCAGTGAACCAGGATCCTATCCCCAGGACATTAACCAAGTTTGTGGGGGATACCCCGTTTTATTCTCCCGATCAGGTTGAAGGGGATGATTATACGATTGTAACAGTTGATTGTGCGGATAAAAAACGCGTAGGCGAAGAATTAAACACTCGATTTCCTGACATTTTTCTGAATGTTGATCATCATGTTTCTAATAATAATTATGCGAAAATTAATTTTGTTTTATCAGATGCATCCGCAACTGGGGAAATTTTAGCTAAATTCTTTTTGGATAATGAAATGACAATTGATTCGACTACTGCAGATGCCTTGTATGTTGGAATTGCCACTGATACGGGCCAATTTTGTTATGGTGGCACCAATGCCTCAGTTTTTGAAGTATGTCGCCGATTATGTGAGTTTGGAGCAAGCCCTGCGGGAGTAGCTTATGAACTATATGAGAGGGAAAAACCTGGTCGGGTTCAATTATTGCAAAGATTTTTAGCGAGTTTTCGAATGGAGCATGATGGCCGTGTTTGTATTGGTACAATACGAGATTCTTATTACAAGGAAACGAATACCCAACCCGAGGACGTGGAGAGCTTTGTAGATTATACTCGTTCTATGGAAGGAGTTGAAATCGGGGCTTTGATTGAAGAACGAAATGGTAAGATCAAGGGGAGCCTCCGTGCGAAGGATCCACGTTTCCGGGTTGATATTTTAGCCAAAGAGTTTGGTGGAGGTGGGCATGCATGTGCGGCTGGGTTGAATGTGGATAAGCCCTTGGATGAATTTTATTCTGAACTGGTTGAGGCAATCGGAAAACATTTGGAGAATACGAAAAGAAGTTAATTTTTATGAATGTACAGGACCCAATTTTTGAAGGAATTCTTCTGGTTGATAAACCAAGCGGAATCACATCTCACGATATTGTAGATCGATTACGAAGGAAGTTGAAAATGAAAAAAATAGGGCATGCGGGTACGCTCGATCCTCTTGCCACTGGTCTTATGATCATGTTGATCGGCAAGGCGACCAAGGTGTCCCAATTCCTTATCAGCCTTGATAAAAGTTATGAAGGTGAATTCCTCTTTGGGGTGGAAACTGATAGCCAGGATGCGGATGGAGAGGTCGTAATCGAAAAGCCAGTATCTCCCGAGATCGATGAAGAACGGGTTAAGGAAGAAATGAAAACTTTTCTCGGAGATCAATACCAGACACCTCCAATGTTTTCGGCTAAAAAAATTGGTGGAGTTCCTCTTTATAAATTGGCAAGGAAGGGGAAAACAGTTGAACGTGAACCCCGATTTATTCGAATTAATGAATTGAATTTGAATAAATGGAACAGTCCAAGGGGAGAATTTAAATTATCATGCAGCAAGGGAACCTATGTTCGCACGGTGTTGCATGACTTGGGACAAAATTTAGACTGCGGAGCGCATTTGACTGCCTTGCGAAGAACTAAAATTGATCAATTTGATATTAAAGACGCAAAAACCTTAGAAGAGATTGAATTAATGCCCCTGGGTGAATGCCAATCTCTTTTGATTCCGATTCATCAGGCAGTGCCCAGCCACGTTCTCTAATTTGATGGAGGTTTTTACCTCAATAGAAGATTTGGGTCGGAGTACTGACCAACCCGTCTACCTGGCACTCGGTATGTTCGATGGCGTGCATCGTGGCCATGAGGCTGTTCTTCACCAGGCACAA
>CAWUUU010000095.1:0-20186 GCA_963924995.1 uncultured Opitutales bacterium
ATCTCCATCATTTCTAAAAGAAATGGGTCGGACATAGGTATTAGCTACTGACAAAGTATAATCATTGGGCAGAACAAAAGGAAAAGTAATTGATGCGATCTGGACATCCACATCAAACAACCTCATGTCAGTACCAAAATCTTTGATGGTATCATTATATGTTCTTAAATGCATAAGCATTATGGATGGACTTGTGACAACTTCATCCCCAATACCATATTCCCCCAGCCCAAGCATAAACATTAAACTTAAGTCTAATGTAGTGCCATCCTCTTTCTTTCCAGCATCACTACTTTTCTCTGGGTTTGAGGTGTACTTGAATGCAGAACTCAGTGACAGAGATGGAGATAATTCAGAACTTTTAACCTCGACTAAGCGTTGAGTTCCAAGTTCATCAGTTCCTAACTGTGCGTCTGCTAAAGCACCGGCAAAAAAATCAGAAGGTAACACTGATTGAGTTTCCAAAGAAGGTTTCGCGGTAGTGTTTGATTCAACATTACTTTGGGCAAAAGACACAAAAGGAATAATTAACAAAGAAATAAACTTCATAGATAAAAATTAAGGGGGGGGAATTAATTAAATTCGCGGATTATAATCCACTAGTTCCTATAGTGATGTTTCCACCGTGCAAATCAAAGCTACTACGGTCCAGAATAGCATTACTTCCGTATTGTATGTTTTGAATGAAATTCACTCGACCATATTGAATACTTCCAAAACCAGGATATTTGCCATCAAAGCCACCATAAAGTGAATTTAAATTTACCATTGAGCTCGAGGGGAAATTAATATTTGAGAGATTAATAGTCATCGCTTCCATGGTTATTTGCTTAATTTGTTCCGAAAACTGCAAAGAATTTGCGGTGATTGTATTTGCAGCAAGCAAATGAATAAAATCTGCTCCTTTGCCAGAAGTTTCCATTTTAGAATTATTCAACACAATGCTATCCAATGAACGCAGTGACAAAATTCCTTCCGCCTTAAGGCTAACATTCTCAACATTTAAACTATCAAATGAACCAATTCCAAGTTCGTTACCCGAAAATGAAATACTACTAGTTCCAGACAAATCTATATTCTCCGCAGATAAAAGAATTAATGATGAGTCCGAGGATGAAGTGTTAAAAACAACATTCCCCAATAATGTGAGCGTTTCGGATGCCGCAATCAGGTAATCAGAATTAGTTTCACCAAGAGAATAAATACCATTGTTGATGGATATCGTTTTAGCACCTAGAACCAATTCTTTATTATCAGAACTACTTGTATCGTTACTTGAATCACTGCTTACTGAAGAATCTAGGATAGAAAGTGCTTCATAAGTACTCGCGAGATCTTGGAAGAAGACACTAGCTAACGCTTCATCAGCGGCCATTAAAAGAGTAAGGTCAAGTGTTCCATCAAGCTTAAGATCTTGTAAGAGATTGATCATTTTAAACTCATTCTCCAAAGCAAGGGGAGTCACCATTGAAGGAGGTGAAGAAGGAGCACTTGCCTGAGGACCTGCATCTAAGTCTTCCAAAACTTTAGCCAATTCTTCTGGTGACAACTGGAGTTTCTTGAGCTCATCTAACAACGCTTTAAGTTCTGGAGAACCAGAAGCAGTAGCCGCATTTGTTGCTTCTTTCATCGCATCTTCGACTGAAAGGCCTTGTTCCACTCGAGAAATTAGATCCGAGTTTTCTAATGCCTGTTCAATAAACTGCTCAGCACTAAAATTAGCGCTATTAGAAGCGACTAGAGATGCCGAATCAGCGGTAGTAACACCCTGTTCAACTTGACGATTAAGGGTAGAGGTAAACTGATTTTTCGCTTTCATCTCATCAGCAGATTTGCCCTTCAAGCCTTTCAGTTGTTCTGACATATCCATCCCAAGATCTGCAGAAGCGAAAACAGTATTAACACAGTCGAGTGTGGCGTCCAATGTATCGAAATCGCTTGCAGAATCCTCGTCAATTAACCCTGCGTCAATAAGCGCTTGTGCTTTAATAGCTTTAACTGCATCCCCACCGGTATCACGTCCTTTTCTTTTGTTACTCATTAAAGGGTCAGATTCCATGATACTAGTATTGTCTATTGGAGGTGGTGGTGGTGGAGCTGAAGGAGGAGGAGGTGGTGATGGTGCATCCGCCGCAACAGGAGGTAGTGGAGCATCTGAAGCTGGTGGAGGTGGAGCATCCGATGGCGGTGGAGTGTCTGAAGGTGGAGGTGGAGCATCCGATGGTGGCGGGGGAGCATCATCCGCAGGCGGTGCTTCTGGAGGGGGTTCATCACTTGGGGCATCCGCAGGTGCTGGTTCATCCGCAGGAGCTGGTTCATCCGCAGGTGCAGGTTCATCGGTTGGTGCTGGTTCCTCTTCTGCAGCAGGCTCATCGGCAGGGGCAGGTTCGTCCTCAGGAGCAGGTTCGTCCTCTGGTGAGGCTTCAGCAGGTGCTTCAGCAGGTGCTTCGGCTTCCACTTCGCTAACCGCCGAAGAAACTTCCGCCATTGAAACATCAGCAGTTGTCGCAACAGCAGTGTCGAGATCAGCATCAATCGCAGATAATTCTGCTGCTGGCGCAGGTTGTGGTACCGGAGGTGGGGAAGCCGTTCCAGTAGATGAGACCGAAGGAGTAACCGCTTGACCAGCAGAAACAGCTACCGGTTCAGGGGGGGGCGGTGCAGCAACACCGGGGATTGCTGGTGGTGCTGGTGGAGTGAAAGCGATAGTTCCTTCAGGAACGATGAGTCTACTAGTAAAGCCTCCGCCGGGTGCTGTTTGAATATTCATACCAACACGAGTTCCTCGAATTCCAGCAGTGCCCACAGGTGATTCTATATTAAAACTAGATTTTTTATCTAATTTTTTAATGTCAACCACCATGTCACCAATATTCAAGTCAATCACAACATCTGAAGAGCTTGGTTCACCCTCTAACTCAGATAACTTAATTGCTCCAGGATCAAACTTGCTTTGAGTAAACTTCTTAATGTTTAAGACAGAGTTTGCCTTGAGGGTAGAAACCGTTCCGTTGGAAAGAAGTAATACAACTTTTCCATTATCGCTTGTCTTGATCGTATGCCCATCAAACAAAATGCCACCTGCTTGTACCTTCTCTGGAGGTAAAGGAAGTCCGGTAGAATTATTCACTACAGAGACCTCACCTTCTAACTGGGCAATGATAATAGCTCCTTTTGCATCAACAATTTCTGAAGGAGTCGTTTCCTGCCCCAAAAGAAATAATGGAAACAAAAGTAAATAGAAAGGAATTTTTAGATTTTTCATAACTTAATAAGTATTAAAAAGAAGAGATTTTTAAAATACAAGCAATTTTTAATAGTTTAAAGAACAATTATAATGAATATGCTTATGTATTAACAAATTTTAGTTAAAAGATACAACATTTTATTATTTTAAAAACTTATATACTTTACCCCACGGCGAAGAGTAAAGCAATTGAAAGAAATTAGAGTCAAGATTTTCCATCAAAAATCCTTGGATTAGGATGCTGTTGAAAACTTCATCATCGAGAAAGAAAAAAGCAGAGCGAAGTTCATATCCTTTGGCAGGAATTTCTAATTTTTCAAATTCTTCAAATTGGTACGATTTCTTTTTTCCAGTTGAAGCAATTAAGTAATTCGGGTTCAATCCGTTCAGTTTTGCTACCTCCTCTAAGGTCTTTCCTCCTTTTGGAACACTGTATGGTCTTCCGCCGACAAAAACTGGTATATTTGTTTGTACTAAATGAAATCTAGAGTTAGGGACTGATCTAGATGGCAATTTTGCTATTCCCCCATCAGGTTTGATGATTGAGCGATGAAAATTAAAAGGTACAGGTTCCTTAATCCCTGGTATACGAGCTAAATTCTTAGATAGATCAGTCTCAATACGATATCCCCCTCTCATATTTAATGTTAAAGTTTGCCCCGATTGTGTAACCCAATCAGCTTGCGCCATGTAGGGTTGTTTCCTCGGGAATGGTCCTTGTTCAAACAAGGGATGATTGTATGAACTCAAGTCAAATCGATCTAATAAAAATCTCTGAGCAAAAGTTGAGCGAAAAGTTTGGGGAGACAAAATCACAATCTCATTTTTTTCCTTAATAAATAACAATCTTCTGGCCGCAGAAGAATCAACATTCGAAGGAATTCTCAATCCATTGAATTCTATAAAGTTTACCTGCCTGGCAGGTTTTCCATCATTTGAAACTGACAGAATTTGACCATAGGGAATGACTCCGCTCTTTTCTCCATCAATACGTAAATACCCACGTCGATCGACACGATAGCCTCCATCAAATGCAAAAGAATTACCTTCACGCCTTCCATTTCGTAGTATCATCATGGGCGGATCCTTTGCTGCTTGATTGTTCGCACCATATTTTTGTGGAAAATATAAATTCCTTGAACTGAAACTGAGGATCGTCGGAAAAATTCGTAATATCTCATAGGGCAAAAAAAGGAATATTTCTCTCGTTTTTGCAGGAAGGATAGAGTTATTATTTTCAAGATCGCTCAATAATCCCTGATAAAATTCTAAATCAGGGGTTCCATCTTTAAAAATAGCTTGAACTGCTGTTCCATATGCAGGTTCTCCATTTTCTCTCTTTTGTTGTTGTTCGATAAAAGTTTCGGCTTTTAACCGAGCTAAATTTGCCGCACGGACTGGAGAGGATGATCGTAAAATTTCCGATGTTAAAAAATTATCGAAGGTTTGATGAGCGGGAGAAGTAAAAGTTCGAGTATCTCCGTAAAACCAACATCCTGAACCATAATCCCACCATGTAACAACAAAGTCATCAGGATCCGATGCTTCATTCAATTTTTGTAGAACTTCGATGGTTTTAATAGGATACACTACGTGTGAATTATAATTTTTTGCATGTTGAATATTAGGAAGTGCAAAGAAAAAGACGACGATACCTGAAAATACCCAAGTAGCCCATTTAACAATGTAAGATAACTTAGAGGGAATTAATTTTGATTTTAGAAAAATCATTCGAAAAGCAGCCCAGAACAAAACTAAAATCAGAAACACAAGTCCTAATGATGCAACATTTCCAACATGAACTGTAAAACGGAGACCAACAGCACCCTTAAAACAATAATAAGCAATAGCAAGAAATGGTATAGTTAAACAAAGCTCCCAATAGCGTAAAATCAAAAGCATTAATCCCATAAATCCAACAATTGCGGTCGGAATGATCCATGCTCCGTCTTTTTCGTTTTGAGGAAGGCACCTTGGACAAGAACAAGAAGGTGCATCGGCAAGAATGCGATTTCGAACTACATCGGGCGGGATTCCACTTGCTTCTCGTACAGTCGAAAAAACATCTAAATAATGTAAACCATAACCTTTTATGGAAGTGGAAACATTTGATGATTTTCCTTCTCCTGCAGAAACATATCTTTGTAATTTACTAAACATCTTCCCCTGTATTCCACCAAAAAGTCCAACAAAGAGTATCATTGCCAAGCTAAAAATGGGGAGCGCTATTACAGGGAAACTTACTGGTAATTTCTTTCTTAAAAGAGTTAAATACAGTTTATTGCAGTCTTTACTTGCATTTAATCCCTGAAATACAATCCATAATGAGGTCAGACTCACAAGACCTAATAAAAATCGGCCATCGGCAGCCTCAATTACTGCTCCGCTCGACCATGACTCTGCATAAGCAGCAAATGCAATTAATGCAATCGACTTATAGGAAAAAATCGAACTCTTAGACGAAAATGCCTCGGTTTTGCTCTCGTACTTACTAAGGAAAATATCAAATAAAAGTAAAAGTATGCGATAACCAATAAAAGTAACCGCTAGGGATGAAGTAACTGCCTGACTTGAGGAATAAAAGAAATTATATAAAAACAAGGTCAACGCAGCTAAAAATCCGTAATGAATCGAGTTTTTTCGACTTGCAGATACCAAAAAATATAAAGCAAATGCGGGGATGGTTATCGAAAACATATCAGTATCGTAATAACCTGCTAAGGTACGATTGTAATAACTGTGAGTAATTCCTGCCAAACAAGCTGCAAATAATCCCCAAAGTGAACTTCCGTATAACCGACCAATTAAAACTATGGGGATACATACAAACCCTGCTACATAAACAGGTAGCCACAGTAACAGAAACTCAATATCTAGAGAGGGAAAAAACTTAAGCAAAAGATAAGGCAGGTAGGTAATCATCCCCTTTTCTAAAACACTCGGAATCAAATGGTTACCTTCATGCATACCAAGATGACCTTTTTGAAGTATACTTCCGAAATAAAAGCTATCATGAGTATTGGGAAGTGCTACTCCATTTCGAAGCATGTCTGGGCGTAAATATTGAACTTCACCAGTTTCATCAACATAGCTAGCCTGAGCAAATTCAATCCATTCCAAGCGAACCCAAAAACTCAAAAGATACGCCATTAAAATAAATAATAGGGTAATGGACCAATGAGCACTATCTTTGGGCAACTCAATTAGACCATTAAAAAAACCTCTTTCTCGAAGGGGTTTGCTGAAATTAAAAAATGTCATCACTTAAATTTTTAAATCACAGGAGAAATAAATCAGCATAACACTTACAATTTCACCAAATATTTTAAAGACATCGATAATAAATTTGGATTTTTTACGATTTGACCGAATCAAAAATTAAGCTGAATAAATATTCGTAAAAAAATTAAATAAATCCAATCTACGGATTAACGAAATTTTTTATTAAGACCAAAAAGAGTCTTGTTGAGCGAGGACATTAAGGAATTTGTTTTAGTCGCATCAAATGAAGCGCTTAAAGTCGTTCTGGAACCGCTGTGTATTCTAGCACCCAAGTTTTTTACATGAAATGCGTAATCGTTATTTACCATGATTCCTAATAATTCACCTTTTTGAGAAAAAACTAAGTCTCCTTTGCCAGGATCAAATTCACCGGTGACAAAAGCAAAATTTGTATGCTTAACTTTAATGTAACGAGAATCTCTCTCATCACGAACAAAATCTGTTTGACCAAAACGACCCTCATTCGCATCTACAACGATCGCTTCGGAAAAGAGATAGGGATTCTTAGGTGCTTTGAAAACAATGATCTCAGAAGACTTCTCTAACTCGGAAGGATTAATGTAAAGTGGAACAATTAGAATCCGAGGGTCATCCATAAACGCAACTTCCTTTACTTGAATCGGTTTTTTCAACTTAGGGCTTGAAATTTGGCCCGTAACCTCAATCAGTTTGCGAACGGAGGGTTCTAAACGAAAAGGACTTCCTCTCGCATGAACAAGAGAATATGCAAACGAACCATCGACCATTATAATAGTATCCATTTGAAAGGTTTCTTTTCGGATTGCACCCATAAAACCTCCCTTATGACTGTAGGTAAGCTCAAGTTTGATTTTGTTTTCATCATACCTTGTGAAAATTTCATTAAGAGATTTTGTTTGAACATCAGTCAGTTTTTTAAAATTCTCTTTTTGTTCTGCAACAGAGACTTCCACATCTTTTTGGATATTCTCAACATTAGTACCCACTCGAGATACATCCTGTTTAACACTATTTACCTCCTCAGTAACTGAGGTAATTTTATCCCCTACTCCAGCAAGTCCTTGCCCCACAATCTTCAAATCCTGTCCGACGCCTTTGAGACCCGCATTAATTGAATCGAACTTCTCATCAATCTTCGCATTTGAAGCAACTAGGGCGTCGCCTCTTTTCTTCTCGTCTCGTAATTGTGCTTGGGCAGCAGCATTAGCTTTCTCCTCGGCTTTTACCTTTTCAATTGATTTGGCAAGTTCAATGCGGAAAGTAGTAGCTTCTTTTTCAGTTTTTGCTTTTAATTCAGCAAGTTGTTCCGATTTTCTCTTTGCTTCAGCTAAATTTTTAGTGAGTAATTCGAGTTCTTTTTGGGATGCCGCATTTGTCTGCAACAAAGTTTCCCTCTTTTTTTCAATCTCTTCTCTTCTACGCTCCAGTTCTCGGGATTCTGCTTGCGACTTTTTAATCTCAGCCTGATTGTCTGCAATTACAGCATCTCTCGACGCAATTTGATTTTCTTTGTCCTCAAGCTCTTTTTTCCGCTGGGCAATTTGGTCCTCTAGTTTGAGTTTTTGTTCTAACAAATCATCTTTATCGCTACTTAAATTTTCTAAAAGTGTTTCATTGGTAGCTTCTAGCTCTGCGACAACATCATCGTAATTCTCTCCGTCTGAAATTCGTTCAATTACCGCTTGTGAAACAATTTTTTGCCCATCTTTGGCAATCGTCGCATCTGCTGGAACATCAAATCTCGCCAGAGCAAGAATGCTGAGGAGAAGAAAGTCGCAAACTACTAGTAATAAACTACGATTCATACCTCTTCTCGCCATCTTGCTTAACCAGCAAGTGATTACGATAAGGGCGGACAACAAATATCTTTAACGCGGCAACAAAAAGAATACCAAAGAGAGTCGAGGTGTACGCACCAATGAGTGCATCCTGCTTAACATCTAAAACCAAAAGAAGAATCAAAGAAAGGACTGTTCCACCCAAACCAACATACAAACCTAGATCAAAAAGGTTGTCCTCATTATCAAGTAATGAGATCTTGAGTCCTGGCTTAAGCTCTTCGTTTTTCACTTGAGAAATGCGTGACATGCAAATCATGAATATTACAACCTGAACAAGAAGAAATGCTCCTGATATGATTGCTGTGACAATTGTTAAATTTTGTTCCGCCATGGATTCCTCTTTGGCATAGGCGAGAAGATTCGCAAGTGCAAAATCAAAACCAGCTACAGAGATTTGTCCTCGAGGAGTTTGTAATAGGTTGGGCTCCAACGACAAAAGCACAATTAATGCGACAAAAATGGCACCCGAAAATTTCGCTGTCCAACGAATAAGAAAATAGCTTTTTGATCGATGATGAGCTGGTTTTGGTAAAATATTGGCAATAAAAAATAAAATAACCAATAAAGAGCCTACAATTAATGAAATTTTAACAAACAGGGCACTACCACGATAACTATGGGAAAGGTGGGTCAGAACATACCCGCCCAATAATGGAAAAAATGGACTAACTAGGCTCGAAACAAAGCCTTTTTCATTGATAGGTTTACCTCGCGCAATCAAGTGCTTTAATGCACCTGATCCAAAACTCATGGCATATGAAATATCTTCAAGTGCAAAAACCGCAGCTTGTTTATCTCCATCCCTTTTAAAAACTGGATATCCTTCAATATAACGAAGTAATCCAGAAGGATCAGAAGATAGCAAAGTGGCTCCGTATATAATTCGTAATTCTTCTTCAAAAGTTTGTTCAATTACCCTTTTCTCCTCAATCAAATTGATTAATTTCTGCTTACCTTGCTCTCTTTCCTCAAAAGGTAAAAATCCGAGCTCTTGTTCAGCAGATTTAATCTTCCCAATTGCTTCAGACAAGGGTCGATTTCTCATTCTTATTAGAGCCGATAGATCGAAAACTCCCTGTAAATTAGAACAAGCCTGGGTCAATTCAGCCATTTGCATAAGATTCATTTTACGGGCTAATTGGTGAGCGGCCCAATAAAAAGAACGTATTCTTTCTTTAGACTCAAAGTCGCCTTTAAGCATATTTTGAGAAAGACGACCGATCTCATAAGCTGTATCTGAGGAAAAGTATTCCTTTTCAATCGACATCGCAGTACCCACCATCATTGGTATAAGAATTGGATATGGTAACCATCGACCATGTTTCTCAAACCGTCCCTCCCCGCTCACAATCCCTCCAACCACAACAGAATATCCACCATCATCCATTTTGCCTACCCTCAGCATTCCTGCATCTCTTCCAATACTGGCAAAATCAATATTCGCCAAAGATGAATTATTACCATCTGCTTTTTCCACCACAGCGTCGGGTAACTTTCTTTGAACATTAAAAAATTGGGCATTGTTCGAAAATTTATTGAGCAATCCACGTGCATCAGATATGCAAAGATCACGAATTTCAGCCTCGGATGCATTTTGATCAAATTCTCCTGGAAATCGAACCCCGACAGAAAGCACAATTCGACGATCTGGAAAAAATGGGAAATCGATCAAATTGGCTATTTTTACACCAGGGAAAGAAGAAACTTGTGGGTCAGATAAAACTCGTGCCCAAAAATTACCTGGTCTACCCTCCTTGGGAATGCCTTGCAACAGAGCCTGAACATTATCATTCGAGCTATTATTACTTAATCTTTCCCATAAATCTCCCCGTGTAGTGGCACGATTGTAAACGAAAAATGCCTCGAAACGACCCCGTTCTAAACTATAACGATCAAGTCCGCCAAAATAATCTTTAAAAGTAAGCATATCAAAAATACTGCCTCCACCAGAAATTGCCAATTCGGGATGCGCCTCTTTTTTATTATTAATTGCAGCTGAAAATTCCTTTCTTTTAGACAAGGAAGTTAAAGGGAGAAGCATTTCCGCTGGCCCCAAGTTATTTTGCCTCAATTGCCGTACAATTTCCTGATCAATCGTCTTGCTACCCTCGCCCACATCTTCCAATGTTTCCTCTGAGACAGTGGAAAAGAAAACAGGACTGCCTAGACCTAGGACACCCAAAACAAATGCAATCGGTAGAAGAATTAAGCTACCAACTTTACTTTTTTTTAATGATTCCAAATTTTTAAAATTTAACTTACTATCATCAATAATCAACGGTCTTGCAATCGCATTTTGTTAACATTCATTATTACGCACAAGTGGGAAAACTCAGCTGCTTTCCTACCCTTATTTAAATTCTATCTATGGCATTAAAAGTCACACAGTATGGTGATTCCATCCTTCATAAAAAAGGAAAAAAAGTCGCTGAGTTTTCAAGCGAGTTGTCTACTTTATATAAAAATATGCTAGAAACTATGTACAAAGAGGAAGGCATTGGATTAGCCGCTCAACAAGTTGGAATTGCCCTGCAGTTTTGTGTGGTGGATGTACCCAATGATCCTGATTATCCAATTACTTGTATTTTAGATGACAAAGCCCTATCACCACAATTACTAATGCCCATGGCTTTGGCCAACCCGAAAATTGAATTTCTCCCCAGTGACGAATATTACTATGAGGAAGGGTGTTTATCATTTCCGGAGATTAAAGGCGAAGTCGCTCGTCCTGAATTAATCCTTGTTCACTATCAAGATATTGACGGGAATTCGCATTCTTTGGAATGCGATGGACTACTTGCGCGATGTATCCAACATGAAGTAGATCATCTCCATGGAATACTATTTATTGACCGTATGGAAAAAGAAATTTATGCAGAAATTAAGCCAGAGGTGCAGGCACTCAAAAAAAGAACTCAATCCAATCAGAAGCAAAAAACGAAAAGTTCCCAAAAGGCTCCCTCTCAAAATTCATGATTAAAAGGAATACACAACAGGGTAACATCATACTCGATGTGATCAAAAAAGCGGAGAGGCCGCTCACGCCGATTGAGATTCATCAAAAAGCAATCCAGGAAAGTCCTCGGATCGGAATTGCAACCACTTATCGTCACCTCAAAGTACTTTCCGAAGGAAACCAAGTGGTCGGTGTGGACTATCCCGGACAACCTCCCCGCTATGAATGGGCCGACGGAGAGGACAAGGTCCACTTTGCTTGTCGGATCTGCGATAAATTATTCGCATTAGAGGATACCACTGAAGATACTCCGCCTGCCAAGGCACCGAAAGGCTTTCAAGTACAAGGTTTTGAAGTAATGCTTTATGGTACCTGCCCTGAGTGCGGGTAAAGAAATAAGCTTAGAACGAGAGGCGTAACCCGGCTCTCATCTCCCTACCCGCCCCAGGATACAATCCGCTGCCAAAAGCGGTAGATAAGTACTCTTCATCAAGTAAGTTCTCCACGCTCCCGAAAAGAGTAGCACTTTCTGACAATTCATAATTTATGCCCAGATCATATAGCCAATAATCTTCCATTTTTGCCTCAGTGTTTGAAAAATCACTCCCCCGAAAGCTTTCTCCCACATACGATCCACCCAAACTCAATAATAATGAATCAACGGGTTTCAGTTCAAGAAATAGCCTAACTAAACCTTCAGGAACCAATGGTACTTTTGATCCCGAGTAGCTTCCTCCTGGATAGTTACCTTCTTCGAATGTAGCTCTGACATATTCATAGCTTACACCTGAACGGATCGACTCGCTAATCTGCCAATCCAAGGAGAGATCTAGACCGATTCGACGATTTTTAGGTAAATTCACATTCGCACCATTAAACGGAACAGCAGGTACGAGCGGATCATAAACAATTTCATCCGCCATCCATTGCCGGAAGATTCGACCGCTTAAGAAAATTTGGTTTATATTCCAATCTATTCCTAGCTCGACCTCATATCCGTTTTCGGGCTCCAAGTCTTTGCTGATTGAATAAGCATATTCATCCGTCGCTGCATAACGATAAAAACGACGAATAGTCCCATAGACTCTATTCTTATCTCCAAACTGACGAATCAGACCAATACCCCCTGCCCATTCGTCCTTATTTACTTCATTCAACTGGGTCCCTGAATCAACTCCAGAATTTTCAGCCCTCTCTATCCTGAAGTTCCCATTCAAGTTCCATTGATCTGTAAGTTGTAATCCTGTCGAAGTAAAAAAGGCTGATGAGAACCTTTCATAGGCTGAATCTCCATAATTTGTATTTGCATCCAACTTATCCTTGGTGAAATCCAAGCCAAACATCCAATCGACTGCATTGGAGTTATAATGCAATGCCGGACTGTAGGAAAAAGTTTCGTAATTCGTTTCGGCGAGGTAAAACATAC
This sequence comes from uncultured Opitutales bacterium, assembly GCA_963924995.1. Lineage (GTDB taxonomy): Bacteria > Verrucomicrobiota > Verrucomicrobiia > Opitutales > Seribacteraceae > Seribacter. Next base: position 12,732 of record CAWUUU010000095.1, read on the forward strand.
TCGCCATATCCGCTGTTATGTCACGATCTTGATATCCTAATCTATTTTCATAACTCCACGCATCATTAATCTCGTAAGAGAGCCCAACGCGACCAAGGGAAGAACGTTCCTCCCCTCGATTGTTGGGATCGGTAGTTTGTCTCCGGTCCGCGAGCAAAGCACTAGCATTCAAATCTCCCGGAAAACCAAAAACGGTATTTGATAAACTCCATGATAAATAACCCCTGAAATCGGATTCGCTTCCCCAATCTAGTCTTAATCCACCAGCGTCTGTCTTATGGTCACCATTCACTCTGTATCCATCCGATTCAGCACGATCCCCAAAAATCGTTAATCCAATACCACCAATCCTTTGAGAATAAGTACCTCTTGCGTTGAATGTATCGAAACTTCCAGCACTAGCTTCCAAGGAACCCGTGGGTTCTAAATTAGGAAGCTTGGTATTTATTTTGATTACCCCACCGACCCCATGGTTACCGAAAGTACCGGACTGCCCGCCCCTAATCACCTCGATTGACTCCACTAGCGCGAGAGGTATGGAATACCAGTTGATTGCTGACATATCGATCGCATTTAATCGATGACCATCTAAAAGAACCAAAGTCCGAAGTCCTCCATTTTCTCCAAACCCACCCATTGAAACAGTAGATCTAGCCGAATTCCCAGAAGTTGTTCGTACCTGAAGATTTGCTTCCCGTCTCAACAATTCGACTAAATCAACCGCACCAGACTGCTTAATATCAGTTTGTTCAATCACTTGTATCCTAGCAGTTAAATTCTTAGAAGAAGTCTCTAATCGAAGCGCGGAAACCTCCATTGGATAAAGGGCTCCTGTGTCACCAAATATTAAAGATCGAGTTATACCTGCGATAACTAGCGTTAGTGAAATAAATAAAGGTCTGGAAAAAAACATCACCTTATCGATAATCGATTATCAATTTATGGCAAACTTAAATAACATTACCTAGTGCCAGAATTAATCGATTATTTAAAACTTGGTAATAAAATTATTAAACTAATACACATCTTTCAAATAACGCTTTTCTTTTTGGAGTGCTTTAATCCAAATGGTTGCTTCTTCTTCATTCATGGAACCATGTTGCTGGGCGATTGTTCGAAGTGCTTGATCAACATCTTTTGCCATACGTGAGGCGTCTCCACATACATAAAAAACGGCCCCATCTTGAAGCCACTTCCAAAGTTCGGCTCCTTTTTCAAGCATCTTGTGTTGTACATACACCTTTTCCGATTGATCTCTCGACCAAGCAAGATCTAGTTCGTTAAGGATGCCGTCCTTTCGATAAGTCTCCCATTCATTTCCATAAAGATAATCAGTTTTTTGAGAACGATCTCCAAAGAAAAGCCAGTTTTTTCCGGGTGCCCCGGTTGTCTGCCTTTCCTCAATAAAAGCCCTGAAAGGAGCAATTCCAGTTCCGGGTCCAACCATAATAACTGGAGCCTCTTGATTTTGGGGAAGTTTAAAGTTCTTGTTGGGATGAAAATAACAAGGAATGGTTTCTCCTACTCGCTCGGCAAGATAAGAGGAGCAAACACCTTTTCTCTTTCGTCCAAAGGAATCATATCGAACCACGGCCACCGTAAGGTGTACTTCATCTGAATGAGCACTCAAACTTGAAGCAATCGAATATAACCTTGGAGGCATGGGACGAAGCAAAGCTATAAAATCTTGTACAGAAAGACCTTGTTGTGGATATTCCTTAAATAAATCAATTAATTCTCGACCCCACATATAATCAATAAGAGCTTGTTTATTCTCTATTTTGAGCAATTCTTCAAGTGCACTCACCTGTGCAATTTCATTAAATTTCTTAATCTGGATTTTGCTCACTACAGTACATGCAAACTTGTGAAGCAAGGCGTCTTTTAAAATGAAACTATCCTCTCCTATTTGAACTTGTTCTGAACCTGAAAAACCAGTAGCTAGCAACAAATCATTTACGACCTCTGGGCAGTTGACCGGAAGAACACCAAGAGAATCTCCAGGTTCATAACTCAGTCCACTCTCCTTAAGTGAAAATTCGAAATGCCTTGTTTCTTTATCCGAACCCTCAGTCATTACTCGGTTTAAAAGGAGTGCAGAGGAATAGGGATTGCTTTTACTATAGAGGTGAGTGCCAGGTTGTGATGTCATGGGAAAATATATTATCTAGATATACGCAATTTCCACCTTAGACTCCAAGCGAAATTTACAAACTTTTTACAAACATATTCGATTTGCTCAATAAAACGTCTTTAAGTAAGCTGATCGTTATGGATTGGAAGAAAGAATTAAGTGACTCAGAACTCAATGAATGGGCTGAGGTAATGCTACAACATTCATTTGATGAAGAAGATTGGGGCCACGCACGAACTTCCTTATTGAAATTACTTTCTTCAGATCGGAAAACGGCCAAAGAAAATGCCATCCGTTCCTACCTTTCTTGTTGTGCTGAATCGGTGGGAGCAACTCACCCCCTTCCCTCTCTTCAAGAATCAGTAATCGAGTTGTACCAGCAATATGGTATGGACGAAGCAAACGACAATGCAGATTAAAGGGATTTTAATTCTTGATGAGCTTTTGCCACTTGGATGTATTTTTCGGCCCATTTCTTTATTCCGTTTCGTTGGTCATCTCCTAATGTTCGCTTAATTGTACCGGGCACTCCCGCAACCAAAGACCCAGGGGGTATAACCATTCCAACAGGCACAACCGTGCCCGCCGCGATGATTGATTGTTTCCCAACCACCGCACCGTCAAGAACAGTCGCATTCATACCAATTAGACATTCATCTTCGATCTTACAGGCATGGATAATTGCCCCATGACCGACAGTTACATAATTGCCAACAATTAAAGGTTGGTCATCAGAAAGATGTCCAATAACCCCATCTTGGAGATTCGAAAAACTTCCAATCTCAATATAATTAATATCACCCCTTAAAACACTTCCATACCAAACACTTGACTTTTTACCGATACGAACATCCCCGAGTACAATTGCGTTCGGAGCAATAAAGACATCGCAAGCGAAAGAAGGTTTTTTGTTGAGAAATTCCCTTAATCGATCTTTTAGATTCAAGCGATATGAGAAAACGGAGATTAATTCCTCACTGGCAAGATTCGCACTCTTCACCATTCAACATGGCTTGAATACTACATGCCTTTACCTCCGCTTCAGTATATTCTTTCTTGGCAGATGGTTCATCCGCGACATCACCAAGTGGTTTCGACTGATTTAATGAAACGGTTGCTTTTTCAATATTTGAAGCACCTAATGTGCGTAAGTAATATGTGGTTTTAAGCCCCTGTCTCCATGCTGCACGATACATATGAGAAAGTGTTTTCAAATTTGGCTGACCAAGAAAAAGATTTACCGATTGTGATTGGTCGATCCATTTCTGACGACGAGCTGCTGCTGCGATTACAAATTCATAAGAAACATCAAATGCGGTGGAGTACTTCTTTTTGATCTCTTCAGGAATGGATTTAATGTCGGTGAGTTCACCATCAAAGTACTTCAATTGATCGGACATTTCGTTGTTCCATAGATCGAGTTTTTTAAGATCTTCAACCAGGTATCGATTAAGAACCATAAAGTCACCTGAAAGATTACTTTTAACAAATAAATTTTTATAAGTGGGTTCAATGCATGGGGACGATCCCATAATATTTGAAATTGTTGCAGTTGGTGCGATGGCAACAACATTACTGTTACGCATTCCGTGCTTGGCAATTTTTTCTCGAACGATGGACCAGTCCATTTTTTCTCCTTTGGGGACTTCGACTTCACAACCACGTTCTTTTTCAAGTAACTCAATTGTATCCTGTGGTAAAATTCCACGATCCCATTTTGATCCTCGAAAAGAGGAGTAAGTTCCCCGCTCACTTGCTAAATCACTCGATGCTTCGTAAGCATAGTAACAAATTGCTTCCATGAACTCATCATTGAATTCAACTGCTTCTTCTGATGAAAAAGAAATGTCTTTGCGAAAGAGAGCATTTTGTAAACCCATCACTCCAAGACCAATAGGACGATGTCTCATATTTGATGTCTTCGCCGCGTCGGTAGGATAGAAATTTACATCAATGACATTATCCAATGCCCGAATAGCAATTCGGATAGTTTCACGTAATTTTTTATGGTCCAAGGAACCATCGTTCTTCAAATGCGAATCCAATACGACTGATCCTAAATTACATACTGCAGTTTCATCCGCACCAGTATTTAAAGTAATTTCGGTGCAAAGATTGGAACTATGAATTACCCCAGCATGGTCTTGAGGGCTACGAACATTACAAGTATCTTTAAAAGTAATCCATGGATGCCCTGTTTCAAAGATTAACTTGAGCATTTGTTTCCAAAGATCGATCGCGGGCATAGATTGGGACCAAATCTCACCTTTCTCTGCTTTTTCTTCATATTCTACATACTTTGCATCGAAAGCCTTACCGAATAAATCATGTAAATCCGAGACCTCATTACTTCGAAATAATGTCCAATTGCCACGGGATTCCATTCGCTTCATGAACAAATCAGGTATCCAATTTGCGGTGTTCATATCATGGGTGCGACGACGGTCATCCCCTGTATTTTTTCGGAGTTCTAAAAATTCAAGAATATCGCAATGCCAAGTTTCTAAATATGCACAACCTGATCCTTTTCTCTTACCCCCTTGATTCACCGCACACAGTTGATCATTGTGTAATTTAAGGAAAGGAATCACTCCTTGGCTTTCGCCGTTTGTACCTGCAATATGACTACCAGTACCGCGAACCGCAGTCCAACTTCCACCAAGTCCACCTGCCCATTTCGAAAGAAATGCATTCTCTGCAATCCCACGATACATAATTGACTCAATGGTGTCGTCTACTTTGTAAAGATAACAAGAAGAGAGTTGAGAATGAGGAGTACCTGAATTAAATAAAGTGGGTGTTGATGAGCAGAACCTTCTGCTTTTATATAAATTATACAAGGCGATAATTTGATCCTCAGGATTATCTTCATGAGCAAACATACCCATTGCTACTCGCATCCAAAACAACTGTGGAGTCTCTAATCTTTTGGGCAACTCATTTGTTTTATCCACCACTAAGTAACGATCATAAATAGTCTGAATCCCCAAGTAATCAAAATCAAGATCCGCGGATGGATCAATCGCATCAGCTAGTTTTTGGATATCAAGCTTTAGTAACTTGGCATCCAAACGCTTAATTTCAACACCCCGCTTGAGGTATGTCTCTAGTCCCTTGGAATGAAAACTTTTTAGATCTTCGATTGAATTTACCGAAATATTCCAATCCAAAACTTCCTCGTATATGTAGGTGAGCAATATGCGGGCAGAAAACTTTGCAAAGTCGCCATCCTTTTCAATCAGTGTTTTTGAATTTAAAATAATGGTTCTACGCAAGTCCACTTCGCTAATTTCAGAAAAGACAGAGCGGCGAAGGCTTTCTTCAATTTGCTCCACACTAAGGCATAAGTTAAGACCAATCGAAGCAAAAGTAATTCTTTTCTTAAGATCAATCCCATCCCAGAAAAAAGTGGATCCATCGTCTTTTTGGACAACGATCATTGAGTCTTGCTTTACCTCTTCATGACCTGCTCCGCTATCTCGTTCGATACGACGACGGGCACGATATAAAATGTAAGATTCGGCAACCTTAAAATGACCGGTACGCATTAATTCTTCCTGAACCAAGTCTTGGATATCTTCAATATTGATAAATGCTTGACCAGTGGATATAGCTTTAAGTGTAACTTGGCGGGCAAGTTCAACGGCGGGCTCAGAATCAGTTTGCAAAGAAAGAAAAGCCTTTCGCACCGCCACTTCAATTTTAGCGGCATTCCAAGGTACGACTTGCCCACTGCGACGAATTAAACGAATTTGATCCACCGCATGATCGTTAGAAACGGTTTCGCCATCGCTAGAACGACAAAATACTAGACTCTTCGCCACATCATAAGCGTTGTTCTCCACCAGAGCTTTTTCGATCAAACGATAAAGCTCGTCAAAGGAGAGGCGGGGGGCTCCGCCTTCCTCCTCCTCGGCCATTCGCTCAATTAAGCGATCAGCGACGATCCGGGCAGACTCCACCACGAGTTCCCGGTTTTTTGGGGTATATATTTCGTTTTCTTCCCTAGATATCATCAGGTTGGTCAATGCCTCCCCGATGACTTCAGCCACCTCGGCGATATGGAAATCACGATCACCCGCGCCATCTGTAATTCGTACCTTAGGTACTTCAAATCTGTTATCACCCAAGCCTTGAGCCCAATCAAAACGAGGCTTGTTCTCGCTTGGTGTTCCCGCTGCTTTTACAAGCAATTTATCCTCATCGAAAATCGTATTACGCATATAACTTACCTCTTACCCTTCAACCACACATTTTTAACCATAATAGAACCCAGAACTTTCCAATCAAAGCTCGTCGTCAGAAACTTCAGACAATGAAGAGGACTTTTGATATTCTGTCACACGACCTTCAAAGAAATTTTGTTCTTTTTTAACATCCATGGTTTCAGCTAACCAAGGGAAAGGGTTCTCAAGTCCGGGATGAAGAACATCCAATCCGACTCCATTAAGGCGTCGATCAGCAATGAAATCGATATAAGTACAAAATTCATCAGAACTCAATCCTACTGAGTTAACCGGTAGACAGTCTCGGATAAACTCTTTCTCGAGTTCAACGGCTTCTTTCATCAAATCAGTTAGTTCTTGCTTAAATTCATGTGTCCAAACATCTGGATTCTCATCAACGAGAACCCGAAAAAGATTACGGAAAAGTTCGATGTGATTTGATTCGTCACGGAGGGTATACCTGAACATCTGTCCAACTCCTGGAAATTTATTTTGACGGGCAAGACTTAGAATCATACCAAATAGGCCATAGAATTGTGTGCCTTCCATACACTGTCCGAAAACGAAAATATTTTTGGCAAATTCTTGCTTTTGAGATGTTTGAGTAAGATCCATTTCTCTCCTCAAGCTTTTCGAAACTTTAGTCACAAATTCATTTTTTCGACGGATCGTCTCTACTTGCTCGAACATTGCCTCACACTCATGGGGATTAATCCCCAAGGAACTAATCATATAAAGTAAACTATCGGCGTGGATATTTTCTTCATGTGCATGCCTGCCCAATACAAGTTTAAGCTCTGGGGCTGTGACTAATTCACGAACAACATGTTGTATGTTATCTCCAACAATACCCTCTGCTGCTGAAAAATATCCAATCCCCATCATCACAATCCAACGCTCAGCGTCGCTTAATTCAGTTTGGCTTTTCCACTGCTCAACATCTTTCTGCATAGGAACATCTTCTGGTTCCCAATGATTTGCCTTCATTTTGCGATAAAGATCATAAGCCCACTGGTACTTGAGAGGCAGTAAATTAAAAGTCATTGTGTCACGCCCATTAATGACTTGTTTTTCATGATATGCCTGCATTGCTTT
>CAWUUU010000096.1:0-7012 GCA_963924995.1 uncultured Opitutales bacterium
GACTCCGACCCAAAAAAAACCTTAAAATTTAAGGTTGATCAGAGTGTAAAAGGATGGAGGCGCGGGTGAGAATCGAACTCACGAATAGAGGATTTGCAGTCCCCGGCCTTACCACTTGGCTACCGCGCCTTCTTTAAAACACTATTTAAATATTGACCCTACCCCCAACGAGCAAGCAAAAACACTGATGCCCCCAATGATCATGAAGAAAATAATCGCTCTTTTCCTTTTTCCAATCCTCTCCTTTTCCATCTTTGCCCAAGAGGGAAGCCGCCCAAATATTATAATCATTATGGCGGACGATATGGGTTGGTCGGATATTGGGTCTTATGGAAGTGAAATCTCCACTCCCAACCTCGATCGCTTAGCCAATAAAGGATTACGCTTCACTCAATTTTACAACACTGGACGTTGTTGTCCCACTCGGGCAAGTTTACTAACCGGGACTTATCCCCATCAGGCAGGGATTGGCCATATGATGAATGATCGGGGTCTACCCGGTTATCGAGGAGATTTAGGGAGGAATGTTCGTACGATTGCCGAGGTCATGAAAAGTGCCAAGTATTCGACCTACATGTCTGGGAAATGGCATGTTACTCCAAAAATACAACTCGGGTCATCTCAACATAATTGGCCTAGGCAGAGAGGATTTGATCGTTTTTATGGCACTATTCACGGCGCAGGTAGTTTCTTCGATCCCAATTCACTCACTCGGAATAACACCCTTATTTCCCCCCACGCCGACCCTGAATATAAGCCTGAAACTTTTTATTACACCGATGCCATTAATGACCATGCATCCCGGTTTATTAACGAACATGACAAAGAAAATCCTTTCTTTCTTTATGTGGCTCACACCGCTCCACATTGGCCTATGCACGCACTGCCCGAGGATATTAAAAAGTATAAAGGCAAGTACGATGAAGGCTGGGAGGTTATTCGTGAAAAACGTTATCAGCGCCAGCTTAAGATGGGCCTCATACCTGCCAAGTGGAAACTTTCACCACGCGATAGCAAAGGTCTAGCATGGAAAGACGTGCCTAATAAGGAATGGGAAATTCGATTGATGGAAACTTATGCGGCCATGGTTGATCGTCTCGATCAAGGAGTGGGAAAGATCATTCGAACATTGGAGAAAAAAGACCAACTTAAAAACACCCTAATTTTATTCCTGGCTGATAATGGAGGTTGTGCTGAAGGCATGGGGCGCAGGGAAGGCATTCAATACCGGGAAAAAGACCACCAGGTTAACAAGCCCATGCTCGATACCGATTTACAGACCGAAATGATCCCCAAGAGAACCCGTGATGGACGAGTGGTCAAGCAGGGAACTGAGGTAATGCCAGGAGGGCCTGATACCTACCATGGCTATGGATTAGCCTGGGCCAACATGAGCAATACTCCTTTTCGGGAATATAAGCATTGGGTACACGAAGGGGGAATAAGTACTCCGTTGGTTGCCCATTGGCCCAATGGAATCGATTCGAAACTTGGTGGAAAATTTGAAGATCAACCAGCCCATTTAATTGACTTGATGTCCACCTGCGTCGATTTAGGCAGGGCAGATTATCCGGCTGAAGTAAAAGATAAAAAGATTATACCCATGCAGGGAACTTCTTTGGCACCCGCCTTTCGAGGGAATTCTCTTGTTCGGACCAATCCGATTTTTTGGGAGCATGAAGGGAATCGGGCAATCAGAATTGGGAAGTGGAAATTAGTGGCCAAGGGCTCGAAGGGCGATTGGGAACTCTATGATCTCGACCACGACCGTACCGAGTTGAATAACTTAGCCAACGAGCAGATGGAACGAGTAAAATCGATGGCCGAGCAATGGGAGGACTGGGCAATCAAAGCCAACGCAAAACCCTGGCCTTACAATCCAAAACCCAAATTGAATAAGAAGAAAACTTTTAATCTAAAAACGGGAGACGATTTATCCATGGAACAATCCCCCATGATTGCCAATCGACCCTTTGAAGTGGAAGTTCAATACCAGGGAACTGGAGATGGTGTACTTGTTGCTCAGGGCGGAGATACCCATGGTTGGGTTCTTTTTATAGAAGACAAGGTTTTACACTTCGGAGTTTGCCGGAATGGAAAATTTGAATCTGTACAAGCAAAAGAAATTAGTAAAAATAAAATCCGCAAGTTCCTCGTCTCATTAAAGGCCAATGGAATGGTCGAATTCAAGGAGGGGCAAAAATTATTGGGCGAAGGAAAGATTTCCGGTCTTGTAGTTGAAATGCCTCTCGATGGATTACAGGTTGGGCAGGACGCAGGTGGCACAGTCGGACTTTATAAAGATGCTTTCGCCTTCCCTGGTGAAGTTAAAAAAGTTAAGGTCAAAATTAAATAATTATTTGATCTAAATTTAAAATGGGTTTCATTCACAACGAATTTCTTCTGACCAATGACGCGGCGGTTCAGCTTTACCACGAATATGCAGCGAGCGAACCAATCCTCGACTTTCACAATCATCTTTCGCCCCAAGAAATTTCCGAAAATCGAAGGTTTACAAATTTGGCGGAAATTTGGTTGGAGGGTGACCATTATAAATGGCGTGCCTTACGTGCCAATGGAATCCCCGAGGAACTAATCACCGGAAATGGAGACCCTAAGGAGAAATACCTCGCTTGGGCCGCCACTATCCCCCATACGCTGGGTAATCCGCTCTATCATTGGACTCATCTCGAGTTAAAAAGATGCTTTGATATCGACCTGCTCCTTTCCCCCGATACCGCTGAGGAAATTTGGGCAGAAGCAAACAAGCAACTCGCCTACCCTAATTTTTCCGCCTGTGGAATGCTCGAACGTTTTCAAGTAAAAGCACTCTGCACCACTGATGACCCGGCCTACCCTCTTCTTCATCACGAACAAATTGCCCGAAATTCATCGTCATCGTGTAAAGTGTACCCCACTTTTCGACCCGATCAATCATGGGGTATTGATCAGGCTCAGATTTTCACTCAATGGCTCAAGACCCTTGAGCACACATCTGGGAAAACGATTGATCACTTTAATTCTTTCCTACAAGCCTTGGCCGAAAGGTTGCAAAAATTTCACGAACTAGGCTCCCGCCTCTCCGATCATAGTTTTCCTTACTTCTTCTCAAACTTCCCCACCGAGCAAAAAGCGAGGCAGCTCTTCGAACAAACTTTGGAAGGACAGGATGCAACTAGGGAAGAGAAAGAACAGTTTGGTGCTTTTATCATGCTCTACCTTTGCCGATGGTATTCTGCGAATAATTGGACGATGCAGATTCACCTAGGCCCCTTGCGAAATAATTCAAGTCGCCTGCTCAAAACTTTTGGCCCGGACGCAGGAACCGACTCGATTGGGGATTGGGCACAGGCAGAAAAAATGTCCACATTCCTCGACCGTCTCGACCAGGAAGATGCTTTGCCCAAGACCATTGTGTACAACAACAATCCATCGGATAATTTTGTCGTCTCCACCATGCTGGGAAATTTCCAACGGGACTTTCCAGGCAAAATGCAATTCGGTTCGGGTTGGTGGCACTTGGATCAAAGGGATGGAATGGAAGAACAAATCAAAACCCTGGCGAATACCGGCTTACTCTCCCGTTTCATTGGGATGCTGACCGACTCTCGTTCATTCCTCTCCTTTCCCCGGCATGAATATTTCAGGAGGATACTTTGCAACCTTCTAGGAACATGGATGGTCGAGGGTTTTTTACCTCCAGAACCCACTATGATCGGAAATTTGGTCAAGCGTATTTGCTATCAGAATGCCAAGGATTTTCTTAATTTAGAAAATTAGTTTAAAATTTTGAAACTTTTCCCATTCCAATGCGTTTCCAATATTATCATAAATCATAAACCTATAACCCAATAAAAATAATGAAAATATTACTTACATTTCTTTCAATATTCTGCCTATCCATTGGCCTGATCGCAAAGCCGGAAAAAGGAGAAAAAGGAAAAAAACCTGGTCGTCCATCCCGTGAAGAGATGATCAAAAAATTTGATAAGGATGGAGATGGCAAGCTCAGCGATGAGGAAAAAGCCTCCATTCGTAAAACCATGGCGAATCGTAAACCCCCAGCTCACATAATTGAGAAATTTGATAAGGATGGAGATGGTAAGCTCAACGACGAAGAAAAAGCCGAAATCCGTAAAGAAATGATGTCCAAGTTTGACAAGGATGGAGATGGCAAGCTCAGTCCTGAAGAAAGAAAGACCGCCATGGCTGAACGAGCCAAAGGAGGAAAAGGAAAAAAAACTGAGGGTAAAGGAGAAGGAAAAGGAAAAGAAAAGGGTAAAAAAGGAGAAGGGAAGAAGAAAAAAGAATCCTAACCCGAATAATCTACTTTTGTAATAAAGCGGACTCATTCATTTGGGTTCGCTTTTTTATTGCCCTTATTTAACGAAAATACTTTCCCCTAAGAATATCTTTCTTTACAATGGAATATTATGTCGAACGAACTCCACCAAATTATTGAAGCTCTTGCTAAATCTGCTCGAAGTGCATCTCTTGCTCTTGCAGGTTCTTCAACCAAACAAAAAAACGAGGCTTTGCAAAACATTGCCGAAGGCCTTGAATCTAACCGTAAATTGCTCACCATTGAAAATCAGAAGGATTTAGACGCCGCTCAAGAGAATGGTTTAAACGAGGCAATGATTGATCGTTTACGACTGACCCACGAACAGATTGATGGAATGGTATCGGGACTTCGTAAATTAATTGATTTACCTGATCCAGTCGGAGCTCTGATTGAAGAGAAAGAACGGCCTAACGGATTAACAATCAAAAAAATGAGCACTCCAATCGGGGTTATTGGTATAATTTATGAATCCCGTCCTAATGTAACCATTGATTGTGCGGGCTTATGCATAAAATCTGGAAACGCATCAATCCTGAGAGGTGGCAAGGAAGCGATCCATTCCAACCAGGCTCTTGCCACAATTATTAAGGAAGCCTTACAAATTTCGGATATTCCGACCGATTCAGTTCAACTCGTTCCCACTGTTGATCGCCAAGCACTCAACCATCTTCTTACCCTCGACCAATACATTCATTGTATCATTCCCCGTGGGGGCGAAAGTTTGATCCGTTTTGTTTCTGATAATAGTCGGATTCCTGTAATCAAGCACTACAAGGGAGTTTGTAATTTATTTGTGGAAGAAGAAGCAGATCTTGCCAATGCGCTGAAAATTGCCGTTTCCTCGAAATGTGGCCGACCCGGAGTTTGTAATGCGATTGAAAATTTGATTGTCAGTGAAAGAATTGCCGGTGAATTTCTTCCTCTTTGTGCTCAAGAACTGATCGCCAAGGGATGCGAACTTCGAGTGGATGAAAGAGCGGGAACTATTCTTAAAGACTTTTCAACCAAGTCGGCCACGGAAGAGGATTTTGCTGAGGAATTCCTCGATTTGCGCCTCGCCATCAAGGTGGTTGATTCGGTCGGGGATGCGATCTCTTTTATCAATCAATTTGGAAGTGGGCATAGTGAATCTATCCTCACTCAGAATAAGGCGAAGGCCGATCAATTCCTTAAAGAGGTCGATGCTTCTTCCGTTTATTGGAATGCAAGTACCCGCTTTACCGATGGATTTGAATTTGGCCTCGGAGCGGAGATTGGTATTTCAACTGATCGACTTCATGCCCGCGGCCCGATGGGATTAGAATCACTTTGCACTTATAAATATAATATTATTGGAAACGGTCAGTGGAAATAAATCCTCTCTGTTAACTAATCGCGGGTAAGACAGATGCAGGATATTCTGATCACGGGTGGCCAAATTGTAAACGAGGGTAAAAAAACTTTTGAAGATATTCTCCTTCGAAATGGACGGATTGAAAAAATTGCCCCGTCCATTTCTCCTCCTTCATCTTGTCAAATTATTGAGGCTGAAAATAAGTTGGTCCTTCCCGGGTTAATTGACGACCAAGTACACTTTCGCGAACCTGGACTCACCCACAAGGCAACGATTCGAACCGAGTCGCAAGCAGCAGTAGCGGGTGGAATTACCACTTTTTTTGAAATGCCCAATGTCTCCCCCCCCACATTGAACATGGAAAAAATTGAAGAGAAGTGCACGATTGCTCAACAAGGTTCCTCCGCCAATTATGCTTTTTTTCTTGGGGCGAGTAATGAAAACCTTGAATCTGTCAAACGAGCGGATCCTACAAAGATTGCCGGAGTTAAAGTTTTTATGGGTTCCTCCACTGGAAATATGTTGGTGGACGAAGAAGCAGTGCTCGAACAAATTTTTAAATTCGCCCCCACTCCCATTGCCACTCATTGCGAGGACACCCCCACTATTCTAGCGAATGAAGAAAGAGCCCGAGCGAAATACGGAGACGAGGTCCCCTTTCAACAACACCCCCTTATTCGTTCACGCGAAGCATGTTTAAAATCGTCCACGCTTGCGGTGGAGTTAGCCAAGCGGGAAAATGCCCGACTCCATGTCCTTCACATTACCACCGCAGAAGAACTTGCTCTCTTTTCTCCCCATGATAAGAAAATCACCGCGGAGGCTTGCGTGCATCATCTCTGGTTTGAAGAATCAAGTTATGAAACATTGGGGGCTCTCATTAAATGTAATCCGGCAATCAAAAATAAAGACGATCGAACCGCGATTCGCCAAGCAGTCTCAGATGGGGTAATCTCGGTTTTAGCCACCGACCATGCTCCCCATACTTGGGAAGAAAAACAGGGGTCTTATTTCCAGGCCCCCTCCGGCCTTCCTCTTATTCAACACAGTTTGTTATTATTATTAGAGATGGTCAAAGAAGGAGCCTTCCCGATTGAGACTGTTGTGGAACGAGCATCTCATGCTCCTGCTAAAATCTTTGATGTGGTCGACCGAGGCTTCATTCGGGAAGGCTATTGGGCTGACCTTGTGATTGTGGATCCCAGTCAAAAAACTGATGTCCAAAATTCCAAGCTCTACAGTCAATGTAACTGGTCTCCTTTTAGCCAAGAAATTTTTTCATATTCAATTAGTTCCACTATTGTTTCAGGCCAATTGGCATATCATCAAGGCAC
>CAWUUU010000097.1:0-24316 GCA_963924995.1 uncultured Opitutales bacterium
GAGCTTGGTCAACTATGTGTCGAGATTTATAAAGATACGTTTGGGCGTTGAATAAAAGAATTGTACTTTAGCACTATCATTTTCCGCGACGACAAAGTTTGTTGTCAGCACGAGGGAGTAGTCCGTCACGATCCACTTTGAACAAATAAGCGAACCGCCTTGCCCGATGGCCTTCCCCGAGACACGATGGATTGTCGCGTCGTCCATTCTGTCCCCCTCGCAATGACAAAGTGTGTGTTGTTAATCAAACCACACCCTTCATTGCCCCCTCTTGTCATCGCAAGGGCTGAAAGCCCGTGTTAATCTATTGGTTCATAGAAAGCGAACCGCACTTCTCTGACCACGTCCTCCGAGACACGATGGATTGCCTCGTCGGTCGGTTGTACTCCCTCCTCGCAATGAAAAAGTGCTGGGTTACCAACTAAAGCAAACAAGAGATTCGAGTTCGCGGATAAATAATTGATTACCCGAAAGGGCGAGGTGTGCCCAGGTGGGAGAGTCGGAAATTTTCCGGCTTTCTTTAATCACAAATTTTTCTGGATTCGGATCGATCAGGTAGAGTGTACCGTCTTCATCGAGGGCGAGGATTTCTTTTCCATTTGAGACCATCGACATATACTTGCCAAAGGACTCGCTACTGATCCACTTGGTTTCCCCGTTTTTCATATCGAGGCAGGTGATTCGTTGTTTCTTTAAGTGAATGTAACAAAACCCATCAATCATGATCGGGCCAGACATGTAACCTTCCTGCTTATTTTCCCATGCCAGCTGAACACTTTGTTTATCGCCCGTTTTTTGGATATCCAACATGAGGGATTTTCCCCCATAGCTACTGGTGAAAATTTGATTGTCCAGAATAGTGGGGGTTAAGATATTCATACCCCGGAACGCCTTGATTGGTTTGGACCAAAGTTTTTTTCCACTTTGAGGGTCAACTCCGGCCAGATCGGTGCGGGTTTGTACGACCAATTGTTTTACTCCATTGATCTCCTTGATTACGGGGGAGGAGAAGGCACTTCCAAACATACCACCTTTATCTGTGAGCGTTCGCCAAATCGACTTGCCGGTTTTTTTATCGAGCTTTACAAAACCAGAACCTGCCTGGATATACAAGTGATCGCCCTCGATGAGGGGCGAACAGACCATGCCAAAGGCGGGGAGTGGGGTATCATATCTTTCCACAAAATCGACTTTCCAATTAATCTTACCAGTTTTTGCGTGAATGGAGTGAAGTACATCCCGCATTCCACAAACAAAGAGATTTCCCCCATCAAAGGCGGGCGTGGAACGGACCCAACTACCATTCTTGGCTGCGAAGAAAGGAACTTTCATTTTCCCCTCCCATTCAATCGACCAGGCGAGTTTTCCGGATTTTCGATCGAAGGCCTTGACGCTTTCCTGGTTTTCCATTGATTCAATCGTGAAGACTAATTGGTCGGAAACAATCGGCCCTGGATACCCTTTACCCAATTCAACGCGCCAGCTTTCGGTGAGGTTTCCCTCACTGATTTTGGCAGGCCAGGGTGCGTCTTTGGGTAAGAACCCGTCTCGATTGGGCCCTCGCCATTGAGGCCAGTTCATCGAATCAACCTGGTTTTGCTGTGCGGGGCATAACCCTACGAGTAAGAGGAAAAGACTGGAGGTAAGGAATAGGGTTTTCATAGTTTTTTAAATAAGTAATGACTGACCCACCATTCCTGACCATTGGAAAACCCGAAAGTCTCGGCACAGGCGAGGAAGAAGATACGCCATCGATTAAAAGTGCGATGAGCTTCGGCCATAGTCAAGTCCTGGTGTAAGAGTTTAAGAATTTCGTTGCGGGACTGATCGATATTCGCGAGCCAATCTTCGGAGGTCTTGGCGTAATGACTACCTGACCAACGCCAACGGTGTTCAAGTTCGAGGTTACCTGAGATGCGCAGGAATAATTCATCGGCGGGCATTGTGCCTCCGCTGAAGAAGTGTTTGGACATCCAATCGTCTTCGCCTTCCACTTCAAATGGATAGGAGGTGGATCGATGGCAAAAGACATGGGTGAATAGTTTGCCCTCCGGTTTGAGCCATCCATTTATCCGTTTAAAGAGTTCGCGGTGGTTGCGGACATGTTCAAACATTTCAACCGAGACGACCCGGTCGAAAGTGGAATCGGTGGTAAAACCATTAATGTCCGCGGTAATTACCTTGAGATTATCGAGGCCTCGATTACGGGCTTGGCCCAGAATATATTCCCGTTGGGAATGTGAATTTGAAACTGATGTGATTGAAGATTTTGGGAAATTCTTGGCCATCCACAGGGAAAGTGAGCCCCAACCGCAACCCAGTTCCAGGATGTCTTGTCCATTTTCTAATTGAGCATGTTCGCAAGTGAGTTGAAGGGCTCGATCTTCCGCCTCGTCGAGGGATTGGGTATTGGACTCGTAAAAACAGGAGCTGTATTTGAGGTTTTTCCCGAGAGCATGGCGGTAAAAATCAGCCGGTACTTCATAGTGTTGTTCATTGGCTTTTTCGGTGAGGACAGCCATGGGAGAGGCATCGGATTCTTGGACATAGCATTCGGCGAGTTCGGCATTGGCCTCGCAATCATCGTGTTTGCATTGTTGTAATCGTTTTTTGCATAGATTACGTATGCCCGCCCGGATTAAGAAATCGGGAATTATTCCGCGTTCAGAAAGATCGATTAAAAAATGAGTGAGGCTCATGAATTAGGTTTTTAATTTTTGGGGGACCAGGGAAAAAAGGAGTTCGTTTGTTCGATGTAGGATTTATATTCCTCTCCACTCGCTTCAAGCTTCCTTGCTTCAACAAAGGGAACGCCGGTAATTTTGGTGAGGAAAATATAGAGTATGACGGGTACCAGTAAAAGCCATGGGCCATCGGGGGACTGCCAACCAAGAAAGATATATCCAATCCAGAGAATCCACTCGAAGAAATAATTGGGATGCCTGGAAAATTTCCATAAACCAGTCTTGCATACCTCGGCACGGGTACGGCCAGTTGTTTGCTTAAATAGTTTGAGTTGTTTATCGGCGAGATGTAAGCCGGCGAATCCGGTGAGCCAGATAATGAGCCCGATATGATCGAGCGAATTAATCGGGTTGGGATTTTGAACGAGGAGCAAGAAAGGAGAGGCAAATAAAACCACCCAAAATGCCTGAACCTGGAAAAAAAGGAAGAAGCCGAGGTTTGCTTTTCCTCCCATTACTTCTCGTAGGTAGGCATAGCGTGCGTCTTCGGCTTTGCCCCAGCATCTTTTGAGCAAGTGTGTGCCCAGCCGAATAGACCAGGTAAGGAGGAGGGCTTTGAGTAGAGCGAGTCGTGCGGGGGGGCAGTCTTCATTTCCATAGACCAAATAGATGAAGCCAAGAATCCCCACTCCGTAACCCCAAAGCACATCGACATAGGAGGTGTTTTTAATCGCAAGGGCATGAACCCAGGCAGCGGCCATTACCATGGACGCCCCTAATTGCCCATAGAGAAGAAGTTCAAACAGACTCATTGATTGGTGGATTAATCGGAAATTTGAGATGGAGGAAGCGTAAGATAATTCCTGCGATGGCCCATTCCACAGCCACGCCCAAATGGGATTGAAAATCGACAGTGAGGGTGAGCACTCCTAATTTTTGTCCTGAGTAGTAGGCCACTAAACCACCGAGTGAAAAACCAATAATCGCCCGCCCGCAATGATCGAGAAACCAGGTGAATAAAGGACGAAGCATTAGTCCGAAGCTGAGCCATAAGGCAACCATCCAAAGTGGGGCACCGACGAGAGAGGGGTAAGGATCAAAGGAAAGGAGGCCGAGATGGACTAAGCTCGCATCGCCCAAAACCCCCATCAATAAACAGGCGAGGGTGAAGGGAAGGACTTGGGTGAGCCTGCGGCAAATCAGCGTACGAATAAGGACGAGGGACAGGCCAAGAATGGGAAGAAGTTGGGGGATCGGGCTCAGGGTGGCGAGTACGCAGCAAAACCAGGCGATTTGGAAAATGATAAAGTCTATGAGGAAGGAGAATCTAGAATTCATTGCGGGAATCCACGGGCGAGTTGACAATCGGGCTTGGCTAAGAGGAGGTGGATATCGCCGGTGTATCCTTCTTCGAAACCAGCTTCGCAATAGCATAAATAATAAATCCATGCCCTGCGGAAATGTTCATCATATCCAAGTTTTTTAATTGAGTCCTCGTTTTCTAAAAAGCGTAAACGCCACTCCCGTAGGGTACGGGAGTAGTGGTAGCCAAAATCATGAAGGGCGGCGGGACGAAGGTTCGACTTTTTAACCGCGGCTTCAATCATAGCCGAGGCGGATGGTACACAACTCCCCGGGAATACCCGGGTGCGGATATAATCGACTTCTTTTAAGTATTGTCGATACCGATGATCGGGCATGGTGATGCCTTGAATCATCGCGGCTCCATTGGAAAGGAGTAAGTCAGAAATTTTGGAAAAATAGGCGGGTAGAAATTCATGGCCGACTGCTTCAATCATTTCAATCGAGACAATTCGGTCAAATTGGCCAACCAGGTCGCGGTAGTCTTTTTTAATAATTGAAATGCGATCCTCAAAGCCGAGTTTATGGATGCGTTTTTGAGCGTACTCGAATTGACGGTCGGAAATAGTGGTGGCGGTGAGGTGGGCCTGAGTACGCTCGGCCAATCGATGAGCAAATCCACCCCAGCCACAACCAATCTCCAGCACCTGATGATGGGGTTGGATATCAAGTTGATCAATAATTCGGTCGTATTTGGCAAGGGATGCTTCTTCGAGGGTACTCTCGGGTGAATTGAAGATACCGCAGGAATAGGTCATGGTCGGGTCGAGCATGAGTTCGTAGAAGTCATTCCCCAAGTCGTAGTGGAGGGCAATATTCTTACGGCTTCCTTTAATAGTGTTCTTTTGACTGAGTAAATACCCCCACCGGGCGACTCGGTTAAGAAGAGTGGCCCAACCGCCCTCCATTCCATCCATCACATCCTGGTTTTGGAGAAAAAGACGAAAGACAGAGACGAGGTCATCGGTGTCCCAATCGCCTTCGGCATAACTGTCGGCAACTCCGAGTGATCCTCCGAGGCAGGCCTTTCTAAAAAAGTCTAAATTTTTAACCTGAATCGTGGCCGATATTTTTCCGGTTGTGGAAGAACCTACCCGATGAACACAATTCTTTTTCTCGATAGTTAATGAACCACGATCAATTTTTTCCAATTGGGAAAGAAAGATACCTTCCCAAAAACCATTTTTTGAGGACTTTGATTGGGTAAGCTCAGTTTGGGGCTCGGATATTTGTTCGGTCATTTAAGAAGGTGAAATTGAATTTTTGGGATGTGGGTAAAACCTGCATCCTTTTAAACGAAGGAGAAGGGCATGCCAATAAATTCCAAAGGTTATGCGAAAAGTAAGAAAAGGAAAACGAAGAAGTGCCCAGGCCATATTGGTTGGATTGAGCGCTTTACGGGTCAGGTTGAGATGAGCACTAAAGATTAATTTTTCATTCTCCCGAAGAAGCATATCCACATGGAGCTTGTCTGAGGGACCCCGAAATCTCCAGTCGTACTCAATATTCATACCGATGAAGGGAGAGACATGAAATTCCTTTTCAAACGAATGGATGGATCGGTCATTATCTCCATCCTCCCATTTGAAGCATTTTGCATAGCGTTCATGCCAGGGCGTATTGGTGATCTCGGCCATTAGGGCGTGAGGTTTATTCTTTTCCTCATTCCAACAATAATAAAAGGAGACTGGATTGAAACAATATCCAAAAGTGCGTAGATGCGTGATAATAGAGACGGGTCCTTTAACCTCGTACCCCAGTTGTTCGCTCATGGTAAGCCGAACGGCTTGCGCCAAATCATCCTGCTTGGGTTGGTGATAATCTTTTCGATGGAAGGCGGAGAGGTTGAAACGATCGAGCGACCAGAACCATCTTTTTTGAAAGACCTCTTCCAACTCGTCGAGAAAGAGGTGGGTCATAAATACTCGATAATTAAAGGCATGTTTTTTAGGACTTTTCCTTTGATGACGCACCTCGCCAAAATAGAGGGAACTTTCCATTAAAGAGATTCTCCAAATGCTTTACATACGCGGAGACCACTATTTAAACCATCCTCATGAAATCCATACCCCCAATAAGCCCCGCACAAGGACACCCCCTGATTACGGATAAAGGAGGAGTGTTTACTCTGAGCTTCTTTTCTACCCGGATGGTAAGTGGGATGGGAAAAATTATAATTCCCATGTACTTGATTGGGCTCCACTATATCTTGCTGATTAAGGGAGACGCAAAAAGGTTCGCGGGTGGGTAGGCTTTGTAAAATATTCATATCGTAGGTGATCAAGGCATCGGTACTTTCTTCTTTGGGAAGATAGGCATTCCAACTGGCCCGGGCTGATTTTCTTTTTGGTAAGACTGAATCATCACTATGCAAAGTAACTCGATTTTCCTGATAGGGGAAAGACTTTAAAAGATTTTCCTCCTCCGAAGTTGGAGATTCGAGCAAGCGGAGGGATTGATCGGCATGGCAGGCCAAGATGACTTGGTCAAAATCCTGCTCCGTTCCGTCGGGCAGAGTTAAGGTGACTCCCTGTTTGGTACGGCGAACTTTTTGAATGGGGGTGTTAAGATGAATTCGATCGCCCAGTAACTCGGCTAGTTTATTAACATAAGTATGAGAGCCACCCTTAATGACTCGCCAAATTGGCCGGTTATTGGCCTGGAGCATTTGATGGTTGGAGAGAAAGTCGGCGACAAACTCCATCGGGAAGTTTCCAAATTTCTTAGATGAGCAAGACCAAAGGGCGGAACCAAGAGGGAGGAGGAAATAGTCGGAAAATCGAGTTCCAAAGTTATTTTTCTTAAGAAAAGAATCAATTGTCTCGCTTGGGGGAATTTTCTCTTGGGCGAGGTCATG
Source organism: uncultured Opitutales bacterium (assembly GCA_963924995.1). GTDB lineage: Bacteria > Verrucomicrobiota > Verrucomicrobiia > Opitutales > Seribacteraceae > Seribacter. The sequence continues at coordinate 6,904 of CAWUUU010000097.1, forward strand.
AAAACGAAGAATATCCCGAACCATATTCCAGTGTTTTGGATCGAGTACATTACGAATATGTCCAAATAGCCCGCGGATGCTTTCTCCACTGTATTCAAGATTTAATTGAGCAGATTGAACCGAAAAGCCCATCCTTGTTGCTTGGGATTCAACGCCTAATTGCCCAAGTAAACGGATTAGATTGGGGTAGTTTTCTTGATTGAAAACGATGAAACCAGTATCGACGTGAAAAGTGCCCGATTTTCCTTTGGTTTTAACAGTGTTTACATGCCCCCCGAGTTTTTTTCCGGATTCAAAAAGAGAGAGATTATGCTTGGAGTGAAGTAAGTAGGCACAAGTCAAACCGGATATGCCCGATCCCACCACTGCGATCTTCACAATTTAAGAAGATGGGTGTGTCGCTTTTTCTTTCACCCAGGCAGGTACCGGGCGTAGGTCACGAACGAGGCCAAACAGGGAGAGGATTTTTAATCCATAATAAGTTAAGTCGAATTCACCCTTGAAAAAGCCCTGTCTTGCCGATCCCGGGAAAAAATGATGGTTATTATGCCAACCTTCTCCAAATGCGAAGATTGCAACGATCCAATTATTCCTGCTTTCGTCTTTTGTATCAAATCGTCGGGAGCCAAACAGGTGGGTGATTGAATTAACCGCAAAGGTTGCGTGGTAAAGTACGATGGTCGGAACAAAAAATCCCCAAAGCAACATTTGCATGTTTGATAAACCGGTTAGTTCTGCAAACCAAGTTAATTCAGGAGCGAGATAACAAGCAGTTGCAAGCAGTACAAGGGGAATCCAATCAAAACGATTGAGAAAGCGAAGTTCTTTAAATTTTAACCAATCAGGAATTTCTTTGAGAAACGTGGGGACCGCGTAATCTGTCATGAACCAAAGAGTGTGGCTCCAGAAAAAACTTTTGGTGTGGGGTGAATGAACATCTTCTTCTGTGTCTGAATGCCTATGATGTCTTCGATGATGGGCCGCCCACCAAAGGGGACCTCTTTGTCCGGAACTGCAGGCGATAAATGCCCCAATAAATTGCACCGCCCGCGAAGTTTTAAAAGTCCGATGAGAAAAGTACCGGTGATAAAATGCGGTAATTGAAAACATACGAAGGCTGTATGAAATCGTGGCCACCACAAGGCAGGCAATTGTGACTGGGTAAAAGAAGGCAAGTAGAGTCAACAGATGGATAATTACATAGGGCAAACACCTAAACCATTCCACACGGCCTTCTGAACCAAGTGGTTCATCATGAGTTTCTGGGGGTGGACACACCCATTTGGATAAAGAAAATGACATTTTACGCGACTGGGTCTAAAACGAGGGAAAGTTCTAAAGGACTCATCTTCGTTTTACCACGTAAATCTGTGCTGACTAGTTGATCTAATTTGCGGAAGTCAATTTTCCCATTTTGGATAAGAACTGCTCGGAGCTTTCTTAATCCTAAAGATTCAAGTTGGCGTACCCGTTCACCCGATACATTCATGGAGTCAGCAATTTCATCCAATTTCATGGATTCACCCTTTTCCATACCGAATCTCATGCTCAGTACTTTTCTCTCTCTTTGATCAAGAAAAGATAAAGCAACGCTAATATCGTCGGAGAGTGAACCGTCTTCCCGGTAAGATTGTTTGAGTTCTTCTTCCGCTGTCATTAAGTCGGCTAATGTACTGTCCGAGTCTTCATTCAAAGGCTCGTCCATAGAAAGAGAGCTGGTGGGGGCAAATTTGACCCGCTTGGTTAAATTCCTGTCTTGGCCTAAGGCATCACTCACTTCATCGTCTGTGGGGTTTCGACCAAGATCAACTTGTAATTCGGAACGAATTTGCCCTTCTTTTCGCTTTCCTTGTGAAACATCGTGGGGTACGGCAACAGCACCTGACATCTTACCAATGAGACGTTGAATCCTCTGACGAATCCACCAGGCTGCATAAGTGCTCAGTTTTATTCCACGAGTATAGTCAAATTTGTCCAAAGCGACTACTAATCCCTGGATTCCCTCGGCCATAATGTCTTCCATTTGGACATTAGTTTGACGGAATTTCAAAGCGATCGAAGCAACTAAACGGATATGGCGTTCAATTAATTCCTTTCTTGCTTCATCGGAGCCCTTAGACATTTCTACGAAGAGTTTATCACACTCTTCCTTGGAAGGTGGAGCCATGCGTGAACGATCGGAAATAAATCTGCCTACTGGATCGAGAGAATTGTTTCCTTGAGATGCTGTGACATGTGGAGTTACCATTATGAAAAAGATAACGCGTTGGGTCTTCGGAGGGATCATTGAAAATGCATCTTTTTTTTCAAATTATTAGAATTGATTAATAAAAGTGTGGAAATCGGTCAATTTCTTGTTTTTCTTGGTTATTTTTTAAAAAGTTTGTCCTTTAACCTGTTTAGGAATCTGATGAATAATAATTGAATGAAAGTACAGACAAGCAAATTTTAACTCTTAAAAAAGCAGGCCTTTATTGCCCCGCGGGTAAATTTTACATCGATCCTCGGGGGAAGGTGGATCGAGCACTCATTACCCATGCCCATAGTGACCATGCGAGGTCGGGTCACAAAGAGTATCTTTGTACAGATTCTTGCAAAGCATTGTTACAAATTCGTATTGGAGGGAAGAATCAGATTCAATCTTTGCCATTTGGGAAGAGCCTGGTCATTGGGGACGCGCGTGTCTCTTTTCACCCAGCAGGGCATATTTTAGGATCGGCACAGATACGAATAGAAGTGGGTGGACGAGTCTGGGTGGTGAGTGGCGATTATAAACCCCAGTCAGATCGAACGGCTGAACCTTTCGAACTCGTTACCTGCGATGGTTTTATTTCAGAATGTACCTTCGGATTACCGGTTTATCGTTGGCGACCAGAGGAGGAAATTCATGAGCAGATTAATCGATGGTGGGAGGGAAATAAAAATGCGGGCTATGGTTCCCTTATTTTCGCTTATTCGTTAGGAAAAGCTCAGCGGGTATTGGCGGGACTTGATGCTTCGGTCGGTCCCATTTATGCTCATTCTGCAGTTCATCCTTTTTTAGAACATTATCAAAATGCGGGCGTTATTTTGCCCGAGGTTAAAAAAATTGAGGATGAGAAGGATTTTTCCGGTGCGATGGTAATTGCTCCACCTGCGGTAGAAGACAGTAGTTGGATGAGAAAGTTTCATACGGTGAAGCGTGGCTTTGCCTCGGGATGGATGGCCATCCGGGGCCCACGCAGGAGAAAGAACATTGATCGTGGCTTTGTTCTGTCCGATCATGCGGATTGGCCCGGTTTAATTGATGTGATCACAGGAACGGGGGCAGAGGTGGTAAAAGTAACGCATGGGAATGGAGATGCACTGAGTCAGTTTCTTGTTGAAAAAGGTATAAACGCCTCGGTTTTAAATGAAACTAGCTTTCGAAGGGAGGAGGAAGAGTGAGGCAGTTTTCTCAACTTTTTCATGACTTGGATCAAACGGCTAAAACCAATGATCGAATCGATTATTTGGTGACTTATTTTAAAGAGGCTGATCCTCAAGATTCAATCTGGTTATGTTGGTTTTTGGGGGGTAATCGAATTAAGGGAGCAATCAAAACCTCGGAACTTCGATCTTTTGCATCAGAGAGGAGTGGTTTGCCTGAATGGTTGCTTAAAGAATGTCATGATCGGGTCGGGGATTTAGCAGAGACATTATCTCTCTTAATAGGTGAGGAGCGGATGGGTGAACCACGACATTTATATGAAGTGGTCAAAGAGTTGATTCAACCCATGGTCTCAATGAATACCAGTGAAAGAAAGGAGCAGATTTTTAAGGCTTGGGATTCGTTGCGGGAAATTGACCTTCTGCCTTTTCATAAATTACTCACGGGTGGTTTTCGGATGGGGGTATCGAAGGGGAATTTATGTAAGGCTCTCGCTCGGGTGGGGGAGGTCGAACCTGCCATAATTGCCCAGCGGCTGGCGGGCAATTGGACACCACATACTTTATCTTTTGAACAAATTATTAATCCAAGTGAAGCGGATACAAGGCTTTGCCAACCTTTTCCTTTTTGTTTGGCCAATCCATTGCAGGAAGAAATTAGTACTTTGGGTTGCGTGGAGGATTGGCAAATTGAATGGAAGTGGGACGGTATTCGTGCTCAACTGATCACGCGAGGTGGAATGTGTATGCTTTGGTCGCGAGGTGATGAATCTGTGGGGAATTCTTTTCCCGAAATTACTAATGCCAGTAAATGGTTACCTACTGACCTATGCCTTGACGGAGAGATTTTGGCCTGGGGAGCGGAGGGACTCCGTTCATTTTCGAATCTTCAGTCAAGGCTTGGACGAAAAGAACCTGGAGCAAGCATTCTCAAAAAGGAACCGGTCAGGTTTCAAGCTTACGATCTGTTGCGTATGGATGGAGTTGATTTGAGAATGGTTTCTTTGGCCGAGCGAAGGAAGAAGTTAGAAAAGTTATGTTCTTCTTTACCCCAGGAATTTCCGATTGGGATCTCTCCTTTAGTCGAAGAAGAAGATTGGGGAAGTCTGGCACTATTAAGAGAGGAATCGCGGGATCGCGGAGTGGAGGGTTTTATGCTTAAGAAAAAGAGTTCATCCTATCAGGTAGGTCGAGCAAAAGGCTCTTGGTATAAATGGAAGGTCGATCCATACCTTGCCGATATGGTCGTGGTCAGTGCACAACTGGGCCATGGGAAACGGTCGAATTTATATTCCGATTACACGTTGGCGGTGTGGGATGGAAATGGTGAACTTGTCACAGTGGCCAAGGCATATTCGGGATTAACTGATGATGAAATTAAAAAAGTCGACCGGTATGTACGAAAAAATATAACCGGAAAATTTGGCCCTGTCCGCTCGGTCCGGCCGGGGATTGTATTCGAGATTGCCTTTGAGGGAGCACGGTCATCGGGTCGACACAAATCTGGAGTGGCTTTACGTTTTCCGCGAATCAAGCGTTGGCGTGAAGATAAAAAAATTGAAGACGCAGATAGTCTACAAGTAATTCGCGGTTTTGCCCGAATGAGTGAAGAGATTAAAAAAGAAGATGGGACCAAGGTTGATCAGCAAGGGAATTTATTGCTTTTTTAATTTTAAAGGAACTTTTTAAAAAACTTTGCTCCTTTAAAATGTACTCCACCTGGCCATGAAGTGATGGCAGTTATTTTACTCATTTAAATGGAAACCTTTTTCCCTAGACTCGCCTTAAACTTGGCCAGGTTTTCTTTGGCACTGGTTTTTCGATCTACGATTGGGCTTGGGTAATCGACCCCTATCAGACAATTGCAACTTGTTTGGACTGAGTCGGGAGCAAGGTGCGGTTCATAGATATATTGGGCGGGGAAATTCTTTAGTTCAGGGACCCAAAATTTAATAAATTCTGCTGTTTTTGTTTCAACATTAAGACTTGATTTTTGATCGGGACAGGGGTTGTAGAGTCTAAAGTAAGGCATGGAAAAGGGGGCAACTCCAGACAGCCATAACCAGTTTCCATTATTGAGAGCCCAATCGCTATCAATCAGTTTTTGATCAAATACGCTCCTTCCCAATCTCCAATGTTGCCAGAGTTGACCACGGGTAAGAAAGCAGGATACTGCGTGTCTACCTAAGTGATGCATCCATCCCGTGGTATTAAGTTGCCTCATTAATGCATCGATATACGGAAAGCCTGTTTTACCTTCTTCCCAAGCGGTCATTTTTTTCGAATCACAAACACCCCAGTCGATTGATTTGCACATTATATTGCCTGTGTCGTCATCCCAATTTTCGACTGATCGGGAAAGCAGGTAAAACATTTCCCTAAATAATAGTTGGCCATGAAGTGATTCGGGAGGACTGGTGTGTTCTGCTTGGGAATAACTCTTCTCACATTCTTTCCAAAGCTTACGAACGGATAGGCACCCATTACTGATGTAGGCTGATAAACCGGTGGTACTCGGTTCCATTGGTTCGGATGCCTCGTTTGTGGACATCGTCTTGGGCTTTCTAAAATTGTTAACGAAATCAATCTGCCCCGAGACTTTTCTTTTTAACCTTGCGAGTGCTTCAATTTCTCCACCTGGGAAATATGATTTTACGGAAAGTATATTTGAATTTATTTTGCTCGAAATTTGATCAATTATTTCCTCGATTGTTAGAGGGTGAAGTGACTGACTTACATCGACTGGACTATTGAAAGGAGGGGCCGGTAGAGGCTTGAAATTCTTGGGTTCGGGGATCGGGTCATCAATTTGAAAGAAGCCTTGTTCGTTGTAAGAAAAATTAGCCGCAAAGATTTTTTCGATATCCTTCATCGATTTCGGATTTTTAAAGGAAGTCGATGAGATAGTTTTTTCAATATCAAGAATGGTCTGGATAGCAGAAAAAGATTTGATTCGGATATCCTTATTTTTTCCTTCAAGCGATTGACAAATGGCAGAAAATTTTTCTCTTTCGTACGGCTCGGAACCATATTCGCAAAGAAGGGAATTGAAAACCTGGCCCAAACTTTGTTGGATTTTTTCAAATAAAGACAATGGATCACCTTGTAGTAAAATAAGCCTACTTCCGTACTTGGAAGAAAGTTGTGAATCTAAATCCTGCAGACTTTCGATCAGGAATCGTAACCTGCTTGCTCCCAATTTTTCATAATCCTTACCCACAATATTAGGATCCAGAATAAAAAGGGGAATGATCTTTTCAATTCGGGAATCCTCGCAGGCTTCAGTTAATACTGGATTGTCATGTAGGCGTAAAGACTTACGGAACCAAACTATAGAAGTACTCATTAGAAATGTATAATGCGGGACTAATCGTTACTCGTCTTCCACACTATGCCTGGTCGCGAAGAATGTAAAAGGAGTGAACGGAGAGAAAAATTAAAAGTAGGAGAATTCACTTAAAAATGGTTAAATGCCCAGTGACGGGACAGACCGTTTTGATTCAAAAGGGAGGGGTTTGTGCCTCCTTGATCGAGGACAATGCGGCTAATGCACGTGCTCGTCCTTCCTTGTGATCGACGCATGGATGTGGGTAATTATTCCCGAGGAAAACATCGCTCACGAGGAGCAAGTCTGGGGGTGCTTCCCATGGTTTAAAAATCCATTTGTCTGGAAGTTCTTTCAGGCTGGGAATCCATTTCCTTGCATATTCGCCTTTTCCATCAAATTTTTCTCCCTGAGTAATTGGATTAAAAATCCGAAAATAAGGAGCCGCATCAGCCCCGCAGCCTGCAGCCCATTGCCAACCTTGGGTATTACTGGCAAGATCCGCATCGACTAAGGTATCCCAAAACCAACGCGCTCCATCCTGCCATGAGAGAAGGAGGTGTTTAACCAAGAAAGAAGCGACGACCATTCGAACCCGGTTGTGCATCCATCCGGTTTCATAGAGCTGCCTCATACCGGCATCCACCATCGGGTATCCGGTATTCCCAAACTGCCAGGCTCGTAGGCTTTTATCGTCATTGAGCCAAGGAAATGCGGCATATTTTTCCCGCAGGGGTTGATCAGGAATTTGAGGAAAGTGATAAAGTAGATGATAGGAAAATTCCCGCCAGCCAATCTCGACTAAGTATTTATTTTCCCCTATAAATTTATCTTCGTTATCTGCAGTCAGGACGGCTTTACAAATTTGTCGCGGGCTGATTAGTCCCCATGCCAGGTAGGGGGACAGGCGTGAGGTGCCGTCCATTGAAGGAATATTGCGAGCAGTGGCGTAAAACTGGGTTATCTCTTCGGCGGTTCTTTGAACCAGTCGATGGGCAGCCTCTTCCGAGACTTCCCAATGCTGATCGAGTTTCATATGCCAATCGTGGTCGGGGAGAAGTGCTAGTTTATCCAAGGGCAAGGACGGGGCCGAGCTCGAATAAAATGATAAGTTCTCTAACGAGTAACAGGCGGGTTCTTTGTAGACGCCGGCACGGCAATTGCGCCAATAGGGTGTAAATACCTGAAAAGGTCGACCCGATCCATTTTTGATCTCCCAGGGCTCTTGGAGAAGTGAGGTGTTGAAAGATTCAATCGCGACTGGTTGACCAGCCATTGCTTCTTCGACTGATTTTTCTGTGGCCCGCCCTGCGGGATCGTAAGTTCTGCCAAAATAGAGCGTGTCGGCGTTAAGTGTTTTGGCTAACTCAGGCAGAATTTCTTCCGCTTTTCCGCATTGCAAAACGAGTGAGCCTCCTAATTTTCCAATTGATTCCTCTAAACTTTTTAAAGTGTGGTGGAGCCACCATCGGGATGCGGCACCGGGCGACCATTGAGCACCCTCCTCTTTATTCCAGATGAATACAGGGATGATCTCTTTCCCTGCCTTGAGGGCCGCCTCTAGGGACGGGTTGTCTTGTAAGCGTAAATCTTTTCGAAACCAAACTAAAGCTCGGCCTTTGGATGGTGGAGAAGAATCAGCGATCATTGAGACGAAGTTTGGATAGCCCGCTATCCACTTTGAGAACTTGGCCAGTGATTGATTTTGCCGCATCGGAATGAAGAAAAGAAATCGTGCCAGCGATTTCCTCCACCGCAGGTATTGTCTTCAAAGGATGTCTGTTTTCAATTAAGGGAATCATTTTGTCGCCTCCCACCATCCCTAAACCCATTTCAGTAGGTGTCAAGGTTGGTGCGACCACATTCACTCGTACTTTAGGGGCCAAATCAGCGGCGAGGGCCAAGGCAAATCCCTCAAGGCCAGATTTAGCTGCGGAGATTGCACAATGATTAGGCAATCCGGCACTGGCGGCGACTGAGGATATAAATACGACAGAACCATCGAGCCGTGTGAGTAGGGATTGCACGAGAGTGAAGGCATCTAATACACTGGTTTTATAAGCCTCGAGCATCTGTTCGGATTTTAAGCGTTTGATGGGGCCTAAAATTACTTTTCCAGGGCAGAAGGTAAGGGCGTTAATTTTCTCGGGTAATTGATCAATAAATTGTTCAGGTGCACTTGCATCCCCTGTAATCCAAGTGCAACCAGAAGGCTGTTCAGTCGGAGGTGTACGGGAGAGGGCAATTACTTGCTGTCCAGCATTGATTGAATGGTCGACTAGAGAGCGTCCGATACCACGAGAACCACCCACAATTAAGTGAACGGAAGAGTTTGATTTGCTTAATGAATCCACAACATTATATCGTACGGAAAGAATCCTCGGATCACAATTTTTTATCCTCCCTTGCCTTTTTTGAAAATTGTAACATATTTCAAAAGAATGACAAGAGGTGGAATCAGAAAAGGAGCCGGCCGGCCTAAAGGCAGTAATCATTACGGAGAAGAAACCCGCCCCGTTCGTATACCTGTGAGCCAAGTGGATCGAGTCTTACGATTTGTGAAGGAGAGGGAAAACCAGCTACCTCTCTATGCCAGTGGTGTATCGGCAGGCTTTCCTTCCCCGGCCGATGATTATCTTGAGGGCGTGCTTGATTTAAATGCCCATCTCATTCGGGAACCCAATGCTACTTTTTTTGTAAGAGCAAATGGAGAATCGATGATTGGAGCCGGTATTCACGATGGAGATCTTTTAGTGGTGGATCGAAGTCTTCGGGCAACGGATGGGAAGGTGGTGATTGTGGCCTTGAATGGTGAACTTACGGTTAAACGTTTTAGTAAAGAGAATGGAAAATCCTGGTTGAAGCCCGAAAATCCAAAATTTAAAGCGATTCTTTTGAAGGAGGAAGATGATACTCATTTATGGGGAGTGGTGACTAGTGTGATTCATTCCCTATGATTGCCCTTGCGGATTGTAATAATTTTTATGTTTCTTGCGAACGGGTCTTTCGACCCGCGTTGCGAAACAGGCCGGTAATTGTCCTTTCCAATAATGATGGCTGTGCGGTGGCCCGTTCTAATGAGGCCAAGGAATTGGGAATCGCGATGGGTGCCCCTTACCATCAAATTAAGAAACTCTGCGAGCGAAACGGAGTAACCGTATTTTCTTCGAATTATGAATTGTATGGTGATATGTCCCGCCGAGTCACTTCAGTTCTGAGGCGTTTCGCTCCCGAGTTGGAGATTTATTCGATCGATGAATCTTTTCTCAATCTAACTGGTGTCGATGCGCCTTTATTGCTCAGTCAACGGATTCGAAAAACGGTACTTCGTTGGACTGGTATACCCATCTCAATTGGACTGGGAGAAACTAAGACATTGGCAAAATTAGCCAATCGTTTAGCCAAGAAAAAAAAGACGGGCTGTTTTCAAATATTAAAGAATGACGAGAATTCTCTTGGACAGATCCCGATTGAGGATATTTGGGGAGTGGGGCGCCGGTTGAGCGTTCGTTTGCACCGTGTTGGACTGACTCATGCCCTGGGTTTCGTGCAAGCTCCTTCCTCGATTATCCGTTCGATTGGAGGCGTTACCCTGGAACGGACTCAGCGTGAACTTTCAGGGATTTCCTGCTTGGAAATGGAGCAGGTTCCACAACCCCGTAAAAATACATGTTCGTCCCGATCGTTTGGCCGACCGATTGAGACTCTGGTTGAATTAGAAGAGGCGGTGGCCAACTATGCGGTCAAGGCAACGCGCAAGATTCGCTCCGAAGGTACAGTCGCCTCCGCATTGCAGGTTTTTATCCACACTAATCGTTTTCGGGAGGATCAGGCACAATACTCCAATTCCCGAACCCTTGCTTTTGACGAACCAACGGATGACCTGATCCGAATAGTTAAGAATGCCAAGTCTTTACTCCGGTCGATTTTTCGAAAAGGATACTCTTATAAAAAAGCGGGGATTTTACTTCTTGATCTGCTTCCTCAAGGCACTCAGCAATCCCTACTCTTTGAAGAACATACCAATCCACGACGTCGGGAATTTATTGATTCCTTCGAGGAAGTCGCCGCTCGCTATGGACAATCATGTGCTTTCCTCGCTGCTCAAGGAGTAAGTAAAGATTGGTCGATGCGTAGGGAAATGCGTACTTCACGCTACACGACCAGTTGGGATGATCTCTTAGAAGTTTCTTAGGCCTTAGGGACTTTGTGCCCAGTCGAAGCGTTTAATGAATCTTTCCAATCGATTAAAGTTTTATTCGATAAAGTCGAATATAAAAATATGCCATTAATGTTAAATTCGAATACGACCACACTTGCAGCGAGTCAGTATCTTTCCATGGCAGATTTAGCAGTGAAGAAAAGTTTGAGTAAACTTTCTTCAGGAAAACAAATTGTTTCAAGTTCTGAGAATGCAGGAGGTTTTGCAGTGTCTAGTAAAATTAAATCGAGCTTGCAGCGGAACCAAAGACTACGAGAAAATTTAAATAATTCGATTTCATTCCTGCAGGTTCAGGGAGGTGCACTTACGATTGCGGGTAAACTCTTGTCGCGCATGTCAGAATTGAAAACCCTTTCTCTTGATATTTCGAAAAATGCTCGTGATTTGGAAAATTCAAATAAGGAATTTTTGGAACTTCAATATGAACTGAGAACTATTTCAAAACAAAAGTTCAACGGAATTAGCTTGTTTACGAATCCGCAGGTACACAATCATTCGTTACAAAGTTCAACCGATGGAAATGCTGATGTGAATATGATTGTTAGCTTGGCACGCAACTTTATCACGGGAGAGTTTGTCGGTGCATCGGGAGAAGTTTTGGGAGGAAAAGATGTCAATGAATTTAGTTCATCAACTGCCCCTATTGAAATATCAACTGCAGCAGGTGCAACTGGTTTAGATAATAACGGCCAAAAGATTCCTCTAGGTTCTACTGACCTCAATTGGAGTGTTACAGGAAAGGCGAACTCGGTTGTGCGAGTATCAAAGAATCCCGCGTGGGCAGATGAGACTCCAACCGCAGCATGGGTTGGATTGGATCCAGGGCCGGCTGGAGATTATTTTTATTCAATGTCTTTTGATCTAGGAGGTTATGACTTGAGTAATGTTAAAATATCTGGCCAAGCTGCAACAGATAATGCAGGTCGAATATTAGTGAACGGACAAGATATGGGAATTAATTTTCCGACAAACAGCTATGCGAATTTACAATCGTTTGGACTTGAGTCTAGTGCAACAGGGATTCTTGTTGATAATGTGTCTACTGTTCCCAATGTACTCATTGATGGAATAAACACCTTAATAGTTAAGGTTAATAATGCGGGAACTAATCCAGGACCTACTGGACTACTATTTGATCAATTGAACATTTCTGCATCCAAGGTCGTTACTTCTCAAGTAGAGGATGATTCTGTACAATATAGTAATTTAGACCAATTCAGTATGGAAGATTTTGCTAAGTTTGAACAGAGCCTATCAACTGCTTTGGCCCAAAATGGTGCTGAGCATTCACGCATTGTTCATAGGCTTCGAGACTTGGAGTCGAATAATGAGCATTTAGAACTTTCATATGGAAGGAATATGGATTTAGACTATGCAAAAGAAATGGCAGAATTGTCGAAGCAAAAGTTACTCACTCAATCCTCCGTTCAAATGATGGGCTCAGCTGTTAAGCTGACTGAGATAGCAAAACAAATAATGGGAATATAGCTCAATCGACAGGACTTTGTGCCCAGTCGAAGCACCCCAGTTCTTGACCGTTCATCGCGAGGAAGTAACCGCCTGCCAATGCAGGTCCATTCCAACAACGGACGTCGCTTAGAAGTGGTTCAGATTGTAGTTCATAGAACTGATTCGGGTTTGCCTCGACTACGCTGAGAACGCCACTATTCCCGAGGATGATGAGTTTATCCTCCGCAATAATTATTCTTCCATAACCGTATTTTTTTCCCCGCCATTGTAAATCGCCAGAGGTTGCATTCAGGCAAACGAGTAGATTTTCGCTAAATCCGTAGAGAAAACCATCTTTTAAGACAGGATTAGAAAATTTACTTTTTAAATCTTTTGATTTCCAAATTGTGGATAGTTGATAATCATCCCCTGTTTTCTCAATTTGTAAACATTCAGCTCCTTTGCCATACCCTGCAGATAAAAGAATTCGATCTGTTCCTAATTGAATGGGTTGAGAGATAAGGGCATTGTTGAGGAATATTTTCCATGGATGTTCCCATCGTAATTTTCCATTCTCAGGATTCAAAGAAGCCACTTTACCGGCTATTGCGACTAGTAAATGTTTCTCCCCAAAAAATTCAAGCAGGGCGGGGGATATGTATACTCCTTCTCCGTGGAACTCGGAATTCCAAGCTAATTGTCCCGTTTTTAGGTTGTAGGCTTGGGCGGCACTTTTCTCGCCTCCTTGATTGAGGATAAGTAAATCATTCCAAATCAAAGGGGAGCAAGAAATTCCCCATTCTGGAAATTCATAATTCTCGTCAATGGTCCTTGTTTTCCAATTTAATTCACCAGACTTTGCATCGATAGAACACAGCAATCCATTAGAAAAAAGAGCATATATTTTTTCTTCGTACAGGGTGGGAGTAGATCGTGGACCAGTTCCGCTCATCATGTCATTCCATTTGGTCTTAATGGAAAACGTCCACTTTTCTTTTCCATCGGCGAAGTTACGAGCGTACAAAGTTTCTTCGTTTTCGTTTTGTTCGAGTGTGAAAACGGAATTTTCATTGACCACCACCGATGAATGCCCCTCACCACAGGGAATTTTCCAAAGCAGGTCGGGTTTTTGATTCCATTTGATCTTGATTCCCTGGACTGGACTCACTCCATCGCGGTTGGGACCACGAAATTGATTCCAGTTCGAGGGAATGGTTCGAAAGTCAGTCTGATTACTGGCGATTGTCTGAAAAGGATTTTTTTCACTACGATCCATTCCGACATGGGGAATCATCCCACCTCGCCATGCCATTTGCATACATCCGGAAAGAGAAAGTAGGCCAATGGCCAGTAGCGAAAACTTAGGCACCCAGGTTATCCCTCTAAGGATTTTTCGATTAGTTGAATTAATTTCTTCGAACTTGGGGAAGTCATGCTGCCAAATCTTTCAATCGGTTTTCCATCTTTTCCTAAAAGGATTTTCCCGAAATTCCATTTGATCTTTCCTTTAAGTGGACCTTTATCTCCAATAATTTCTTCGTACAGTGGATGGCGAGTCGGTCCATTCACATCGATTTTAGAATACATGGGAAATGTGACCCCAAATTTAGTTGAACAGAATTCTTGGATTTCACTTTCTGAGCCCGGTTCCTGCCCACCAAATTGATTACAGGGGAATCCACAGACCACCAGTCCTTGATCTTTATATTTCTGATATAATTCTTCCAGTCCTTTATATTGGCGGGTAAAACCGCACTTTGAGGCCACATTGACCAAAAGAATTACTTTGCCTTTATGTTCAGATAATGAGGTGTCTTCCCCATCTATAGTTTTTAATTTATGATCATATAGATTGGATGCCTGGGCGGTGCTGATGACTGTCATAAGTAGGAGTGTGATTAATTTCATATTGTGTGTGGTTTAAAATTTATTATTTCGAAGTTTTGTTTTTTTCTGGATAGGTAGATGAATTTCTGAACGCTTAAATAGACCGGGAACAAAAGGACCATTCCAATAAACTCCATAGGGTTCAGCGGCTTTTTCAAATTGCGGGTTTTTTTCTAACCATGCAATTAATTTAACTTTGTTTGAGGAGAATTTCTCTTCGGAGTAGCCCCCCCTTATCCCGATTGAAACAACAGTACAGGCCGGGATTTTGATTACCTTCACCGAGTCATTCGATCGGAGTTTTTTAAGTTTGTCTTTTCCTCCGACAAAAAAGCGCATTTTTCCGGGGTTAATATCAGCCTCAACCGGGGTGGTCATGGATATATCATTGCTCGAGATGTAACGGAATAACTTTCGGAATAGACCATTATTGGTCTCAAAGTAAGAACCTTCTGTTCTCGCTTCCAGGGCGAGTCGAGCCGGTAATTCAATTATTTTAATTTCCCCAACGGGTGTTTTTTCATACATAGATTGATAGGCTTGTAGGAGTGGAGTAGTTCCGAACAAAAAAAATAGTAAATAAAATTTAGCCATAACTATAGATCGTTTGTAAGCAGATTAAGGTTCAAACAAGATTGATTAATTTATAAAAACTCGCAAGGTTATGAAACCATATTCTGAGATTTATAATTCTCTCCTCATTATTATTTAATAATTCGAAAGGTCAGGTTAATTCGTGGGCCAATCGGTTTGGCTGTTCGAGGGATTTCATGCATCCAATTATGTTGTGTTGTTCCTTCCATCAGTAAAAAACTTCCATGATTTAGAATAATCTGCTCCTTTTGATCATTTGATTTATAATGCTTGTGGCGAAGCTTGAAATTTCGTTCCGCTCCCAAACTCACTGAGGCAATGATTGGATTTCGTCCCAATTCTTTTTCATCGTCACTATGCCAAGCGACCCGATCCTGACCATTTCTATAATAATTAATTAATACTGAATTGAAGATTACCCCCGCCTTTGCCTCAATGCTCTTTTTTATGAATAGTAAGTCATCAGTCCAGGGACGGGGTTCCATTTTAATGCCTGAATATGCATAACTTTTCCCTTTATCTCCATACCAAGCTTCCAGTCGAGGAACAGGATTTTCTTTACCATACATTTTTATGGTGTTTTGTTTCCATTCAATTGTCCTGAGTAATTGATCCAGTAAAAAGTCCGCTTTGCTTGGAGTGAAAAAAGTAGGGAAATATCGAATTTCTGCATCGGGTAGATCATAATTAACTTCTCCTTCTTCAAATAAAATACCCTGCGTGTTGGTCATTGTTATTCAGGTAGTTGGAATAGGAAAAATGCACAGTCATTGACTGCTTTGATGGCTAGAGTCTGGTCGATATTTTCAATGGCCAGACCATCGGCTTTTTCTAAATTAAAATCACCAATGGCAAGAGAACCTGAAATTACTTGGATCCAACCATGGGGAAGATTGACCTCCGGGTTTATTTCCAAGGTTCTTCCCTGTTCAAGTTGACCAAAACTAAAAATCGCGTCTTGTCGAATTGGGCTCGAGCCTTCTCGTTCATCTCCTGAGTACAAGATCTTCAATTCATTTTTGATCGATCCATTCCCTAGCTTTTTCTCCGAATAGAGTGGTTTTCCACCATTTTGGTTGGGTAGCATCCATATTTGGTAGAGTTCAGTGGGGTGTTCGGTGGAGGGATTAAATTCGCTGTGAAAAACTCCATCGCCTGCACTCATATATTGCAAGTCTCCTGATTTAATAATGGATCCATTTCCCATACTATCCTGATGTTCGAGTGCACCTGAGATTACATAAGTGAAAATTTCTGCGTTGTCGTGTGGATGGCGACCAAAGCCTCCTTTTGGCTGGATGATGTCGTTATTCATTACGATGAGGGAGTGAAAACCGCAGTGCTCCGGTTCGTAATAATCTGCAAAAGAAAAAGTAAAGCGAGCTTCGAGCCAACCATGATTCCGCTTACCCCTTTCTTCTGCGGGCCTGTATTTGAATTTAATCACTGGGTACTTTTTAGTTCTGGGTTATAAAATATTTAATGATTAATAGATTGAAGAATCTTAAGGAAATATAAACCTGTCATTGATTTTCACAATAACCTTTAGGTGCAAAAAAAATCAATGGTGACGAAATTATTTTGCGAATAAATGTAAATTGTATTTCCTTACGATTTGAAATTTCGCAAATATTTGTTTTTAATAAAGTTACCTAAATCTAATTCTACTCATGCAAAGATCAAATTCCCATACTATAAACAAGGTCTCGACCAAGGGTTTTCTTATTGATGCACTACGCACCACTTCCGAGCGTCTTGAGCAAGAAGATGTTCAATACCAATGGGGGCACATGGGGCAGTGCAATGCCGGGCACCTTATTCAAACTATAACGGGAATGAGTAGTTTTGAGATCGTAGAATCTGTCGATTTTCAGTTGGACGAGTGGTCTGAACATGCGATTGATTATTGTACCTGCACGGGTAATAAAGTGGACGATATTTTTCAATCTGTAGAAAGGCATGGATTGACTCATTTAGATATCGTGAAGTTGGAAAATCTTTCCGACCGAAAAATCTTGGGAAATTTAAATGGTGGCTTTCGCTACCTTCAACGGAACCGAAGAGAAGATGTTGCAGAATACATGCGTAGCTTTGCCGATCTTTTGGAGAGTTCCTAAATAATATCCCCTTTTGGACTTATGAATTAATGGTTGGTGAATAGAACGAGGTGTTCTTTTTCGCTCTCTAATTCTTTCATTAATTTTTCCTTAAATTCAACAAGCGCACTTTCGCTGATCTTAAGTCTCCTCAATAGAAGTTCTGATGGGTCATTCCTTTGAAAGTGACCACTGCTTCCAAATTTCATTTCATTGATTAAGGAATTCGAAAACTGGACAATATCGATCAGTTTATGTGTGCTTGGATCTTCAATATCAATTCTTTTAGAGCGATCTTCTTCATGATGCCATTTAGCCACTGCTTCAACAAGCGGAGAGATACCCCATTCTTTTACAATTTCTCCACCAAGTAAGTCGTGCCTGATCTTTTTTTGAGTAACTTCCAACTGGTTATTATTCCAACCAAGTTCC
>CAWUUU010000098.1:0-7167 GCA_963924995.1 uncultured Opitutales bacterium
GATGACGGAGATAACCTACTTCTAGGCTTAAACCTAAACTTCATGAAGAGTTTTGGCCCTGATGGGCAATTTATTATTATGCCTGGGATCGGAATCAGTCGAACAGAATACCTGAGAAATAATCAAGACGGACGGGTGGATATGGTTTATTTCGCTGGAATAAGCGGGATTTGGCAACCGCTGCAGTGGTTAAGCTTTCAAACATTTGGCAATTTCTCGGCAATGAATACGAATGGGGCCGGAGAAATTCTTTTGGGGAAATCCTCAAAATTTCAGGCATGGGACATAGGTGCCTCGGTTACAGCCAATCATAACTTTTAATCAAGAAACTACAGCTCTCTAAAATAAAGAAAGCCAACAGGCAAAAGTCTCGTTGAGGTGGTTAAAACGATCAGTAATCGAGAACAAAATTCATTTCGTCTCTTGCAACTTTTTAAAAGTTTGTATAGTCTTCGATTCTTGACCCGGAAGGATGGCAGAGTGGTCGAATGCGGCGGTCTTGAAAACCGCTGAGCCGGAAACGGCTCCGGGGGTTCGAATCCCTCTCCTTCCGCCACTTTTACTTAGGTAAACTAGGAGGTTTTTCTTCGTCCTCCCCTTCTGTTCCCTCTTCTTCTTCACTTGGCAATCGTTTATGGATATCATCAATCTCCTCGGGTGGAGTTGTAAATCGATTAAAAGTTTGCCGTTCGGTCGGTTGAGTGAGCTTGAGCAATAATTCCTCGTTTTCCCGATCGATATAGAAAATTTGTAAAAGTTTTGAATGCGATTGATTGACAAGCTTTTTTGAATCGTCAAACGGAGTGAAATATTCTGGTTTTAATTTCTTTAGGTTGGCAAGAGATTCTTCTAATTGAGGTAAGATTATTTGCTTGCGTCCTAAAAGATCCATCGAGGGAGCTTGCTTTTCTGTTTTCAACCAAGTGTTTTCTTCTAAAAGAATGGTATAGACTTCCTCGCAGAGGAGGAGGTGAGATTTAATGACCTCTCTTGGTTCCATTAAGAATTGAATAAATTGTAAAAGATTTGACTCAATTAATTCTCGAGTGCGGATAATGCGGGATCTGCTTTTTTAGGCATTGTATAAATCCCATATCTATTCACCGCTTGACGAATTGCCCGCGTGTCCTCGAGTTGTTCGCGTCTCCACTTCGCCATTCCAAATACAAAGCTTAGGTATTTATTATTGGCCATTCCCTCTCGGGCTTCTTGTACGGAGTTTACATATTCCTCTATGGATGAATATGTCTCGGTTGCTTGAACATAATTACCCAATTTTTCTTCGCATAGAGCAATTTGATAGAGTACTGGAACCTGCCATGAGGGAGAATTATCAACATCACGAAGTGCGGAGTAAATTCGGTAAGCATTAAAGTACTCGTTGTCTTCGAAAAATTTATTCGCCAAATAATTGCCGGTTTTCTTTTTCCAGAAATTCCAAATTCCTTTTAATTTATTGAGGGTGATATAATCACGATCTCTAAGCGCTCGTGAATTCTCCATACTCATAATAAGTTCGGGGTTAAAATCGGCCTCTTTGAGAAGCTTAAGCAGTTCAGCGACCGATTCTTCATCTTGGTTCAGTTGTTCATAAGTCAGAGCCAAAAGATAATGGGCTTCAGGAACATAGGCACTTTGTGGATAAAGTGTACCGTAACCACGCAGGGATTCTTTCACCTTTGCAAAGTCAGCTCGGGGTGTCTCATCAAACTTAATTTCAACATCCTCTCTTTTATCTGGAGATAAGCGGTTCATGCGTTCTTCTTTCTTTAAATTCTCTCGAGCACGACGATAATGAGCAAGTCCCTGTTTAAAACGTACATTACCCCGATCTGAATCTCCTAGTTGCTCGAGTCTCCATAAACGGTCGAAAAATTTGATCGCATTATTATAATCTTCGGAATCCATAAAGGTTTCGGCAATTTCAAACATTGCTTGGTTGGACTCAGAATCCATTCGGTTTTCAAGAGCTTTTCCTTTTTTCCTTTCAGCTAATTCGAAAGACTGATTCTGAGGAAGAGTTAAAGTGGCATTGATCGCATCATAAAATTTATTTAACGCCATCCGATGAGCACCCAAGGCACGATATACTTTTCCCGCTCGAATGTGTGTTTCAGGAATTGTAGGAGCACCCCGCGTACGACCCTCTAACCATTTCTCCACCGACCCAAGCCCTGCATTCAAGTCAGGAATGCCTGGAGCATCCTCATGCCCTGCGAAGGGATACAAGTCGTCAGAAGCAAACTCTTCTAAGTATCTCTCGTATGATTTAGCCGCATCGACCCAAGCCTGATTTCTCTCATGCATGCTAATTAAGGATAATAAAACATCGCGACGATATCGCTTGTGGTGTGGTGCATTCAAACGACCAAGCACACGATTACAATAAGAAGTTGCTTTAAATACGGAACGAGTAACATACGGATTATCACTTCCACCCGATGCTCTGCGAGTTTCCATGATTGCTTCGCGAATTCTTTCTTTTAATTCAAAGTCAATGCCTTCTCCCAAAACTGTGTAATTTTCAATTTCAACCGGTTCTCTCGGTTCAGCTTGATTACCAAGCATTTGAGTTTCAATCACAGTTGATTGACTAAGTTTTTCAGTTGGACGAACTGAAAGTGGTCTAGCCATGGATGATGGAACAGAGGGCATTGGAACCGAAAGAGGAGCTTCAAGCATAGGTAAATCCAATAATTCCACTTCGCGTAATAATTCCTCTAGTGAAGCACTGCGATAATCTACTGCTCGAATGGGTTGAGCGGATTGAAAGGATTTAACATTTTGAACAGGCAGTCTCGAAGTGGTGGGTTGTCGAGCCTCCAATTGAGGATTGATATCATCTAAATTAAGAGGTTCATCAAACAAAGGTTTTGTTGGGGGTTGAGCCTTATCGTTTAATAAAATATCAGGCATGAGCTCATTCTGTACTCGAAAAGAACCCGATTCTGCTTTTGGGGCATCATAAATAGGTTCACTTGGATAATTGGGAAATGAAGAGGAGGACGCGGGTTCGATTGAACTCTTTTTAATGTCCCCTAACAGAGAATCGATTCCTTCGATAACTTCTTCTATGGATTTGAGCTCAGTTCCCCCTGAGTTGTTTTGTGAAAAAGTTTGATGACACAAAAGGAAAGTGGGGATTAAAAAGAAAAAGTATAAATTGTATTTTTTTAACATATTCATCGCTGACGTCTCTGGTATGTGGCTTTGTTTGTGACACGCATGTTATCAGGAGCGATTGTATATGGGGGCACAAATGGAACATCCTGTATTCTTGATCGTGGTGGACTTATAGTTGATGATTCAAAGACTTCAAGGAGTTCATCAGTGCTGTTGACACCCAATGAATTAGTTTCCTGAAATGGGTCTGAGAGTGGTAAAGAAACTGGTGGAGCAACCATGGGCATATTTTCATATAATTCTACCGAAGGACGCTGTGGACTGGAAGAATTTGCATCCTGAAAAGGAAGTAATGGGAAATCACCTTGAACGGAAGAACTTTCAGATTTGGTTTCTTCCTTAACCGTGGTAGTAACGACTGTGACGCTTGGAGGCATAATCAACTTTCGACGATCGACTGGTAGGGCTGTTGTTCCGTAACTTAAAGTGATTGGCTTGGTAAAAGCTAGATATTCACCACGGGCAAGCGGCGGAGAATCGAAACGTTTGGTATCAATTGCTGATGCTTGAAATGCAAAAAAGAGAACACTTATGACATACAAGGTTCTCAGAAGAAGTTTTAAATTTAGATGTTCCATTGAATGATTAATCTCTCTCTATAGTCGACCACCTACATAAAACTTTAAAGAAAAATTAACTTTTTTTTATTTTGTCCCAAGAAAAATCCTTTTGATGCACACGATGAACCTCTAAAAGATCCTCCATTGTATGAATATCAAGTGGATGAGTTCCAGGCGCATCAAATTGAGTCGCGGTAATATTAAATGGATCTCCATAATCGGCCAAGCACTCATTGGTTTGAGCCCAAACCGCAAAAGGGTTAGAGAGGGCTTCTCCCGTTTCCTGGGCAATTGAAATTGCTTGATCAATCACAGAAAGTTCGCACTCGGGGAAATTACAATTATAATTAACATGCAAATCACAAGGGAAATGCTCCACAATGTGCTGGAAAACCGGAATCGAGGCTACCTCGTCGCCCGATAAAATTTCAGGGCGAAAAAGAATCTCCACGCCATCCATTAAGCAGGTTCGGGCGATCAGTTCACTATCGGTCGACAATACGACTCGATCTATACTTCCCGACTCTAGTAGTTTACGAAGAGCACGAACTACAAGAGGTTCGCCTTGGTAAGGTAAAAGGTTTTTATAGGTGAGACGCTTGCTTCCAAGTCGAGCGATCACAGAGCCAAGAATTGTCATTACTTTTGATTAACATCAATTTCGATTGGGGCAAGTCTGATGTAAGCAGATCGATTCAGCTTGGAAAATTAACACATATTTGATTATTTATATAGATGGATGTAATTCCGTATTCTAGGCAAAGTATCAACGAAGAAGACATTTCGTT
Source organism: uncultured Opitutales bacterium (assembly GCA_963924995.1). Classification (GTDB taxonomy): domain Bacteria; phylum Verrucomicrobiota; class Verrucomicrobiia; order Opitutales; family Seribacteraceae; genus Seribacter. Next base: position 4,532 of record CAWUUU010000098.1, read on the forward strand.
ACTCACCAAAACAATGACTTCTGACTTTCTTACCCAAGGTCCAAGAATTCCTGAGTTTGAGCGTGCCCTAGAGGGCTACTTTGGCGTCCAGCATGCTATCGTTTGCTCAAGTGGCACCGCGGCCTTACACCTAGCCTATGCCTCCGCCGGAATTAATTCAAATAGTGTAGGAATTGTCCCCGCAATTACCTTTGCTGCCACTGCGAACGCTCTTCGCTACCAAGGAGCCGATGTCCGGTTTTGCGATGTGGACCCGGTAACTGGGCTTATTTCAATCGAATCGCTCGAAGAATGCCTATCTCAAGTATCGGAAGAACAAAAAGAAAAAAATAATTTAATTACCCCAGTTTCCTTCGCTGGTGCGGTGGCTCCTCTCGCCAAGTGTGCAAAGCTGGCATCTCAACATAATTTCATTCTCATTGAAGATGCATCCCATTCTCCCGGTGCTTCAACTCGAGATGCAGAAGGAGAGAAAATATCCAGTGCAAATGGTCAGTATGCACTTGCTTCTACTCTGAGTTTTCATCCAGTGAAGCATATTTGTGCTGGTGAAGGGGGAGCCGTATTGACTAACGACCAGAAACTTGCTGAAAAAGCGGGCCAATTACGCAGTCATGGAATCAATCGTCCTTTTAATGAGAACGATGAAATGCCTTGGTATTACGAACAGGAAAATTTAGGATGGAATTATAGATTAACTGATTTACAGGCAACATTAGGACTGTCTCAGCTTAATAGATTAGATCATTTCTTAACGAAACGAAGGCATTTGGCCCAAAGGTATGAGGATTTACTCAAAGAAAGCCCTTTTAAGGAACATATTGATCGGCCCCATTACGAAGATGGACATGCTTGGCATTTGTATGTAATCAGATTTAAGGATAAAGATCTGAGAAACTTGGCCTATAAATTTTTTAAAAGTAAAAACATTCTTACGCAGGTTCACTATATCCCCGTTTACAAGCATCCTTATTATCAAAAACAACTCGAAGGCTTTCAACTACCAGGAGCAGAGAAGTTTTTCCAGAGTTGTCTAAGTATTCCTATGTATGCAGATTTAAATGAAGCAGAACAGGATCGAGTACTTGAAACCTTAAGACTATTTTTACACCAAGGATAATGGATTTTAAAAAATTTACTAAACCGTCAACCAGCCCATCTTCTCCTGGGTACATTATTTTAAAAGGATTCCGTAGCTCATTTCGTGGGTATGAGTTGACCTCAATCAGAATGGAAGATGCGGAAACGATTATGAAGTGGAGAAATGAACAAATGTCAGCTCTTCGACAATCTGCTCCTTTGACTCCCTCTGAACAAAAGAATTACTTTGATAATGTCGTAAAACCCAGCTTGTCTCAAAAGCAACCTGATTTAATACTGCTTCGTTTCACCTTCGAGAATTCCTTAATTGGCTATGGGGGACTCGTTCATATTGATTGGGGAAATCAACGGGCTGAAGTTTCTTTCTTACTCGAAACCGAAAGGGGAAAAGATACTTTTCAATATGGAAGAGATTGTAGTGTATTTCTTAATTTATTAATGAGGTGTGCATTTGATACTCTCGATTTAAATAAAATTTACACTTACTCGTACTCTCATCGTTCCTTTCATGTGAATGCAGTGGAAGCATCAGGTTTCAGAAGGGATGGAGTACTCAGGGAAGATACAAAAGTGGATGGGGAATGGGTGGATGCAGTGATTGCATCTTGTCTTAAATCAGAATACTTAAAACAATACCCACCTCCCCAATAATGGTGGAAGCATTTAAAGGATTCACCCTACTCTTCTCCAGTCTTTCAGCAAAGATTGCCCTGTTTCAATCTGTTGCTAATCAGGCTCAATTGATCGACCCGAACTGCAAAATCGTTGGTGCAGATTCTGACATTCATTGTATCGGTGCTAAGCAAATTGAGCACTTCGTACAAATGCCCTATATCAAAGATTTAAATCAAGATATTCTTCTTAAATTCTGCAAAGAAAATAAAATTCAGTTTGTGATTCCGACCAGGGATGGAGAGTTACAGTTTTGGGCGATGCATCAAGAGTTTTTGCTCGAAAATCAAATTGGCGTGATGATTTCTTCTTCTACAGCGATTGCCTTGTGCGAAGATAAGTATGCCCTCTTCAATCATTTGGAATATGCACCGACCCCGTCAATTAAGACTAGTCTCTCAATGGACACACTTGCGTCCTCATGCGATCGTTTCGTGGTAAAAGAACGAATCGGATCCGCTTCTCGTTCAATTGGGTTAAACTTGAAGAAGGAAGAGGTCGAGGCTCATTTAAACTGCTTACAAGATCCCATATTTCAACCTCAAATAAATGGTCGGGAATTTAGTGCTGAGACGTGGATTGACCAAGAAGGTAAACCTCATGGGATTGTTTTGAGATGGAGAATTTCTGTGGTCAATGGTGAATCACATGAAACGAAAACCTTTAAAAATCCTGATTGGTCAAAAAAGATTTTGGAAACTGTAGGCATGATTAAGGGTTTGAAAGGACATATTCTTGCACAAGTCATCGTAGATGAAAATGACTGCCTTCATTTAGTTGAGATCAATCCTCGTTTAGGTGGAGCCAGCCCCTTGTCACTTGCGGCTGGATTGGAATCAATTAATTGGTCCCTTCTCGAATTT
>CAWUUU010000099.1:0-21141 GCA_963924995.1 uncultured Opitutales bacterium
GGGCCTTGGGTTTAGAATAGAATTTGAAAAGTTTTATCTTTCTGAGTTGTAGAATAAAATATAATTTTGATCCCTTAATTAGAGCTTTCCTTTACATTTGAAAGGGCGTGTCCAAATTCCGCCCTTTGCATCTATCTATCGTTGGAAATCGGCGAATTCATAGTAGGATAAAACGAGTTATTAAGTGCTCGCTTGAAAAAGTGAAAGACTTACAACACTGCGGGTATCAAGATTCAATGTGCGGTTAAGATGGGAGATTATTGATCAACAGGTCGCGGTTTGAGCCCAGTCGCCCCTGTTTTACGATCCGACCAATATGGACGCGGACCCAAAGGGGGCGAATTTGGGTGACGGAGGCCCTGAACTACCGCAATTTCAATCGCAAGAGGTTGGAGCATGCCAAAGGAGGTCGGGCAATGATCTTGTCAGATACGGACAACTACGGACTGGCCGATGCGTCGCAGGGATTCGTACAAGAATTCTGATTGTATCCCACTGCGAACCGACTGTTTTATTGCGAATACTTGACTCAAAAATGGCGAACAGTTTGTGGTTTTGGTTGCAATCTATTTTTCGTTTATCATTCTGATTTTGTGTTATCTGGAACAAATGTATGAGAAATATTTTTGTTTGTGATATTGTAATTCTCCTTCTTTTAACTGTTGGCCTTAGTGCCAAAGAAAAGAAAATAGATTTCGATAAAGATATTCAGCCAATACTAAGTGATAAGTGCTTTCACTGCCATGGACCAGATGCAAAAAAGCGTGAAGCGAAACTTCGACTCGATACCTTTGAAGCTGCAATTGCTAAGCGTAAAAAGGGGGCAGCAATAATGCCTGGCAATGCCATGGGAAGTGCTATCATCAAACGTATGATCACTGACGATCAAGATGACATTATGCCGCCGCCCGATTCCAACCGTCATGTCAGCAAGGCACAAATCGAGCTCATAAAGCAATGGATAAAAGAAGGTGCCACTTACTCGGAGCACTGGGCCTTTGTAAAAGCAAAGTCACCCAAAGTCCCCGTAGATGGAAAAGACTGGGCACGTAATCCTATCGATAACTTCATTTATAAAAATCTCATTGAGCTTAAGTTAAAGCCTAATGCAGAAGCTGACAAAAGAACCTTACTAAGAAGACTCTCTCTAGATCTCACAGGCCTTCCGCCTACTCCTGAAGAAATGGCGATGTTCCTGACAGATAAAGATCCTCAGGCCTACGAAAAACAGGTCGACCGTTTACTTAATTCCCCCCATTACGGAGAACGTATGGCGTGGCCATGGCTCGATGCAGCTCGCTATGCCGACACGAATGGCTACCAAGGGGATGCTGCCAGAACTATGTGGCCATGGCGCGACTGGGTCGTCAAAGCCTTTAATAAAAATATGCCTTTTGATCAGTTCACCATAGAACAAGTCGCTGGTGACATGCTGCCAAATGCGACTTCTGAGCAGAAACTGGCCACAGCCTTTCTTAGAAACCACATGATTAATGGTGAAGGTGGACGCATTGCGGAAGAGAATAGAGTCGAGTACATCTTTGATCAGCTCGAGACTGTCGGTACAACTTTCCTTGGCCTAACCCTTAACTGCTGCCGATGTCACGATCACAAATTCGATCCTATCAGTCAGAAAGATTATTTTTCTTTCTCAGCTTTCTTTAATCAAACACCTATAAACGGAAGCGGAGGGAGTGGTCAAACAGCCCCTACTATAACAATACCTCCTGCTCAAGAGATCTTGACTAAACAGCAGAATATATTAAAGACAAAACAAGATAAGCTAGATGCCCTTACCAAGGTCTTGATTGATGAATTCGGCTCACTGGCTAAAGCTAAAAGCAACGATATCAAATGGGCTTTACTAAAACCTCTAAAAGCTTTTGCTCAGCACCAAACTTTAGTTATTGGAAAAAATTCCAGCATATTAGCTAAGGGTGAAATCCCCAACAACGACAACTATACGATCCTCGCCAAGGCACCTAAAAAGGTTTCTGCATTAAAACTGAGCGGTTTAAGACACGAAAGTATGACGGGTGGTGGGATTTCTCGTTCAAATTCAGGCAATTTTGTGCTTACTGAAATTAAGATCAATCTCATTAGAGAGGGTCAAAGAATTCCAGTCAAGATACACGAGGCTCAAGCAAGCTATGAACAAACTGGATTTAAAATAAACCAGGCCTTCGACAATAAAAAAAGCACCGGCTGGGCAGTCTGGAACGGCAAACCCTTTACTCAGGATCATCATGCTGTTTTTGTACTAGACAAAACATTTATCTTTAACCAAGGAGACCAATTAGAAATAGGGTTGGAACACGACTCCAAACATGCCCGCCACAATCTAGGCCATTTCAGCATTGCGACGATTGGTGAAATCCCCGTCGCAGGAATTGCTCAACTATTTAAGGACCACAAGGTAAAAATTAATTCCAAGGATGATTTTCTGAAAAAAAACAAAGAGTTCCAAAAGCTTCAAAAGAATGTCCAAAATCAGAAAAAAGCCATAAATGCCTTGGGGATAAAGGTTATGGTCATGCAGGATAATCAAACGCGAAAAACTTACATCCTAAATACAGGTTTGTATAATCAGCGTGAAGCCGAAGTCACTGCCAATACTCCTGAATCTCTCTTCCACCTTCCTAAAGGCGTAAAAGCTGACCGATTAGCTCTGGCAAACTGGCTGGTTTCAAAAGAAAATCCATTAACTTCAAGGGTGATTATAAATCGATTTTGGGCTCAAGTTTTTGGAATCGGACTAACTAAGACGACTGAGAACTTTGGAATACAGGGAGAAAGACCTAAAAACCCGGAACTACTCGACTGGTTGAGCTCCAAGTTTATAGACAGTAAGTGGAATGTTAAAAACATGATTCGCCTCATGGTAACCAGTACGACTTACAGACAAAGCACCAACTTTACAGACAAGAAAATTGAAACCGACCCATATAATCGTTTTTTGGCCCGTGGACCAAGATACAGAATGCCTTCTTGGATGATCCGCGATCAATCGTTAGCGGCCAGTGGGCTCCTGAACGAAGAAATGGGCGGCAAAGGAGTTTTACCTTATCAACCGGCCGGAGTTTGGGCCGAGATGACATTTGGTAAGATCCGCTACAAACAGGATAATGGTAACAAGCTGTACAGGCGCAGTATTTATACATTTTGGCGACGTATCGTCTCTCCGACAATGTTCTTCGATATAGCAAGTAGGCAGTTTTGTGAAGTGAAAGACAAGCGAACGAATACACCACTTCATGCTCTAGTGACTATGAACGACACTACTTATGTAGAAGCCGGCCGGGCTCTAGCTGTTCGAGTCATCGGGGAAAAAAGTAATGCCGCCAAAATTCAAAAAATATATTCTTTGCTTTTGGGACGAAATGCTAATGAACAGGAAATAAAAATCCTGCAAAATAAATTACAAAAAATCACAGGAAAATATAAGCAAAACCCAAAACTGGCTGATGAGTACTTAAATGTTGGTGAATATATAACGCCGGAAAATTCAAACAAAATTGAAGTCGCATCTCTAGCCAATTTAGCCCTGATGATTTTGAACCTCGATGAAAGCTTAACAAAGGAGTAATTATGAATCCACTGACAGAATATCAAAATAACATGACTCGCCGTCAGCTCCTTAAAAACAGTACAAACGGACTTGGTGCAGCCGCTTTGACAAATCTTCTTTCTGGGACGGCCAATGCTGCAAATGATAAGATAAATACACCACATAAGGTAGCTAAAGCTAAACATCTCATCTATCTATTTCATAACGGGGGACCCCCACATATAGATATGTTTGATTATAAACCTCAGCTAATTAAAATGAACGGCGAAACTCTCCCAAAGTCTTTCGTCGAAGGTAAGCGTTTCGGTGCCATGACCAAGAATATCGACGCTGCAACTATGCTAGCTCCCGTGGAGCCTTTTAAACAGTATGGCCAATGCGGTGCCTGGGTTTCAGACCTCATGCCTCATACCGGCGCTATTGCCGATAAGCTGTGTTTCATTAAAAGCATGTACACTGAACAGGTCAATCATGCTCCGGCTATCAGTTTTATGCTAACAGGTTCAGAAATGCCCAGTCGTCCAACATTGGGGGCGTGGTTAAGTTATGGCTTGGGTAGTATGAATGTAAACTTACCTTCTTATGTCGTTATGACCTCCGTCAGCAAAGGAACGAGTTGTGGTCAGATTTTTTATGATTTTTACTGGTCATCTGGATTTTTACCTTCCCAATACCAAGGCGTAAAATTCCGCGGCGGCGGTGATCCGGTCCTCTATCTCTCAAATCCCAAAGGAGTCTCAAAGGAAATTCGTCGTGATATGATGGATGGACTAAGTCAGCTCAATCAACTCAAAAAAAACCGTGTTGGTGATCCTGAAATAAGTACAAGAATTTCTCAATACGAAATGGCCTACCGTATGCAAACGTCAATTCCTGAGTTGACCGATTTGAGTGATGAGCCCCAACATGTGCTCGAAATGTATGGACCATCTGTTAAAATACAGGGCACGTTTGCCTATAATTGCATCATGGCTCGACGTTTGGTAGAGCGCGGCACACGTTCCGTACAAGTAATGCATGCTGGTTGGGACCATCATAATTCTATTACAACTGAGCTATACAACCAATGTCGAGATACAGATCAAGCTTCTGCAGCATTGGTTAAAGATCTCGAACAGCGCGGTTTATTAGATGATACCCTTGTGGTTAGCGGAGGCGAATTTGGCCGCACGCCCTTTTTAGCAAAGAATTTTAATACGCCCAAAAAATGGGGCCGCGATCATCACCCTCATGCTTATACCACCTGGATGGCTGGTGGTGGCATAAAGCCTGGAATTACCTATGGTGCTTCTGATGAACTAGGAATGAATGTGGTTGAAAATCCGGTTCATGTCCATGATCTACAGGCTACTATCTTAAATCAGATGGGTATTGATCACACTAAACTAACCTACAAGTTCCAGGGAAGACGCTTTAGGTTAACGGATGTTCATGGCCATGTAGTCCAAGATATCATTGCATAAATAATACTTTCATTAAATCAGTTATCAGTAACTTTGATGATGAAACGACTAACGTTTCTACTCTGCGTTTTTAAGCGCGACAGTTTACGCCGCGGATAGGTCCAACATCATGATCCTATACGCCCATAATATGGGTATCGGGGACATTTCCTACGCCCTCAGAATCACCCTCTTCAACTCGTTGCTGAGATCACTCCATCTTTCGACAATTCGTGCCAGTATCTGAGAATCCGTCCCGGGAATCTAAGTCAATATCTGTGGTAAAAACTCTGAACCCTCGATACTTGCAAGCCCCGGTTGGACTGCAATGCTATAACATCAAAGGTAATGACCGTGAAAACCTCAAAAAGTCCATTGTGGCCTGGCGCGAATGCCCCCGTGATCAGCGATGGCAGACTCGCGCATGTCGAGACGAAGTTTCGCCTTGCGTTCCTTCTCGTCCGGACCGTGACAGGCAAAGCACTTACCCGACAGAATCGGTCGGATATGCTGGTTAAAGTCGACCTCCTCTTCAGCGGATAGGTTAATGCCGACGACTAAGATGAGCGAGAAGAGTAGTAATCGTTCAATCATTTTATACCCTTAATTAAGGCATATCCAGTACTTATTATAGTGCTAGGATTTAGAGTAGAACAACAAATGTTTTATCTTTTTAAATTGTAGCATGAAATATACTCTTGATCCCTTAGGTAGAGTTTTCCGTCACAGATTACAGGGTGAGTCCAAATTCGGCCTTTGGGATTTCTCTTCTTAGTTTGAGGCGAAATGATAAACTCCCCATGTTTTTTCCACCCCTTTGGGCTAGCTTCGATCAGAATTACTTTACCATCTCTCTCGCCTTGGCAGTAAAATCGATTATCCGCGTATGCAATTGCACCTTTTCCATGTGCTTTCTTTTCATTCCAAATTAACTCACCAGTTTTGAAATTCTGGCATGTCCATCCGACGCTGTCCGAATAACCGTAAAGATATTCCCCCAGTTTTATTACTCCACCATGATGATTTTTCATCACTTTATTTTCGTAAATATTTTTTGGATCGTTGTTTCCGATTTTGACTAATTTACAACCCACTCCGTAACCAGAAGTAATGTATACATGGCCATCGCTGTAAATTGGAGTGGGGATAACCGCCACTTTTCCTGGCCATGATGATTTCCATAAAACAGAACCATTCTTTGAATCGATTCCAATCAAGTTTTTCATAACCAGTTGGACATATTGTTGTTTTCCCTGGTGTACAATCGAGATAGGGGAGGAATATTGAGCACCATCAGTGAATCCTTTGGTTCTCCAAATAGTTCTTCCCGAGTTTGCGTCAAGTGCAGCAAGGGTACCATTTTTACCCCCAGGTGTACAAATAACTTTTCCTTGATCGACAAGCACTGATTCGGTGTAACCCCATCCAGGGACTTTTCCACCAAGGTCATCAACCAAGCTCTTTCTCCATAACAATTTCTTCCCTTTGGCACTTACGCAGACCAAATTCCCCTTTGCTCCTAAAGCATATATTTTACCATTGGAAATAGTCGGACTCATTCTCGGTCCATCACCCCAACCATTGGTAAGGAGTTCACCCACCTCAACTGACCAACTTCTTTTTCCTGAATTGGCGTCAAAAGCGAGAAGCATTTCCTTTTTTTCGAAAGCACCCATTGTATACAGAGTACCATCCTTGATGGTAAATCCAGAATAGCCCAATCCCGCTTCGTGAAGAGTCCAGAGTTTCTTCGGTCCACCACTTGGCCAATCTTGAAGCAGTCCCTTTTCTGTAGATACTCCAGAGCGATTTTCTCCGCGCCAAGAAGGCCAATCAACTGACCATAAAGATAAGGAAGAATAAACAAGTACGGCTATACAAAAGAATGGAATTTTCATAAATTTATGATTTCCGCTGATTTCTCCAAAGAGCAACCTCAAATATGATTTTATGGGGATTTTTATAAACAAAGAAGGAGCCATTGAAATGACTCCTTCAAAGATAAAGAAAAGGGTATTAATTACTTAGCTTTAATCTTGCCCACTTTTTTCCAACGGCCAGATTTGGCTGAGTCAAGAACTGCTTCACAGATGTATTGTGTTTCTAAAGCATCCCGGAAATCAGGGCGGTTCGGGCGTTTTTTACGCGACCCGTAACCTTCGACAAAGTCAGCGAACTGATTAATGAAACTATGCTCATAGCCAATATTCAATCCAGGTACCCACCACTTATCCATGTAAGGATGGTCACCTCCATTATCAGTCACATGAATTGAACGCCAACCACGAGTCTTAGGATCCTCTTTGTCGTAATCATAATATTCAAGACGGTGTAAATCGTGTAGATCCCAAGCAAGGGAGCCATCTGCACCATTGATTTCTAGAGTATACAATGCTTTGTGCCCACGGGCATAACGAGTTGATTCAAAAATCGCGAGCGATCCATTAGCAAAGCGAGCAAGGAAAGCACAGGCATCATCAATCGTGACCTTTTGCTTCTTTCCCGTCTTGGCATGAACGCGTTCCTTCACAAAAGTCTCAGTCATTGCACTTACCTCTAAAATTGGACCGTTGAGCCATATTGCAGTGTCAATACAGTGAGCAAGAAGATCACCAGTAACACCACTACCGGCAACTTTTGCATCCAATCTCCATAACCCTTCACCACCTTGCTCAAGACCGGCGTCGATAGTCCAGTCCTGAAGGAAGTTGGATCGGTAATGATATATTTTTCCTAGACGACCTTCCTCAATCATGTTCTTGGCGAGGGATACAGCAGGGATTCGGCGATAATTATACCAAACCATATTAGGTACCTTCGCTTTTTCAACCTCGCGAACCATTTCTTCGCCCTCTTTACAATCGAGAGCAAGTGGCTTTTCACATAGAATGGCCTTTCCTGCTTTTGCAGCAGCTATTGCAATCTCGTGGTGCACATTATTAGGAGCGGCAATATCAATTACATCAATATCATCACGGTCGATTAATTTACGCCAATCTGTCTCTACAGATTCATATCCCCACTGAGAAGCAAATGCTTCTGCTCGGTCTTTATTACGGGCACATACAGCAGTGAGTTGAGGTTCGTATTTTAAATCGAAGAAATTGGGAACTTTTCGAAATGCATTCGAATGGGTTCGCCCCATGAAGCCATATCCAATTAATCCAATGCGTAATGGTTTTTTCGTAGCCATAATGTTTTTATATATTTTGTTAATTAAGTTTAATGGAAGGTAAGGAGAGACAAAAAAACCACATCCCAAAGGATATGGTTTTTTTTGTAAAGTTAATTAAAAGAAAACTTTTAAAGTTCAACAGGTTTGTAACCGCCTTTGTTTTTGAAGTACATGATCAAGGCAATGTAGCAAACCAGCATGAAAAATGGAAATACCGCCACACTCTTAAGCGATCCTTGTTTTCCACTTTGGATACTTTCCCCGACTTTTACCTTTTCCTCGGTGGCCAGTTTTCCTACCTTTTCATTATCAACTGCTGTATAGTCTCCTAAAAAGTAAGTACTGTCGTTAGATATACTGTTATAAGTTTCTTCCGAAGTCGCTTCAACCACTGAAACTTTAATTGAGTCCTCAGTCAATTTCCCAATCACTGGGCCGCCCAAGATACCGACTGCGAGCATTCCAATACCTGCAATCGCATTAAGGGTAAGGGCACCGCCTTTGGGGCATTGTTCAGAAATGACTCCCAAGGTTGTGGGCCAAAAGAAAGTTTTTCCAAAACCATAAAGTGTGGCACATGCAAAAACCATAACTAAGCCGGAAGCAGTGCTAAGTAAGAAAAGACCTGCAATTGCAAGAACTGCTGAAGTTGCCAACAAGCCTAGCGGGCCAAGCTTTGCCACGATGGGACCGGCAAAGAAGAAGCGAAGGATCATCATAATCGCTGAGGTGTATATAAGAACTAAAAGCGGGTGTTGACCAGCAGCCTTTAAGGGTTCTTCCATTAAACCGGTGATCGCTCCATCGGTTCCAAGCTCTGTGGTAGCCAATGGAATCATGATGATGCACATGAAAATAAGAATTGGGCGGCCCAAAGACTTACAGTAAAATCCATAAGCAACAGTTCCTGCTGCAGTTAAGCCGTAAACTAAATTGTCGTCCCAATTAAAGACCATTCCCAATTGGCGGAATATGAGATAACCAGCAATTAATGCTCCGATCGCACCAAACTCAGCAAGCATTTCCTTGTAAGTTGTACCGGATGAAACTCTTTCGTTAACCGGAAAGCGTGCTTTCATCAACATTACTAAATAAATGATTGCAGGGATCGCAATGAGGTAAATGAGGATGCGCCAATCTTCGGCTGCTTGTTCGCCTAAGACTATTGTAAGTATACCCCCGATCACCAATCCACCTGGCCACCCAGCGTGCAAAATGTTGAGCCACTTTGTCTTGTCCTTGTTAAACATTGTCGCCACCACTGGGTTAATAAACGCTTCAACAGTACCGTTTCCAAGACCAAGAATAATTGAACCCATGTAAAGTAAGTCATAGGCTTCAGCCTGTGCTGCTTTTAAAGCATCTCCAGAAAGTCCTTCAGCTGTGACCACTCCATAAGCTTGTACTGCAAGAATCGCATACAGTGCATAACAAATAAAACTAAACAACATTGCGGCCCGATAGCCAATTTGGTCTATAATTAAACTGAAGACGATGATACTGATTGCGAAAGGCCATATCCCCGCGCCAAAAAGCACCTGTCCTTGGACTTGGTCCAATCCGAAGGTCGTGGGCCAAAAAGATGGATCGCCGACTAGGAATGCTCTTGTAATAAAAGCAAACGCTGTGGTGATGAGGGCGATGAAACACCCCCAAAATAATTTCATATCCGGTTGAGAATCTTGATTACTCATGATTTATTTGGGCTGATTTGATAGGCGGGTTAATAAAGATAACTAATCTAATTTTTAGTATTAAATCTTTTTTGGCAAGCCCGAATCAAGCTCCCAATTGACTTATTTATGTATAAATTGACTTATTTATGCGTTTTACCCCAACTGTCTCTAAGAGGGACGGTGCGGTTGAGAATTAATCGACCTTCTTGATCGGAATCTTTGTCTTTGCAAAAATAGCCAATTCTTTCTAATTGAAAAGTCTGACCTGTATTGTTTTGTTGAAGACTCGATTCAACAAGGGGGGCGTTAATAATCGTAAATGAATCTGGGTTGAGGTTATCGATAAAATCGCCTTCACCCTTAATCTCTTCTGGGTTGGGGACTGAGAAGAGACGATCATAAAGTCGAATTTCAGCAGGGATCGCGGTGTTGGCATCAACCCATTGAATTGTTCCCTTTACTCTTCTCCCATCAGGTGAATCTCCGCCTCTAGTCTCTGGATCGTAAGAGCAGATTATTTCAGTTACTTTACCACTTTCATCCTTAATGACCTCTTTACAGGTAACATAATAGGCGTATTTGAGGCGAACTTCCTTTCCTGGAGCCAGACGAAAGTATTTCTTTGGAGGTTCCTCCATAAAATCATTTCGATCAATGAAAAGTTCCCGAGAGAAAGCAACCTTTCTAGTACCTGCCTCTGGATCTTCTGGATTATTGACCGCATCAATTTCCTCGATTTTATCCTCTGGGTAATTCTCGATGGTTAATTTTAAAGGATCAAGAACACCCAGTCGCCGGGGAGCTCTTTTATTTAAATCCTGGCGTAGGCAATGTTCCAAGAGTTCTACTTCAATCACATTCTCTCGCTTGGAGAGACCCACTTGTTCAGAAAAATCCAAAAGTGTCTGAGGTGAAAAGCCGCGCCTTCTCATTCCTTGAATAGTGGGCATGCGTGGATCATCCCAACCGTTCACATGACCTTCTTCCACTAAACGAAGCATCTTACGCTTACTCATTACGACATAAGTCAAATTGAGTCGGGCAAATTCGATCTGTTGAGGGTGATGAATCCCCAAGTTTTCGCAAAACCAATCGTAGAGAGGGCGATGATGTTCAAATTCTAGAGTACAAATTGAGTGGGTGATCCCTTCGATTGAATCAGATTGGCCATGGGCAAAATCATAAGATGGGTAAATTTTCCATTGATCCCCTGTCTTGGGATGGTTCTTGTGGATAATCCTGTAAAGAACGGGATCCCGTAAGTTCATATTGGGCGATGCCATATCAATCTTGGCCCGAAGAGTCTTAGCCCCGTCCGGGAATTCCCCAGTTTTCATTTTTTCCAAGAGGTCGAGATTTTCTTCAATTGAGCGATCTCGAAAGGGGCTGTGTTCTCCAGGAGTGATTAAAGTACCCCGGGATTTTCTCATCTCTTCAAAGGATAGGTCGCATACAAATGCTTTATTGGCCCGAATTAAGTCCTTTGCCCATTCAAAAAGCTGATCAAAATAATCCGAGGCATGGAAAAGACGATCATCCCAATCAAAACCCAGCCAACGCAAGTCGTCTTTGATTGCCTCTGCATACTCAGTCTTTTCTGCCACTGGGTTAGTGTCATCAAGTCTAAGATTACATAGCCCACCGAATTCCTGAGCTATACCAAAGTTTAAACATATACTTTTGGCATGTCCTAAATGGAGGTAACCATTTGGTTCGGGTGGAAAGCGGGTATGGACCTTGCCATTGTTTTTCCCATTTTCCTGATCTTCTTGGACCCGTGTACGAATAAAATCTAAATTTTTTTCAATATTTTCTGAACTCATAAATAAAATGTGATTGGAGTGTAAAGAGTGATGGTTTTGATTAATCGATTCGCTCGCCGTACTTAGATCGATATTCTTTCTCTAATGCCTTAAGCCCCTTTTTGCTAAGTCCGGCACCTTCTGTGGTGAGTAATTCAAGTGCTTTTCGTAGGCGTAATCGAACGAGATCCCGGCCTAATATCCGCATCGAATCAAAAATAGGGAGTGACACATTATTGCCACTGATTGTCTGAAAAAATAAAGGAAGGATTTCTTTGAGTTTCTTCTCCTCTTTTTCTGCAATATTTTGAAAAATTTGGGAGATTGTTTCCCGATCCCAGGAATTAATTTTTTCAAGTTCCCACTCACAAACTTTGAGTAATTTACTGGCTTCATTCGGTTCTATTTTACCAATGAGCGAAGCAAAATTAAGGGCTGGGTGCTCATCAAAGAGAAAACCGCTCAAGGGGATGAAGTCAGAAAAATTTTCTAATCGTTGCAGGGCATGAGGGAGAATTCTTTCAAGGAAATTAGGATTGAGTTTCCATTCGATTAAGCGTTGTACGACTTCCTGCTCGGTTAATTTTTCTCGAAGATATCGGCCGTTAAGCCATTTTAATTTGGCGATATCAAAAATGGGTCCTCCGAGGCTCATTCGTTTAATATCAAAACTTTCCGAAAGTTCTTGAATTGAGAAGATTTCTCTCTGGTCGGGAAGGGTATATCCCATCATCCCCAAGTAATTACTAATGGCTTCAGGGAGATAGCCCGCATCTCGGTAATAATTAATCCCTGTGGGGTTCTTTCGTTTAGAAAGCTTTGATTTGTCAGGGTTCCGGAGTAGTGGGAGATGGGCAAACACAGGGGGTTCCCAATTGAAATACTGATAAAGTAATACATGCTTTGGTGTACTGCTTATCCATTCTTCACCTCTGATCACATGACTGATCTCCATCAGATGATCATCGACCACATTGGCCAGATGGTAAGTCGGGAATCCGTCAGATTTTTGTAAAACCTGATGATCAATTTGTTTCCAATCAATCTTAACTTCACCCCTGAGTTCGTCGGTGAAGCAACATTGTCCCTCTGAAGGAACTTTTAAACGAACCACATATTTTTCACCTGATTCGATTTTTTGCAGAGATTCTTCTTCGCTTAATTGTAAACAGTGCCCATCGTACCGAGGGGTTTCTTTATTGAGCATTTGCCCTGCCCGCACTTCGTTCAGTCGTTCGGTTGAGCAAAAACACGGATAGGCGTTTCCCTGATCGCGAAGGATTTGAACATGCTTCGAATGGATATCTTGACGTTCGCTTTGCCGGTAAGGCCCAAATTCCCCGTCTTTGTCAGGTCCTTCATCCCATTCAATTCCCAGCCATTGGAGGGATTCGATAATAGCCCGTTCTGATTCTGGGGTGGATCGTTCTTGATCAGTATCCTCTATCCTGAGGACCATCTTACCTTTATTCTTTTGAGCAAAAGCTAAATTGAACAAAGCCATGTAGGCAGTACCCACATGAGGGGCACCCGTTGGGGAAGGAGCGATTCGAGTTCTAACAGGTCGGGTCATTTCTAAAAAAAGATTGGATAGTAAGTATAACAAAGAGGAGAGACGAACAAATTCTGTCTATCGATACCTTGCATTCTAAACCCTCATTGGTTAATGATTGAAATCGTGAAACTTTTAATTGCAGGTGCGAATGGAAAAGTCGGGACGATATTATCGGGTAAATTATGGGGGAACCCTAGTTTTTCCCCTATTGGGTTGATTCGTGATAATCGTCAGCAAACTAAGTTTACCGCCCTAGGAGTACCTTCCGTTTTGGGCGATTTAGAAGAAGGGGTATCTGCTTTTTTACCCGGACTTGATGCGGTTGTGTTTACTGCTGGCTCTGGAGGAAATACAGGTCCCGAGAAAACTACCGATGTTGATCAAAACTCAGCGGTTCGTTTAATTGGGGATTGTGAGAAGGCGGGGGTAAGAAGATTCATAATGATCAGTGCGATTGGTGCCGATCCAAGTAGTGACTCGAGTCGATTAAAACATTATCTTCGAGCAAAGGGAGTTGCAGACGCACGATTGCGTTCTTCAAAGTTAGATTATACTATTCTTGCTCCAGGTACCCTAATTAATGAACGAGGAACTGGTCGGGTACAAGTTTCAGAGAACCTTGGCTTTCATGGTTATTTACCAAGAGAAGACTTAGTGGATTGCATTATTGAATGCCTGAAAAACTTCAACAGTATTGGGAAGACTTTTCAGGTGGTCTCAGGTGGGCAGAAAGTGAAAGATGCATTTATTAGTTTAATTGGCGGTGGTTTACCTCCAATTGCATGAAATCAAAATTAATCAAACCTTGTCTTTTGCCAAAATTTAATTGATTAAGATAAACATGCTTTTTTTGAAAATCTTGCCCGTTTTTTTAATTTTTAATCTCTCGTTTGCTGCCTCCAGTACTGATTTACCGGTAAACAAGCAATGTCCATTATCCGGTAAGAATATTGATCCTGCTCAATCTTTATCTTACGGAGTATGCTGTGGTAACTGCTTGAAAAAAGCTACAGCTAATGTGAGTAAATTCATCAAGAAGGCAAAACCAAACAATAAGACCTGTCCTCTCTCCGCAAAACCAGTCCGTAAAAAACTTACTATTGGTTTTTGTTGTTCTAAGTGTAAAAAAAAGGCGTCCTCGTAGTTTTTTTGCGAATGAATTTGATTTAATCGCCCAAAACATTTTAAAAGAATCCCCATATGGGGTTTTTTTTGCCCTCAAATATAGTTACTATTTTGCATGCCTAGAAGAAACGACATAAATCACATATTAATAATCGGGTCGGGTCCAATAATAATTGGACAAGCCTGTGAATTTGATTACAGCGGTGCCCAAGCCTGTAAAGCTCTCCGGGAGGAAGGCTATCGGGTCTCTTTAGTGAATAGTAATCCGGCGACGATTATGACCGATCCTGAGTTTGCGGACGCGACTTATGTTGAACCTCTCACAGTCGAAAGTGTTCGCAAAATTATTGAGAAAGAAAGACCGGATGCCTTATTGCCCACTCTTGGAGGTCAAACCGGGCTTAATTTATCACTTGAATTATACCATGCTGGAATTCTCGATGAATTTGGAGTGGAAATGATTGGAGCGAAGCCAGATGCAATTAAAAAAGGAGAGGACAGAGAACTCTTCAAGCAAGCGATGATTGGGATTGGATTGGATGTGGCTCTTTCATTTTCGGTTACTTCATTTGAGGAAGGACACGATTGCATATCCAAACTGGGTGATTTTCCGATCATATTAAGACCTGCCTTTACACTTGGTGGAACCGGAGGAGGCATTGCTTATAATCGTGAAGAGTTTGATGAAATGCTTCGCGCGGGCCTCGACGCTTCTCCCATTAGTCAAGTTCTAGTCGAGGAGTGCCTTCTTGGTTGGAAGGAGTATGAGATGGAGATAATGCGCGACTACAAAGATCAATGTGTGGTCATCTGCTCAATTGAAAATTTTGACCCAATGGGGGTTCATACAGGCGATTCAATTACAGTGGCCCCCGCCATGACTCTTTCAGATAAAGAATATCAATTAATGAGAGATGCCTCCTTTGCCTGTATTCGTGAAATTGGAGTGGAAACAGGGGGGAGTAATATCCAATTTGCAACCGATCCTAAAACAGGAAGAATGGTGGTAATCGAAATGAACCCACGGGTTTCTCGAAGTTCCGCATTGGCTTCCAAAGCGACAGGTTTTCCGATTGCAAAATTTGCGGCCAAGTTGGCTGTTGGTTATTCGCTCGATGAGTTACAAAATGATGTGACTAAGAAAACCCCTGCCTGTTTTGAACCCTCGATAGATTATGTAGTGACGAAAATCCCTCGTTTTACTTTCGAAAAATTCCCAGAAGCAGATTCCACCTTAACTTCTGCGATGAAGTCTGTGGGTGAAGCGATGGCGATAGGTCGCACTTTTAAAGAATCTTTTCAAAAGGCATTGCGTTCTTTGGAGATCGGACTTCAAGGTTTTGAATCAGGTAAATTGGAAGATTTGGAATTGGATGCTTCCTCCATCCGTGCGGGAGTAAAAAGACCCTCTGCAGAAAGACCACAATATCTTTACTGTGCACTTGAATCAGGTATGACTGCCGAAGAGATTTCTCAAAAATCCGGTATTGATCGGTGGTTTACTGAGCAACTTAGCGAAATCCATTCACTTGAATCATTACTCAAAGATACCACTCTCGCTCAAGTGGAGTATGAATTATTTCGGAGTGCAAAAGAATTTGGATTTTCGGATCGTCAATTAGCCAATTTTTGGTCGTGCGAACCTCCAGAAGTTAAAGTTAAAAGAGAGTCAATCGGAATTCACACTACTTTTAGATTGGTTGATACCTGTGCAGCCGAGTTCGATGCGTTCACTCCTTATTTTTATTCTTCTTATGGCGATGAGAATGAAATCACTAGATCAAGTAATAAGAAAATCATGATCTTAGGTGGCGGTCCGAACCGGATCGGGCAGGGGATTGAATTTGATTATTGTTGCGTCCATGCCTCCTTCGCACTGAGGGAAGCAGGTTTTGAAACTGTGATGGTTAATTCGAATCCCGAGACGGTCTCGACGGATTATGATGTTTCCGACCGGTTGTATTTTGAACCGCTCACTCTCGAGGATGTGTTGGAGGTTTATCATCAAGAAAAGTGTGATGGTGCGATTGTACAGTACGGTGGTCAAACCCCACTTAATTTAGCAAGTGGTTTGGAAGAGGCTGGGGTTACTGTAATAGGAACTTCGCCGGAGAGTATTGATTTAGCTGAGGATCGTGAGAAATTTAAGCAAATCCTTAATCAACTTGGTTTAAAACAGCCAGAGAATGAAACGGCCCTTCTGCCCGAAGATGCGAAAGATGCAGCTGCCCGAATTGGTTATCCTGTACTGTTAAGACCTTCTTTTGTTCTTGGCGGCCGAGGAATGTTCATTGTCTACGACGAGAATGAACTCGAAAAAGTGGTACAGGAAGCCTTTGCCGTGGCACCGGGGAAACCAGTACTCTTAGACAAGTTTTTAGAGGAAGCGATTGAGCTTGATGTCGATTGTATTTCTGACGGTGAGACAACCGTGGTGGGGGGGATGCTTCAACATATTGAATTTGCGGGAGTGCATAGTGGAGATGCTGCCATGGTTTTACCTCCTCATGATTTACCCAAGGAAATGATTGATGAAGTCCGACAAGCTTCGCATGATTTGGCCAAAGCGTTAAAGGTGATCGGATTGATGAATATTCAATTTGCGATTAAAGGCGGTGACTTATTTCTTATTGAGGTCAACCCCCGTGCTTCCCGAACTATCCCCTTTGTCAGTAAGGCAATTGGTGTGCCTTTGGCTAAGTTGGGAGCCCGGGTAATGGCCGGTGCTAAATTGAAAGACCTTGGCTTTACCGAAGAGATTATTCCGAAGCACTGGGCGATCAAGGAATCAGTTTTCCCCTTTAGTCGTTTCCCTGGTTCTCCAATTGTACTCACACCGGAGATGCGCAGCACCGGAGAAGTCATGGGACAAGACGAAGATTTTGGTATGGCGTTCGCTAAAACTCAAATGGCGGCCAAGCCGTCATTACCCCTTGAGGGAAATGTTTTTCTCAGCGTTAAAGATTCGGATAAAGAAAAGGCACTTCTTGTTGCTAAAGGTTTATCTGAACTCGGATTTTCTTTTTATTCCACTGAGGGAACTGCCGCCTATTTAAAGGATCATGGGATTGAATCAGAGAGTGTATTGCGAATTAGTGAAGGTCGCCCGAATGTGGCTGATTTGATTAAGAATGGAAAGATTCAACTTGTGATTAATACCCCGCTTGGTCTCATTCCCAGAAGGGATGAGAATGGCATACGCAGTCAGGCAGTTCTACATGGTGTGCCAGTAATGACCACTTTAGGCTCTGCCTTTGCTGCTTTGGATGGGATTCGCTCTCTGAAGGATAGGGAGTTTTCCGTTAAGTCTTTGCAGGATTATTCCCGTTCGTGATTTGATATGAACTCGGTCACTGCCTTACTTTATGGTTCGGACCGTCCTGGTATTGTGGCAAAAGTGGCCGGTTGGATTCATGGAAGAAATAGTAATGTCCTTCATGCTGACCAACATTTAGACCGACAAGAAAACGTCTTTTTTCAACGGGTTGAATGGGAATGTGCACCCACGAGTGATCCAATTAAGGAAGGTTTAGACTTCAAGCAAATGGCCGAGACTGAACTCGGAATGATTGTGCGAATTGGTTATCAAAATGACTGCCCAAGAATTGGGATCATGGTGTCGAAGGCAGATCATTGTTTTCATGATCTTGCCTTGCGTGTTCGTTCCGGTGAATGGAATGCTCAAATTGTTGGGGTCTTCTCCAATCACCATGAGTTGCAGAAGACTTCGGACGCCTATGAATTACCTTTTCATTATTTCCCCATCACTTCTGCAACTAAGAAAGAGGAAGAAGCCAAACAACTTTTACTGATCAAAGAAGAAAAAATCGAATTATTAATACTTGCTCGTTATATGCAGGTGCTTAGTAAAGAATTTCTTGAACGTGTGGACTGTCCAGTAATCAACATCCATCACTCATTTCTACCTTCTTTCGCGGGGGCAAAACCCTATCATCAAGCCTATACTCGTGGGGTTAAACTAATCGGAGCCACCGCCCATTATGTAACCGAGGATCTGGATGAAGGGCCAATCATCGGTCAGGATGTAAATCGAGTGAGTCATCGTCATGGTCCTAAAGACCTTATTGAAAAAGGTCGCGATTTAGAGAAGTTGGTCTTGTCCACTGCGGTTCGTAGGCATTTGCAGAACCGCGTACTTGTTTATCAAAACAAAACTGTTGTCTTTGACTAGCGACTAAGTCTCGGGGTTGGCTTTTATTCATTCCCGCGAGTTTGAACTCTTGATTTGGTCGATTCCGCAAAGGGTAAGCCTAATCTGATCTCCATTCTTTCAGATGTTGTCGCTCAGCCAGGCCTTTGAGTATAGGGGCAAAATCTGACTATAGCTCCAATCCTTGACTGCTTATGCAGCGTAGGAATATGATATTTATATACCTATACCAGCATCAGGTTTTGGCCGCCCGCTCAGGTGGAAATCTAAAAATGTCAGCAGAGTGGCGCCGCATTCGATCAATTTTTAATTTCATCTCCCATCTGCTTGACCCATTATTGGGAGCTAATTATAGGTAGATTATGAAATTATACCTTCTTCTTTTCGTATTACTGGGTGCACTAGTTTCGGCTAAGCGGCCTAATATCCTTTTTATTCTTACTGATGATCAGGCTCCCCATACTTTGTCCTCTTATGGAAACTCGGTTTGTCAGACCCCGAATATTGACAAACTCGCGGCGTCCGGCATGGTTTTGGATCGTGCGTATCATATGGGATCGATGAGCGGGGCCGTCTGTTCCCCGTCTCGGACCATGATTATGAGTGGACGCACTCTTTGGCATTTACCGTCGCGCGGAAAGAAGCACCTCAATAAAGAAAAAGGGAAGGTTTCTGGAGTAGATATCTTGAACAACACAATACCGGCTGTTTTTAATCGTGCCGGATATGAGACCTTTCGTACCTGTAAGAATGGAAATAGTTATAACTTAGCCAATGCTCTTTTTCAAATTGTGAAAGACAAAAGTTGTCGTAATGCGGATGAGGATAGTGGTAGTCAGTGGCATGGGCGACAGGTGCTTAATTATTTAGAAGAAAGAAGTGTTCGAAAAGAGGAAAAGCCTTTCATGATCTATTTTGGTTTTTCTCATCCCCATGACGCCCGGACAGGCCGTGATGATTTACTGGCTAAGTATGGAGCGAGAAATGTCAAGAAACCCCTGACTGAGGTAAACCCTGACGCGCCAAAACTTCCTATTTCTTGGCTCCCAAAGCACCCTTTTCATCATGGCCATCCCAAGCTAAGAGATGAGGTCAGCGTGCCCGGAGTCAAAACATCCCGAAATGAAGCCACGGTGCGTAACGAACTTGGTCGAGAATACGCCTGTATCGAAAATATTGATGATCAAGTCGGGTTAGTGATTAGAAAGCTCAAAGAGATAGGTGAGTTTGAGAATACCTTTATTTTTTACACATCAGATCATGGGATCGCGGTCGGTCGACATGGTTTAATGGGGAAGCAGAATCTTTATGAGCATTCATGGAGAGTTCCTTTAATTGTCAGCGGCCCGGGTATCAAGCCAATGAGTCGAACTCTGGGGAATAGTTATCTGCTTGATGTACTACCTACTCTATGTGAACTCACAGGGATCGCTATTCCCGAGACTGCCCAAGGAAAAAGTTTAAAACCTGTATTGATGGGAGAAAAGAACAGCATTCGTAATGTCGTGTACGGGGCGTATTGCGGAGGGACAAAGCCAGGTATGCGCTCAGTTCGAAAGGGGGATTGGAAACTCATTAAATATGACACTCTTGATGGACAGGTTCGCGAGACTCAACTTTTCAACCTCAAGGATAATCCAAATGAGTTATTGATTGAACATCATGCGCACGAAGTGATCAAAAAGACAGGAAACCAACCCCATAAGCACCAAATTAATTTAGCCAAGCAATCCCGTTATTCTCAAAAATTGGCTGAAATGGAAGCACTTTTATTGAGTGAAATGAAACGACTGGGAGATCCTTATCGCTTTTGGGATCAACCGAACGAGGGCTAATAATAAGGTTATTTGCTCATCATAATCTTAAGAAATTCAATAATCCAAGAATTTTAGTTCCTAAGTATTTGAAAACCTAGCCGTTGACTTTATCGAAAAAATAAAGACTATATTCTCTTTTCCTTAAATCTGCCCAATGGCTACTCACAAAGAATCCGAACCCGAAAAAAACAACGACGCTTCCATACCTGGAGAAACTGAACAGGAGGGGCTTACTGCTGAGCAGGCTGGCGAGCATAGCTATAGCGAGGCAGATGCTTGGAAGAAGAGCAAGAATTCATTATTTATGTTTCTTGGTGCTATTCTAATCGGTGTGACTGCCTATACTTTCCTGGATGATTCTAAAAGAGAGAAGCGATCCGAACGGTCTTATCGATTTCTTTCCGCCAGTATTGATACAGATGGAGCGGAGGATCGATTTTTATCCTTTGCGGGTGATTACGATGATACCCTTGCAGGTGTTGCCCGATACCGTGCTGCGGTTATTCAGTACAGAGATAAACGGTACGGTTTATCGACTGAGAATTTCAAATTAGCGGCCAGTGAGTTAGGGAATGATCCACTTGCTGGAAGAGCTCTTCTTGGGCAGGCCGTTTCCTTGATCAAAGATGAAGGTATGAAAGGCGCAGAAGGGAAGGCGATTTTGGAAAAACTGGCCATTAGTTCAGATTATTTGCCCACTGATCGACAAGAAGCCCGTTTCTTACTTGCATTACAATCCTTGGCAGAAAATGACATGGATGCAGTTGCTAGCCACAAAGGAAAATTGGCAGATGATATTAATGCATCCTA
>CAWUUU010000100.1:0-3501 GCA_963924995.1 uncultured Opitutales bacterium
GGTGCCTCTGATTATTTTAGAGCATATCATGGTTCTAATTCCATTCATGAGGCAACTTACGGTTCAGTTGGAAACAATGTTAATCTTAATGATGGAAGAGTGCTTTCGCCTTTACCGGGGTCAAATCATGGCGGTTCAGCAAATTTTCCGAATACGCCCTGGATTCAAGATCCTAATAGGTACAATCAAAACAAAGACATAATCCCCTTTGGTAGGAATGGTAACAAATCATCTACAATCGAATTAGTCGTTAATGAGTCAGGTCAAGCATCTAGCGGTACAGGTTGGCACATGGAATATCAAATTGATTACGATCCTTATACTCTTGATATGCTTGACGATAAGACGGTTTGGAGTCTACGAGATTTCGATATTGAAGATTTAGTGGCATATGGAGAAAACCTGATCGATGCTCGCGCTGAGAATGGAGCCACTCAACAAAGATTTTATTCAGAATTAAGCGATTTAAAGAGCAAACAAATTGGAATTGATTCTCATCTAGAAAGGAGTGAAGGTCTAGATTTTGCAAGGGCTACTGGAGACTTAAACAGAATGCGTAATAAATTATCTCTAAATGCCAATCTTTTAAAATCAGCACAAGATATGGAGAACAAACTCTACACGGATTTTTTGTAATATAAATTTTAGTTTCGATGTTAAATTATATTCTAGAATTAACAAGAGTTTGAATCTTCGGTTGAATCACTCGGTAGCTTAGATTTGATTGATTTTATTTATAAATCTTTTCCTGATGGACAAAAGTACTTTCTCGTAACCCTGTACTTTTGCTAAATTTGTAAATTGCTTAGGGTCTTTTTTCATGTCGTATAATTCCTCCGTGCCATCACCGTATTTCATATAGGCCCAGTTCGAAGATCTCATTGAGGTTCCTTTATTCACAAAGGATAAGGCTGATTCCTTTGCTTTGAATTTTGGGTTGTTAATGATTGGAAGAAGGCTTGTTCCCTGTACGCTTCTTGGTTTTGTTAAACTAACGAGATCACAGGCGGTGGGGAATAGATCGACTAGTTCAACAATGGAGGAACTTATTCCAGGTTGGTGGTTGGGGGATCTTATTAGTAAGGGAACCCGGGTCACTTCTTCACGAAGATTTCCTTTTTGCCAAAAGTGGTGTTCTCCGAGTAGGTACCCGTGGTCACTTGTGAAAAAAACTGCGGTTTCTTGATCAAGTCCAAGTTCATTAAGCGTCTTAAGTATTCGCCCAACTTGCTCATCCATAAAGGTAACGGTGGCTAGATAACCGGCCCACATTTTTTTCTGATTGTCAGGAAACTTGTCGATTCCGTAACGTTTCGAGTTGGAATTCGATATACTTGCATTAGGCATATCCTCCCAGTCATTGATGGGGACAAAGGGAAGTTTCATTCTCTTGTAGGGATAACCTGCAAAATACTGCTCGGGTGCGACATTGGGGTAGTGAGGGCGAACTAAACCGGTTGCCAAAAAGAAGGGCTTGTTTTCTTTCTTTAAACTTTTAAGTAATTCGATCGACTTGGTGGCCGCTTTCCAGTCAGGCTGGTCTGAACCGTCTCCGATGTAATCAACGGTCACAAACATCCGGTAAGGCATTTGAGTGGACTGCCTTCCTTTTAACTCGGTGGTGAATTTGTTAAGGTTTAGGCAGGCGTAATTTCCTGGCGTGTGTCCTTCTTGCCCCGACATGTTAAATTTAGCGTTCCAACACTCGGGGATATCATCTCCATCGGTTCCGGCAATAATATCGCCAGGAACCCGCATGTGAAATATTTTGCCAACGCGAGTGCTGGAGAACCCATTGTTTTGGAAATGTTCACCCCAAGTAATCTCTTTACCTCCATGGTATCGTCCCCGCATGAAACTCGCTCGAGAGGGTTTGCAAGTGGTGCCCTGGCAATAGGCATTTTGAAATAGGGTTCCCTCTTTTGCTAATCGGTCGAGATTCGGAGTCTGGGCGATTGTATTTCCGTAGCAACCGAGTGCATCGGCTTTAAGGTCGTCTGATACAATAAGCAGAATATTTTTGATTTCTGCACATGGATGAAATAAAGGTATCAAACAAAGGAACGCCGTGAATTTAAAATTCATATTGATTTCAAATACTTGAGACTTTTCTTTATACTATCGAGTGGAGCGGGCGATTGATCCTGTTCCACATGACAATGTTGAACGCCAGTTTTTTGAGCAATTTTCATGATTGGTTCCATGTTGATCATACCGTCCCCAATTTCATCGAATGTATCTTGATTCACCTGACCAAAGTTTGGAATTAAGGTTTCATTTTTTAGATCTTTTAAATGAAGCTGAGAAACACGGCCATCTAGCTTTTTAATCATTGAGATAGGGTCCACTCCACCAAGTTTTACCCAAAATACATCAAGTTCAAAAGCTACATTAGAAGAGAAATTATCGATGAATATATCGTATCCACATTTACCCTTATTCACGGGCTTAAATTCAAAGGCGTGATTATGATAGGCGAGTTGAATGTTTACCTTTGCGGCCAGTTCTCCAGCTTGATTGAGAGATTCCGCTACTTTTTTATATCCGTCAATATCTTTACGATCATTTTCCGCTAGGTATGGTACGACTAAGTGAGAAAGCTCATGTTCTTTAGCCTGTGAGAGAATTTTCTCAAACGAGGGAACTCCTTTTTTATCTGGATGGAGAATTGAATTCCAATTAAAATGTGAGGAATTAACCTTCATCCCATTCTTTTTCGCCTGTTTGATCATTTCAATCGATGCGGGCGAGGGGAAGCCATATGGTTCCACTTGTTTATACCCAGCCTTGGCAACTTCTTTAATCGTACCAGATAGATCCTCCGCGATTGGCTTACGAAGCGTGTACAACTGAATCCCAATCTGTTTGAGAAAAGGCAGATTTTTTGAGCGAGCGAATGAAGGTAGTGAAATCAATAATCCACTAGTATTTAAGATGAAATTTCTTCTCTTCATCAATTATCAATTGAGTGGAAGATTGAATAAAGGCAAGTATTCAATCGGCCGATTTTTCTTCTTTTTGTTGGAGGGCTTCAACTTTTGCTGGGAAAAAAGTAAGTTTAATCTTTTGAAGGAGAGAGGAGATAAAGAGACCAAGATGCAGGCAGGTGGGAAGAGCTGCGGAGATTCCCATAATTAATCCGAAGTAGATATTTTTCGCATTTTCACGCCCCGTTGGATCTTGGATTGCTTGGACCGCTCGGGATGTGTATTTATTTCCTCTTTCGGCAAGCTGTTCAGGTACAGATTCCCATATGCTGATCAGCCATCCACCGAAGCTGAAAACAAATAAAACCCAAAGAGTGGCGAGGATTGCGATAGCAAAATCAAGGGAGAGATGAAAAATATATTCGGATGTTTTGGTTGAAGCGAGTGCTCTTTTGATAATCCAAATAGTTAAAAAGAAAGAAAGGCTGTCAAAGAGTGCGCCAAGGAAGCCAACTGGAATCTGTAACTTTATATAATGAGACGCTTCATGAGTCTGCATATAAAATGGAAAAGC
>CAWUUU010000101.1:0-20908 GCA_963924995.1 uncultured Opitutales bacterium
TGAAGTAGATTATTCGAGTAAGGCTTCGGCCAAATATAATCAGCGTTCCCCGCAACCTGTAGAATCGATGATGTGGAAAAACAGTTTTTAAAGAATTGGAATGGAAGATCCGCTCCATCGTGAAATTCTTGAGGAGCATGCACGAGCACCTCTTTTTCAAGGTAAATTAGAAAAATTTAGTCATTCAGGTGCTTGGCAGAGTAATAAAACGGGAAATTCCTATAAAGTTGAGATACTTGAACGGGAATCGATTATAGAAGACATTCGTTTTTCAGGCCAGGGATCTGCTCTTTCTCAAGCCTGTGCTTCACTTATGTGTTCACAACTTAAAGGTATGAGCTTAGCAGCTTCGAATATTTTGTGTCTCAATATACTACAATATATTGAAACAGGAGAAGAGTTCATGTTCCCTGGTGACTTAATTGTTTATCGTACGATTTCGCGTTTTTCTGAAAGACACGATTGCAGTTTACTTGCGTGGCGTGCATTGAGGTGCGGCTTGAATTCTTAGAACGATCGTCTATGACCACCGCTTCTTTTTCCCCCGCCTCCATACTGTCCCCATTTACTCCCGTATCCCTGCTGGCGTCCAAAAGCATTTTGGGCATGAACATTGTATAATTCATATCGGGTTTGTGGTAACTCTTTTAAAAATCTACTCTGCATGAGTCGAATCTGAGTCCCGTTCTGACTTGATAGCATTGGGAACACAAGGTGTAAGGAATGTTCAGCGCGAGTAGAGGCTACATAGAAAAGTCTTCTTTCTTCCTCTAAATCACCTTCTCCATCGATGGCTCTTTTGTTAGGAAATAATCCATCTGCTAGCCCAATAATAAAGACATGTCGAAATTCCAAACCCTTGGATTGATGAATGGTCGAGAGTCGAAGGCAACTTTCCCCGTTTCGAACGACTCGGTCACCTGATTCTGAGCTAAGGAGAATTAGTTGGGTCAGCATTTCCGCTAAATTTTCGTACTTACTGGCGAAATCGACCAAACTTTCCAAGTCCTCTTCTCGCCTCGGCCAATTTTCATAAGTCGCATGCAAATACTCGTGATACCAACCATTAATTGCTTCGTCTACAACTTTTGAGGGAGTCGCAGTGGCGGTTAATTCGGCTACACTTTGTAAAGTTTCAACTAGTCCGTTCCAGTCTTCCTTTGCATCGGCAGGGACTTTTTTAACTACCTCGGGCTCGGAGAGTGCGGCAGTAATCTTGATTTCTTTTTCCTCGGCAATTTTTTCTGCAATTGATAGGAGTTTTGCCGCAGTTTTTTCTCCTATTTTGGGCAAAAGACAGGCAAATCGGTGAAATGCAGTTAAATCTTTTGGGTTCACGACAAATCGCAACTGGGCAACAAGATCTTTTACATGAGCTTGTTCAAAGAACCTAAGACCACTCGTGATAACAAAAGGAATATCTCGTCTTGACAATTCAATCTGAAGCTCCATGGCATGATAATGAGCACGGTAAAGTATCGCGATATCATGATAATTAGTTCCATTATCAACCATCTGTTCAACTTTTGATAGAATGAAGTTCGCTTGTTGATACCCGTCTACTGTTGGAACTACAACGGGTAGATCTTGGTGAGGTTGAGAGGGTTTTAATGTCTTAGTAAAGTTCTCGTTGGTCGATCGATTTTCCAATATTCCATTGGCAAATTTTAAAATCTCTGGCGAACTCCGATAGTTCGTTTCAATTTTAAAAATTTTTGTGCCCGGATGCCTTTCAGGAAATCCCATAATTTGATTCATGTCAGCACCCCGCCAGGTATAGATACATTGTGCATCGTCTCCCACCGCCATTATTTGATGGTTAATCCCTATTTTATCTATGATTTTAGACTGGAGGGAATTAACATCTTGGTACTCATCTACAAGGATGTGAGAAAATCGTTGTTGGTAGTACTTAGCCGCTTCTTGATTTGTTTCGAGTACTTTAAGCCATAGGACGAGCAAATCATCATAATCAGCGAGACCTCGACTTATTTTAGTATCCTGATATTCCCTTGCAAATGCATCAATTTTAGCGAGTAATTCTCCATTGGAGGGATAGCGACCTTTTGCCACTTCCTCAACTGAAACCATTACATTTCTTGAGTAACTGATGATTCCTTTAATTGGCTTTGCCTTAGGATTTTCCTTCGATTTGAAAAAATCAGGATCTAGGTCCCTAATTACTTCGGAGAGGAGGGCATCTGAATCGCCGTCATCTAGAATAGTAAAGTTTCTTGGAAGCCCAATAGAATCGCCGAAAAGACGAAGGACTTGCCCGCCCACATGGTGAAAAGTACCGCCCAGGAAACGATTGGCACCCACTCCTGTTAATTGCTCGACTCGTTCAAGCATCTGTTTAGAGGCTTTATTGGTGAAGGTCAGGAGAAGAATTTCCTCGGGACTTACACCTTCTGTGAGTAAATAGGCAACTCGATAGGTGAGGGTTCGGGTCTTTCCTGAACCGGCACCAGCTAACACTAAAGCCGGTCCAAATGGAGCTGTGACTGCTTGGAATTGATCGGCATTAAGTTCTGATTTAAAATCGATCGCAGCATCGCTTTTAGTCGGAGTTGGAGAGCCGAACATATCTTCTTCATCATCTTCATAATCGTACACGAAGAATAGCTTTCTCTAAAAGGTGATAAACGGGCAAGCGTTTTCAGCTTTTTTCGCCTTGTAAAGGTGCTAAATGATCTCGATGAATCACTTCTGGCCGATTTTTGCCAGGAAACATAGCAAGAATTTCTTCATTCTGCTTACCTCTAATCCCTTGTAATTCATTCTTACTGAATCGAGTAATTCCACGAGCAATTATTTGTTCATTACGGTTTTTAATTTCAACCACATCTGCTTTTTCAAAATCGCCACCAATCGCAGAAATACCAATCGCAAGTAAACTTCCACCTTTTTTGATAATGGCTTCCTCAGCTCCATGGTCTATAGTTAAATATCCTTTAGGTGCAGGGAAGAATGCCAGCCATTTCTTTCTTTCTGATAGCTCTAGCCCGTTCGGTGCAAAAAAAGTTCCCTGTACATTTTCTCCGTAAATAATGCTACTAAGTTCTGCAGGTTTCTCTCCACTTCCAATAAAAACCGCACATCCAGAACGACATGCGATTTTTGCGGCTTCAATTTTGGTAATCATTCCGCCCACTGCTGTGGCACTAGGAGTACCCTTGGCCATAGCTTCAATGGATGGTGTGATTTCCGCAACAAATGGAATTAATGTACCTGAAGTCGGGTGCGTCATTAATCCTTTTGCTGTAGATAGTATGATAAGAAAATCAGCTTTTCCGATGGATGCAAGAAGAGCGGAAAGTACATCGTTATCACCAAATTTAATTTCCTCATCACTCACAGAATCATTCTCATTTACAATGGGGACTACTTTTTGCTTGAGCAGAGTGGTCAAAGTTTCTTCAACTTTTTGCGAACGCTTTCTACTTTCAAAATCCTCTCGAGTTAAAAGAACTTGTGCCGCAACTAAACCAGCTTTTTCAAGAGATTTACTCCAGGCGTTCATTAGTCGACATTGTCCAATGGATGCACAGGCACGAAGGAGAGATAAATCCTTGGGTCTTTCTTCAATCCCTAACTTGCCCATACCAAGACCGACGGCCCCTGAACTTACGATAATTGTTTCAACTCCTTTAACAGATAAATTAGCGATACTTCGAGCAAGATCCTCCATTCGGTCTGTCCTAATGGTACCTTTTCCTGCTGAGAGGATCCCAGTGCCTAACTTGATGACGATTTTTTTCAAGGAATCTTAAAAATTTCCGAATAAAATTAATTCAAGCGAAAATAGGGCTTAAGAAAGTTAAGGGTAGATTACACCTGTCGAAGGTCGAACTCTTTATTTGCGAGTGCCTCGTTAATTTTAGTCACAGCATCATCAGTACTTTTTTGAACATCCTTTTCAGCTCTTTTAAAATCATCTTCCGGTAAACCATCTTTTTGAGCTATTTTTAGCCCATTCATCGCCTCTTTTCTAGAGGCACGGACTCCAACTCTACTTTGTTCCGCAAACCCTTGGGCTAATTTACATAATTCTTCTCTTCTCTCACCGCTTAATTCGGGTATTGGTAAACGAATAAGTTCACCAGTAATTAAGGGGGTAATACCAATTTTAGCTTCAAGCAGTGCTTTTTCAATTGGAGCACAACTTGTTTTGTCCCAAGGTTGAATTTGTATAGTTCTTGAGTCGGGAGTGGTAATAGCCGCAATATCCCTAAGCTTCATTGCTGAACCATAAACATCTACTGAAATATTTTCGACCATCGAAGAATTTGCTTTTCCAGTATGCAAGGTGTTGAATTCATGTAATACATGATCAACCGACTTGTTCATGTCTTGGTTCATTTTATCAAAAATTAGTGAAGTTTCCATTATGGGGGTAGGGTTAGGTAAGTTAACTAGGGTCAGAATTTATTATTTTACGATAGTACCAATCTTTTCTCCAGCCACTGCCATGCGAATAGAATGTTTTTGTTGAAGATCAAAGACGAGAATCGGAATTCCATTATCCATACATAGCGAAAATGCCGTGGAGTCCATTACTGAGAGCCTTTTTTCTAGGCAATCCATATAACTAAGGTTCTCAAATTTAACGGCATCATCATACTTGTGGGGATCCTTATCATATATACCGTCGACTTTAGTCGCCTTAAGGATAATTTCAGCAGAAATCTCACTTGCTCGAAGTGCTGCGGTAGTATCTGTTGAAAAGTAAGGATTACCAGTTCCAGCAACAAAAATTACAATCCGTCCCCTCTCAAGGTGCCTAATTGCCCGTCTTTGAATATATGGTTCTGCCAATTTATCCATTGGAATTGCACTCTGTACCCGAACTACTGATCCAATCTTTTCAAGCCGGTCCATTAAGGCTAGCCCATTAATAACAGTCGCAAGCATTCCCATGGAATCTCCGGTTGTTCGATCTATGCCTTTATCACTTCCTTGAAGACCGCGAAAAATATTTCCTCCACCTACTACTAAGCCCACCTCTACTCCCATATCTGAAACGGCTTTTATTTCGGCACAAATATTTTCTAAAGATTTTGCATGAATGGGTTCACCTTCGCTTCTACAACCAAGGATTTCGCCACTTATTTTAAGAATAATCCTTTTAAATTTACTGGGCATAATTTGAGTGAATTTGATGCAAGAATCTTGACTTTGATTGAGTTGTGATCATTTTAAAAATTTGTAGCCCGGTGGTGTAATGGTAGCACAGGAGTTTTTGGTACTCTCAGTCGGGGTTCGAATCCCTGCCGGGCTGCCATTTTTCGCAATTAAAGTATGAAAACACTTTTTTATAGGAAAGGGAATATATCAGTTATTCTCCTGGTAATGGCGGAAGATCAAAAGGGTTAAATGTAGGAGGAGGCGGTGGTGGCGGTGGAATGTTATCAAAACTACTATCAGCAGGAATTGGGGGTGGAGGAGAATTGAATACATCACCAAGAGGAACATTTGACGAACTCTTTTGTTCCGTCTCGCCTTCCTCAGTAGCAAATGGATCGAAAGGGGTACTTTCTGTTTGAGGAACCGCTTGAGGTACAGCGATTCCAACAGGATCAACTGTGACGGGTGGTGGTGGTGGCAAGGATTGCTTGAGGGAGGGCGTAGAGGACTTGGGTAAAGGATTGTCTTCAAACGGATTGAACGAAGGAGGAGGAGGCGGAGACGGTTCTACTGAATCACTTGGAAAAGTAATTTCAGGTTGACTAGGTTTTGCAGGATTTCCCTCAAAAGGATTAAAGGAAGGGGCAGGCGGGGGAGGTACTGGAACATCAAAAGCTTGCGGTTCAATTACATTCACTTTTGGTTGTAAAGGATCGTTTCCAAAAGGATTAAAGGAAGGAGTAGTTGGGGTAATCGGAGATGGAGCGGCAATTTCCTTGGGCTTTTCTATTGGCGGGACAGAAGTTGCATTAAGGATAGGAATGTTTTGTGGTTCAACATCACTGTCAATTACTTTAGATGGAGGGGCAAATAAACCTTGGTCTGATGGGTTTAAAGTTGGGTTTACGGATTGAGGTGCATCTTCTTCTGAAATTGAAAGAGGTTCAGGAGTAGACTCTTCTGCTTCAATATCAGGAGAAGCGATTCTTTCTCCAGTTAACAAATTTTGAGTAGGTGTACCGTCGACAAACCGGATTTCTGAAATTTTCTTTCCTGTCGAGTCCCATTCTGTACACACGCCGTGTTCAAGATTTTTTTGGAAATTGTAATCAAATTGTTGCTGCCCGTTAGGAAACCAGCCTTGTGAATTTCCTTCCATCATATCTTCCTCAAATTGAGCCGTTAATCTTTTTTGCCCATCTTCATACCAAATCGTTCTTTGTCCGTGTTGCTTATCTTTTTGGTAAAAAAGACCAAGTTTTCTTTGTCCGTTAAGATACCATTCAGAGGATGGTCCTTCCCTTAGTCCGTGACGATAAATGGTCGAGGATTTTTCTAAACCATCTGGATACCACTCCAGTGCTTCTCCATGTGGTTTGGCGTTTCTCATTTGAACTTCAAGAGTTTTTGCTCCATTGGGATGCCATTCACTTTTGGGACCATTGAGTTTTCCATCTTGGTAAGTTTCTCGTCTAAGAAGTTCTCCGGTTATCCTGTACTCTTCGGCAATTCCATTTTTAATTCCGTTTTTGTAGTTAATTACCCTTCTTTTCCTACCGTTGTAAAAGTACTCGGTCGTTGTTCCGTGTTTAATACCTTCTAGCCATTGGGAAACAGATTTTGTTGGGCTTTGTTCAAATGTTTCAATTGCTTCGCCTGAGAATGGCTTACTCGATTTAGATAGGTTTCCGTCGTTTCCAGTCAGTCTTACAATTCCGTTATCATCTAAGTCCAACCAATGGAGCATAACGGTCTTGTCTCTCGTTTGACTAACCTTGGCTGAAGGACTCGATTGGATACAGGATGAAAATAGGCATGCAAGTAAACAGCAGAAGAAAGGCAAAATAATATTATTCATCACTATTTTTAATGCCGATGCTTAAACTTTCTTGCAAGTATTTTTACCATGGATTTCTAATAGTCGAAAATGCATTAAGTTCTAAAGGTCGAGTTAGTCGTTAAATATCAAAGTTTAAAACTCACTTAAATTGATCTCAAAAATTGTAAAAATGAATAGCCACGAAATTGATTTTGAACCGATCGGTGAAGATATCCAAATTGTTGAGATTGAACTTGATCTTGGAGAAACTGTAATACAGAAGCAGGAGCTTTGAATTAAATGAAAGACAACGCCTTTAATGCCAAAGATGGGAGATGGTTCTTTAAGTCAGCACCGAGTGTTGGCGGTGAAGCAAAAGGGGGGAGTTCTGTTCTTAGTTGTGCTGGGTCGAATGAACGATGGAGGTTAATCTTCTTCCACAATATGATTAAGAAACTCCTCTAGGTCTCTCCTTTGTTTTTTAGAAGGTCTTCCTTTGTGAGATGATGAGAGATTAATATTTTTTCTATTTTTATTATATTCTCGTTCTTTTTCATATTCTTCCTTTGGAGTAACATCTACAATATATTCTTCCAATTTAACTGCCCCGACTCTTTCGCTCAGTGGGCGAATTACTTTGACCGATTTAAAATGCGAAGATTTTTTAATTTGAATCACATCATTGATTCTGACTTCTCTTGATGCTTTCGCTCGAGAGTCATTCACAGTGATCCAATTCCGCTTGCATGCATCTGTGGATAGGGATCTGGTTTTAAATTGGCGTGTAGCCCATAAAAATCGATCTAAACGGACTTTAGCCATTCCCTGTTTTTATTTTAGCTTTTCTTCGACAGCCTAATTTCGATAGAGATAGTTAAGTCTTCGGTGGTTGTAATTTGGATTCCCCCTTTATTATCAGTACCAAGTTCGACTTTTTTAACCTTATTTGAAGTAATTCCATTCTTGGCTAAAATATAAGGAAGGAAGTTGATAATTTCAGGTGGAAATTCAGTAAAGTCCGGTATTACAAAATCTCTCTTTGATAGCTCGAGTCCTTTTAGAATTAGGCGAAATCTATCCTCATTGTTTAGCTCGAGTCCACCGGCAATTTTATTTAATGTATTGCACCCTGCTGTTCGAATGCCATTTTCGAGGTCATTAACTATAGAAGTGGAGACGCCGCTGATCGAAGCAAGCTCGGGTTGGGTAAGATTTGCTTGTTTACGGAATGATTTTAAGATTCGTCCGAGTTTTAAAATTTTGCTTTTAGTGTCGACCATTTTAGATGGTTGTACTCTATTGCGGCGATTCAAGTTTTGTCAACTGAGCATATTTTATGTATTCGAAATTAATTTTGTTCAAGAACTTCGGCACGGAATAGAAAGGATTGATTATTTTCAAAGGAAATATTGCCGTCGATCGGAGAAAGTCGAAGTAGGAATTCTTTTTGATTAGTTAATAGTAATTTATCTCCGATTGTTTGATCTTTCATTGTAGGAACTGGGGTATTGACAATCATCTTTCTTTTTTCATTGTCACCAAACTGTCCGAATTGACGGAACGATTCGATCCAAGGTTCGATAAATTTTCTATTTTGATATGCAAAAAAGCTTAGTGCTCCGATAATTACAATTAAAGAAACATAAAGAATCCACATTCCTTTTACTCGAGCAGGAGGCTTTTCTGGCCTTGGCCCTTGTATACTCTCATCCCATTCGCTCCATTCTTTTCTCTTTTTCCTCACCTCTATCATGGAGCCAGTAATAATAGCCAATTCGTAAAGAATGTAGAGTGGGATAGTTAAAATACAAAGGCTCACAGGGTCGCCACCAGGTGTAATTAATGCTGCTGAAACCATTAGGATAACGAGTACCAATCGTCGATTTTCCCGTAATTTTTTTACATTTAAAATCCCAATCTTTATTAATAATATTAGGACAAGTGGGAATTGAAATGCTAGTCCAACAGCGAAGGTCATCCAAATGATGGTGCTGTAGTAATTTCCTGCTTCGGGCCTGTAAACATCTAGACCAAGAACATTAAAGGAGAATTCAATGGTAAACGCTAATGAGTAGGGCAAGATGAAGAAATATGTCATAGATGCTCCAGCAACAAAAAGAAAGGTTGCGGCTACACATCCTGGGAAAAATACTTTTTTCTCATCTTTCGTTAATCCGGGCACGACGAAAGAACCGACAAAGTAAAGAATAAGGGGAAGTGAGATGCCAATCCCGCCGAGAAAGCAGATTTTCATGGCGATGAAAATAGGGGAGTAGGAGCGAATGACTTGAAGCAGGTTTCTGTTTTGTCCGCTGGAAAAGTGAGTCAGAATCCGTGTTCGGTGATGAGGGTCTGTAATACCCCATCCAATTAATCCTTCCTCTCGGGCATTTCTTAGCATGCCTAGGTCAATCTCCTTTTTATTCAATGGTTCAATGTACTGTTCAAGGCCTATAGTTTGAAGGTCTATATCAATCACACCAAAATCTTCGACTGCACTTATTAAAGGCATCTGGAGTAATTTAACAGAGTCTTGCATGAATATCGCAACGCACACGCAACCAAAAAGAAAAGCAAGGACGGCTTTGAATATAACCCACCTCAGTTCTTCTAGATGTTCAAGGAAGTGCATTTCGTCTGAGTTGCCTTGAGATTTTTTATTTTTTCCTTTGAGAATACCAGTTAAGCCTTCGTCCTTAAATCGCTCGCCGAAGGTTTTGGGTTTGTTGGAATTATCACTCATCGCAGATATTAAAAATGGAACTAATAAAAATAAATAGAAAAAATGACAATGGCATCATTTTTTTTCTAGTCCATTGAAAAGCTAATACTTTCGCTACTTTGAATCAGAAAGAAAAGACATACATTGACAAAGACTGCAAAAAATAAGATAAAACCCATTCAAAATTTTTGTCACCGAGGTTTTTAAAAGTAAAAGCTTTGTGTTGATAATTTATCTCAGTTGCTAACCAAACCTTCATTCAAATGGCACAAAAAAAGAAGTCAAAACCCGCTAAGTCAAAATCATCCGCAAAAGCGTCTTCCTCAGTGAAGTCGAAAGCAGTAAAAGCAAAAAGTCATAAATATGTCTATGACTTTGGTAAGAAGACAGATGGTGATGCCAAGCAACGTGAACTTTTGGGAGGCAAGGGTGCAAACCTTGCAGAGATGGCTAAGATTGGACTACCAGTTCCCCCTGGCTTCACAATTACCACCGAGGTGTGTACTTATTTTTATAAAAATAAAAAGACATACCCTAAGGTTCTAAATGATCAAATGAGAACTTCAGTTGCCCTAATGGAGAAACAACTTGGACAAAAACT
This sequence comes from uncultured Opitutales bacterium, assembly GCA_963924995.1. GTDB lineage: Bacteria > Verrucomicrobiota > Verrucomicrobiia > Opitutales > Seribacteraceae > Seribacter. The sequence goes on from CAWUUU010000101.1 coordinate 10,270, forward strand.
TGGTGATTTAAAAAAGCCAATGCTTTTATCAGTCAGGTCAGGAGCGAGAGATTCTATGCCAGGTATGATGGATACCATTTTGAATTTAGGCTTAAACGATGAAACAGTTGAGGCACTTGCTGAGGCTTCGGGTAATACTCGTTTTGCGTGGGACTGTTACCGTCGTTTCATTCAAATGTACGGAGATGTGGTCATGGGGGTTCAAAAACTCCCAAGCGAAGACCATGATCCTTTTGAAGCATTGATCGAAGACTTTAAGAAAGAAATTTTCCCGACCGCAAAAGGGGAAGTTGATGACTCTCGTATCTCGGCTAATCAAATGAAGGAGCTAGTTTCTCGATTTAAGAATTTAGTTAAGAAAAGAACAGGTGCAGATTTCCCCACATGCCCTTGGGAGCAATTGGAAGGTTCTATGGGAGCGGTCTTTAGTTCGTGGATGAACGATCGTGCTTCAGTTTATCGTCGTAAATACGGAATTCCAGCTGAGTGGGGAACCGCAGTTAATGTTCAGGCAATGGTGTTTGGTAATACTGGCAAGAAATCAGGATCAGGAGTCGGTTTTACTCGTGATCCTGCTTCTGGAGAAAAAGTATTATATGGAGAATTTCTTACTGATGCACAGGGAGAAGATGTAGTTGCCGGAGTACGAACTCCTCAACCGGTGGCCAAACTTCAAAAAGTTCTCCCTAAACCTTTTAAGGAACTTGTGCTTGTTCAGAAAAAATTAGAAAAGCATTTTAAGGATATGCAAGATTTCGAGTTTACTATCGAAAATGAGAAGCTTTACATGCTTCAAACTAGAAATGGTAAACGCACAGGCCTTGCTGCAGTTCGCATTGCAACAGAGATGGTAAAAGAGCGATTAATTGATTGGAAAACCGCAATTAAGCGAGTACCAGCCGATCAACTTGACCAAGTGCTTGCACCAGTGTTCGATGCGACCGCAGAGAAGGCAGCAAGCCGTCTTTGTAAGGGTTTGCCTGCGGGGCCAGGGGCTGCATCAGGCAAGATTTGCTTAAATGCTGAAAGAGCAGTGGAGGCAGCTAAAAAAGGAAATGTTTTACTCGTCCGCCAGGAAACCTCTCCCGAGGATCTTCGGGGCATGATTGCCGCAGAAGGAATTTTAACAGCTCGCGGAGGAGTGTCTTCTCACGCAGCATTAGTTGCTCGTCAAATGGGGAAAGTTTGTGTTTGCGGAGCTGCTGATCTTGATGTGGATTATCATGCCCGTTCAGTTAAAGTGGGTGGTAAAACTTTCAAGGAGGGAGATTACATGTCGATTAACGGTACAACCGGTGAAGTTTTTGCTGGTGAGTTGAAGACTGCTCCTTCTGAAATTGTTCAAGTTCTTATAGAAAAGAAGTTAGATCCCAAGAAAAGCCGAGCATATCAAAACTTTTCCCAACTGATGAAGTGGTGTGAAGAGGCAACTCGAATGACTGTCCGTACGAATGCAGACTCTCCGACTCAGGTTGCGAATGCAGTTGCGTTTGGTGCCACAGGAATAGGGCTTTGTCGGACAGAGCATATGTTCTTCGAAGGAAATCGTATCGATGCGATGCGTGAAATGATTTTAGCCGAGGACGAATCAACTCGTAGAAAAGCACTTAAGAAATTATTGCCATATCAAAGACGCGATTTTCAAGGTATCTTTCAAGCACTCGAAGGAAAACCAGCAACAATTCGACTCCTTGATCCACCTTTACATGAATTCCTGCCTCATGATCAGTCTGCACAAAGAAGCTTGGCCAAAAAACTTGGAGTCTCTTTAGCTTCGATCAAAAAGCGTGTTGAAGATTTACATGAATTTAATCCAATGCTAGGTCACCGTGGATGCCGTCTTGGCATTTCATATTCAGAAGTGACAGAGATGCAGGCACAGGCAATTTTTGAAGCTGCTATTCTTGCTAAAAAGAGTGGCATTGAAGTGAACCCTGAGATTATGGTGCCGCTTGTTGCATTTCCTCGTGAGCTTGAGCTTCAAGTAGAGGTAATACATGCCACTGCAAAGAAAGTCTTTGAGGCCAAGGGAGAAAAAATCAAATATCTTGTTGGAACTATGATCGAAATTCCACGAGCCGCTTTGGTTGCCGATGAAATCGCCAAAACTGCTCAGTTTTTTAGTTTTGGAACCAATGACCTTACTCAAACCACAATGGGGATGAGTCGCGATGATTCTGGTAGCTTCCTTCCTAACTATATTGAATTAGACATCTTAGACGCTAATCCATTTGCAAGCGTTGATCAGAGCGGTGTTGGCCAATTAATGGAAATTGCTGTAAAGAAAGGCAAGTCTGCCCGCCGTGGTATTAAACTTGGTATCTGTGGTGAGCATGGAGGAGATCCTAAAAGTGTCGAATTCTGCCACAAGATCGGGTTGAATTATGTTAGTTGTTCTCCATTTCGAGTTCCAACGGCTAGACTTGCTGCTGCTCAAGCAGCAGTTTCTTAATTCTTTTCTGTTGAATAAATCTTCTGTTAAGGGATCGGGCAAATGCCCGATCCCTTTTTCTTTAAGCAACTGCATTCACGATTTGGATGTTTGAGGTTAAGGAGAAACCCAGGAAGGTGGAGCGGGCCTTTTTAGTTTCTGTTATCACTCGGAAGGAGGATGAGGCTAGTGCCTCGTCTTTACTTGGTGAGTTATCAGAGTTGGTCGAAAACCTATCTATTAAAGTAATTGCTAAAACCATCGTGCGTATACGCAAAACTTTTCCTGGGCATATTCTTGGGAAAGGAAAATGTGAGGAAATTCAGGAACAAGTCAAAGATTTGGCTTGTGATGTAATTATTTTTGACAATGAGATTACCCCTGGTCAGCAAAGAAACTGGGAAGAATTAACCAAGGTTCTTGTGATCGATCGGCATGAAGTTATTTTGGATGTATTTGCCGATCGAGCTCAAACTAAGGAAGCCGTTTTACAAGTGAGTCTTGCTCGACTTGAGTACTCACTTCCTCGTTTGCGCAGGGCATGGACTCATTTAGATAGACAACGAGGAGGAGGAGTTACACAAAGAGGAGATGGTGAAGCACAGATTGAGCTAGACCAACGAATGCTTAGAGACAAAATTGCGGCGACTAAGAAAGAGATTCTACAGGTATCTAGTCGCCGTTCTACAAGTCGTAAAAAAAGACAACGCATACCATTGGCAACCCTTGCGATAGTTGGATATACAAACGCAGGTAAATCCTCTCTTCTCAATCGCATCACAGGTTCTAGTGTTTTATCGGTTGATAAGTTATTTGCTACCTTAGACCCAACGAGTCGCAAGGTGAAATTACCAGGAGGCAGAACAATTATATTAACCGACACAGTTGGTTTTATTCGTAAGCTTCCTCATCGCTTAATTGATGCTTTTAAAGCTACCTTGGAGGAAGCCTTGGTCGCTAATTTACTTCTCCATATTGTGGATTTTTCGTATCCAGAATTTGAAGAACATTTGAATACAACTCAAGATGTACTGAAAGAATTAGGTGCGGAAGATAAGGAAATTCTCACTGTTTATAATAAAATTGATCAAGGTGATCATGGGATGACAAAGTTAAAAGCCCGATTATTGACCCCTGATTGTATTTTCGTGAGTTGTAAAACAGGAGAAGGTATTAAGGAATTATTACAGGTTATTGAAGATAAGCTAAATCGGTCAGTAGCCACTTTAAATTATTTAATTCCTCATCATAGGTATGATCTTATAGCTAAGCTTCGCGAACAAGGATGTATTTGTTCGGAAGAGATTTGCGAAATCGGATACGAAATTGAAGCAACTCCGAGAGGGAAGCTTGAAAGTTTATTAAAAGAGTTTCTTACTTAAATTGTAAGAAATATAAATTAATTCTTTTTACTTCGTTGGAAGTCGACTAAAGTTACACGAAACATATTCGTAGCTAACCAAAAGATTCCTGTCATACATAACGATGCCATACCCGAGACGATCAGCACGGCAGTAGGGTCTTCTGAGGGGACATGTGGTCTAAGAACAACTAATGCCATAAAAAGAAAAAAAGCAGTGGACAAAATAAGATCTACAAATATTCCTCTTTTGGAAATAAGGGGCTTTTCTTCATTTTCTTCAGACATAATATTTAGGATATTAATTACTAAGTTTTCGTCAAATCAATCCGCATTAAGAAGTACAATCAATTATACGCTTTTTAATTTCAGAAATTTCTAAGTTATTTAACACGCTTGGTTTAATTCGGTTCAAATGAAGGGAGGGAAGATGTTCAAGTTTTTCTTGCAGAACTAAATTTCGATTCGCACCTACTTCATCAACACGATCAATGGGGGTGAAGTGAGGGGCAGTTTTAACCGCTTCTGGGCACTCGGAGATTAATTGTTTAATCGCAATAACGGCCTCTACAAACCGATCTAATTCAGCTTTTGTATAGCTTTCAGTGGGCTCAATCATTAAGCCAAAAATTTCCGGAAAAGCCACTGTTGGTGCATGGAAACCGAAATCAAGAAAAAGTTTGCCGACTTGAGGGATTGCCTTGCTTTTGGGAATGCCTACTTTTTCAAGGTTGTAAAAGTCTTCCTTGCTTAAAGTTAAAATAAATTCATGCATCCGAGGAGCACTCTCTGCCTCACTGGGTAATGTCGGGAAGTAATTCTTTAGTTTATCAAGAAGATAACGGGCAGAAAGTACAGCAATTGCAGACATTCTAGGAACACCTTCATTACCAAGTCTGAGAAGATAGGAATATGCTCGTACTTTATGACCGAAATTGCCCCAATTTCTGTGAAACGATCCGATACTTCTTGAGGGGCATTGAGAGTAAAATGAACCGTTAGGATTTTTGTAAACCTGACGACCAGGTAGGAAATCTTTTAATTTTTCTGATACTGCAACAATGGCGTCTCCTGGGCCGCCACCACCATGGGGAATTGTCCATGTTTTATGTAAGTTGTTATGGACTGCATCTACCCCTAGTTTTCCTAAATCAATCAACCCTGCGATCGCATTCATGTTAGCACCATCCATATACACCAGTCCACCTGCTTGATGGACAGCCTCGGCAATCGAATGAAATTGATTTTCGAAAATCCCCGATGTGTTTGGATTGGTAATCATAACTCCGCATAATCGGTCACCATATGTTAGAATTTTTTTCTTAAAATCCTCCATGTCAATTGTACCATCTGGACCTGCCTGTAAGTAAACAATTCCATCTGTATTGGTAAATCCAGCCATAGCTGCAGTGGCAAAATTCGTGCCGTGTGCTGACTTGGGAATGAATATAACATCCCTCTTTAAATCACTACGCGAGCGATGGTAAGCTTGAAAAAGCTTTAATCCCACAAGTTCACCCTGAGCTCCAGCAACGGGTTGAGTGGTAACTCCAGGAAGTCCAGTGATATTCGCAAACCATTCTTGAATTTCAAATAAAATTTCGAGAGGTCCTTGAATATCGCTTTCGAGTGCTTGTGGGTGAGCCTGTGAAAAACCAGGAAGTGAAGCGGCCCAATCGTTAAGCATTGGATTATATTTCATCGTACAGGATCCTAGTGGGTAACATCCATCATCCGGGCTCACATTTAAGTCGGCTAATTTTTCGTAGTATAAACAGAGTTCATCATAAGAAAAACTCGGAATTCCTGCCGCTTTTTCTCTTAGGTAATTTGGTTTAATATCCTTTTTTGAATCTTCCTTAACATTATGAGAATTATTTTTTGGAAATTCCTCATAGAAAAAGGAAATTAGTTTTTCGACCGAATCTTCATCGTGAATATCAGAAAATGAAAGTTTAAGAAGGTGGGGATTTTCCTTGGAAGAGATGCGATTGGAAGCATCAATTCCTAACTGAAGGTTTTGGGTAGAAGCTTTTTCTTGGAGTTCGACAACAGGAGAATCAAGTTTCAATAAAAGTTCGTTAAAACCACAGGATTCAGGGTAGGCCAATGAGACACCTTTGAGGTTCTCGACTGCATCTAGAACTTTCTCCCGTATGGACTTTGCTTTTTGAACAGATTCGGCTAATCCATTCTCACCTTTTGCCAAAAGAGATGCCCCAGCGAGGGTGGCCAGAAAAGCTTGATTGGAGCATACATTTGATGTCGCTTTTTCCTTTCTGATATGTTGTTCACGAGTGGAAAGAACCATCACAAAGCAATCTCTACCATTTATATCTTTAGCTTTTCCAATATACCTGCCTGGTGTGGAACGGAGGTCTTTTTTATTTTTTTCATTATGCCTGCATCCAAATATTCCTAGGCCTGGACCTCCAAAGTTTGGCGGGATGGCAAGATGTTGGGCTTCCCCAACCATAAAATCGCAGCCCTCCATCCCAAAATCAGTCGGTGGCTTTAAGCCCCCTGTTCCTAAGAGCATGGGATCAATACAAGCAATGGATCTAATGCCATTGGATCGAGCAAAGTCGCTAAGGAAATCAACATCTTCTAGTAATCCGAGTGAATTTACTTGGGGAAAAGCAAAAGCGGATATTTCCTTAAGTTCCTCTTCACTGAGATTCTTGAGCCAATCATACTGAAGAAGGCCGGTTTCAGAATCGTAAGGCACGGATAGAAATTCTAATTCTGTTTCTTCAGATAAAGTTTGAATGACCTTAAGATCAGACTCAAATAGTGATCTAGCTAAAAGAATTTTGCCTCCACGAGGATTGGTTCGATAAGCACAGGTTATTGCTTCGTAAATTGCGGCGGACCTGTCGTATAAAGAGGTATTTATGGCCTCAAAGCCTGTTAAGGTAGATAATACACATTGATAAATCCAATGTGTTACCAGAGTCCCTTGACTTCTCTCAGGTTGATAGGGGGTATAGGAAGTACTGAGAGGGCGCAGTTTTGAAACATAATCTACTATGGGGTGAGTTGACCAATGAGGCACACTATCTCCAATAAAAGAAACTTTTAAATTAGTTCGATCAGCAATTTCAGCCAGTTTACTTGCCGCAGCATTGTATTCTAGTTCGTTCGGTAAGTTAATACCTCCGTCAAATTGGAGAAATTCAGGAATATGATTATACAAGTCTTCCAAACGGTCAACTCCAGTGAAATTGAGCATTTCAGCAATATCGCTTTCACTTGCGGAAATGTAGTGACGAGCAAGTTCTCTAGGGAACTCAGAAGGTTCATAATTTAGATTAATTTTGGGATCCGTTTTTAAATCGTCCATCTTAGAATTTTTTGCTTCCATTATTTTACAATTAATGATTTTAAAACATCAAAGGAAATTTAAAGTTTTAACGTTAGTAAATACTATTAAAATTTCTAATTATACCCAAAAAACTCTTGAAAGCATTAGGCGAGGGTTATTCCAGTATTAGATATACTATGAGAAGGTTAAATATCCCTTTCATTTAAAAGTTTAATGATTACTAAACTTTTGAGAAAAGAATGAATTAAGATGGTGAACCTGCTTACTTGGTAACAAAATATAAAATTTAGATGCATTTTCTATAGTGCCCCAAAACCTATATTTAAATCTAATATAACGCTATATTTTTATTTAACTCTGACTCCCTTTTCCCAAACATTTTTTTCCGTTATTATACCGATGATTTCGTCAATAAAGATTTCTTCACCATGGAGTTGACCATTAAGAAGATTTACTTCTCCAATTAAAGCCCCACCTTGGTTGAGAATTTGCATTTTCCCCGAGAAAGTTTTTTTAGATTTGGCGTCACTAACAGTGTCGATGCCATTGACTAGTTCTGTGATAAACTGCTCCTCAGCTTCGTCGACAGTCCCAGTCCAAATATTTGAACTTTTTGAGTTTGGTTGAGAGGTTCCTATTAGAGGAAGTGGGTTAATTGAGGGTACTTTAACTTGCGGTGTAATCCTAATCTTTTCGTCGGAAACTTTAGAGTGTAAGTGAGTCGGAGGAACTATTTTTTGATCGAGTTGATTATTTGGCTCCACTGAAGTTTTTTCAAACTGATTACTCGAGACTCTATCGACTGAACTTTTTATGGTGGGTTCAATCGGCTGATTAATCTCATTCTTGTTGCCAGGAGGTAAAACTTCTTTGTGTCCATCAATTTCGAGTGGAATTTGTTTTACGAGCCCTACTGGTGGGGTTTCAAACACTTCTAGAATTGGTTTGTTAGCAGATTTGGGAAGCACGGCGGGTTGAGTAATAATTTTTCCATTTCTCCAGACCGCCCGAGTTATTGTTTTATTGGGATTAGTCAGGATGCCTTCACCATGCTGTAAGTCATCGAACCATTCCCCTTCGTAAACCGCACCATCTATGGAATAATAAATTCCGGTGCCGTGCCTTTTACCTCTTAGGAAAGACCCTTCGTAATAAGAGCCATCTGGCCATCTGTACTGACCTTCTCCAGTTCGGCCGTTTTCAAAATAATCACCTTTATATGATTCTCCATTACTCCACTTAAAGTATCCGTTGCCATGCCTCGAATCCTCCTTGAAGTCTCCTTCATAAGTTGACCCATCGTGCCAAACATAAATTCCTTTACCATTTTTCTTACCTTTTTTATCGATCTCACCTTGGTATGATCCATCGGAAAATTCGATCGTAGTAGTTTTGGTAGAATTACAGGATGCTAATAAAAAGAGGAACTGGATAAAAAGGATTGGAGCAAAAAAACTATTCATGAATATATCCAAGCGGAGGAGAGCATTTCGGGCAAGCGTGTAAATTGAATAATTCAAAACATAATATAAGTAAATTAAGTTGCCACAAGAACATAGATTAATCCATTATAGGCCATCATCAAGATTACCTGGAGAGGTGGCAGAGTGGTCGAATGTGCCCGACTCGAAATCGGGTGTGCCGCAAGGTACCGGGGGTTCGAATCCCTCCCTCTCCGCCAATCAAAATTACAAAAAATTAGGCATTCTTCGAGTAAAAAGCGTTAATTTTATCGGCAACGTCTCGAAATGAAATGTCAGCGGAATACACAACTTTAAACTCCTCGATCGCTTTGTCTTGGTCGCCCATTGATTCAAAACAGCAACCGAGTTCGTAAATCGCATCTTTTTTACGTTCGTCCATTATTTGAATTTCGTTTTTAAGAATAGAAAATTGTTCAGTTGCAAGATCAAAAAAGTTTTTCCTGCTGTAAGCACGCCCAAGATACAAAATCGCATCTAAGCGTACTTTAGCATTCCGCTGTGCGAGTTGAAAATGAGAGAGACAATTGTCGTAATCTCCATTTTCAAATAGGTTAATCCCCAGTTCATAACGGTATCCATAATCATTGGGATATCTTTGAACTAGTGATTCAAGCTGACCTTTTTCATAAAGCTTTCTTTGAGCAATTGCGTTTTCCCAAGATTTTTTTGTTTTTTCGTCTGAGGGATTGGCAATATGGGCATTTTCCCACTCAACAATTGAATGATCGAAATATTCTAAGGTTAATTGTCTCTCTTTTTCCTCAAGAGATACATCACCTTGTCCAGTTTCTTGTTTTCTAGCTTCTTGAATCCATGCAATCGAGTTCTCGAGATCACCGTAACGGTGGTAATATTCACTTAATTGAAGATAATTATTTAAATTGGCAGGTTCTTGCTCCACTTTTTCATAAGTCTTTCTGATTAGGTCCTCCAGTCCCTTTGCATCAGTAACTGATTTGGATTGTTGCTCCAGTGCTTGTGATTCAGATTCATCTTTTAATTGAGTTCGGAAATCTTGAGATTCTTCCCATTTCCCTTTATTCATGGCCACTGCAACGGAGGCCCTTTTCATTAGCTCCACTGCATCGCCATCAGTCGGGTGGATTTTTAAAATTGAGTTACCAGTTTCAATTGCTTTTTCAGTACTTCCAAATTCTAAATACGCATTTCCTAGTTCTTTTAGGTTTTTAATATTAGATGGATTAATTTTTCTTATTGTTTCGAGCGCAAAAACCACGGTTTCTTTCATCCCTAAATGGGTTGCCGCATCTGCAAGCATTTCATGGGCGATAATATTTGAGGGATTTTTTTCAATAAGTACTTCCGCTTTAACCAAAGTGCCCTCAGGGTCTTTTTCACCTTTACCCCCAAACATGAAGGGTACAGAGGTTACTTTTCCTAGAAGATTATTAAGACCCTTATTTGTGCCATGTGCACTTTTAATTTGAAGCGATCGAAGCTTCTTTCGTAATTCAAGGCACCCTTGAGATTGCTTCAAAATTGAGGAATAAATTTCTAATGTGTAACTTAAATTTGTTTGAATAGCTGCATCAGCTGCATCGAGTTGCTTCACTTGTCGAGGATCTAATTGGGCAATTGGAATCTCCTGAATCATGGAATTTTTTTGAAGGGTAGAATATAAATGTGAAAAAAAGAACTCAAAATAACATTGATATGAATTTACAAACTTTTTACAATTGTTTTAGAAAGTGAATCGTAGGCTTCCTTCGCTTTGTTTTGTTCAATTGCTTCCACTAAAAGTCTGACTTTGGGTTCAGTCCCAGAATAACGAAGTAGTACTCTTCCTTGATTTCCAAGAGAAACTTTTAAATCAGATAAGGTTGAACTTAATAGATCGCACTCTTGAATCGGAATTTTTTCTTTTACCTTAAAAGAGCCCTCTAAACTTGGCCAAAGAACAATATCTTCACTGAGGGAGTCGATTGTTCTTTTTGATTCATAGCTCGCTCTAGCTACAAGCAGGGCCGTGAGGAGACCGTCTCCGGTTGGAAGATAGTCACTGGCTACGACATGCCCTG
>CAWUUU010000102.1:0-2871 GCA_963924995.1 uncultured Opitutales bacterium
CATTTGCTTTTGAGGCACTGCCGATTTTTCTTCAAGAGTATAATCAAGGTGAAAGAGGAGGATTTGAGCCATTGCCATGGCTCGCCGCTTTGGTTTGTGCTTCGGCATTTGATCTAGCTCTCCATGATGCGTACGGAGTGGCGAATGAGATACCAACTTATCAATCCTACGATTCCAAACATCTCAATTTTGATTTAAGTCATTTTCTTGAACCGGCGAAGGGGAGTCAGGTTTCGTTTGAAGGGACAACTCCCTCAGGTTTTCTAGAACTAACACCTCCCACGAAAATTCCTGTGTGGCATTTGGTAGGGGGATTAGATCCGTTATGTGAAAAGGAATGTATTGGTGATGAACCAAGAGATGGTTACCCGGTACACTTAGAAGAATGGATTGAAAGGGATGGCTTGAATTGCCTGAAAATTAAACTTAGGGGGAATGACTCTAAGTGGGATTACGAGCGCTTAGTTGCAATTGGAATAATTGCCGATGCAATGGATGTGGAACACCTGACCACTGATTTTAATTGTACAGTAACCGACCCAAATTATGTGAATCAAATTCTCGATCGATTAAAAGTGGATCATCCTGAGATTTGGGATAAAATTCTTTATGTTGAACAGCCCTTTCCTTACGACTTGGAGAAACATCGAATAGAAGTTCATTCTCTTTCCAAAAGAAAACCCCTTTTTATGGATGAAAGTGCTCATGATTGGAAACATGTACGATTAGGTTTAGAACTAGGCTGGACTGGAGTGGCACTTAAGACCTGTAAGACACAAACGGGGGCTCTGCTTTCTCTGTGCTGGGCAAAAGCTCATGGAATGGATTTAATGGTTCAGGATTTAACCAATCCTATGCTTGCCCAAATTCCCCATGTTCTACTCGGTGCCCATGCTGGAACGATTATGGGGGTGGAGAGTAATGGAATGCAGTTTTATCCGGAGGCGTCAAAGAAGGAATCTTTGGTCCATCCCGGGATTTATCAGCGAAGAAATGGAATGCTCGATCTATCCACAATAAAAGGACCGGGATTTGGCTATCAAATGGAATTAGGATAGTTTGTTCGCTTTCATTATAAAATGATTCAAATCTAATAATAGAAAATTAAGGGTGTTTAATTTTAAAATTTGTAATGGCTAAGTCGTCTCCAATAAAAACTTTACCTTTTTTTGAAAAACTAATCTTTCGTTGGTATGCTCAAAGCGAAGGAAGAGTGTTATTAGAGTCCTATTTACTCTGTAGTTTGATCCCTCTTATTATTTATATTTTGCCTGAATGGGTAATGGTAAGCGATGGTCGGATTCATCGCAGTGGATTAGTGGATTATAGTATGGGATTAGGAGCTATATTTTTTGCCCCAATTTTTGAAACAATTTTTATATTTGTCCCCATTTTGGAAATTTGTCGATTTTTCAAAGTTAAACCAATTTGGACAATTCTCGGCTTTGCCTTGTTTTTTGAACTACTTCATACACAACGAGGTTTATTTGGACATTTAATCCTTTATCCCACCATGATGACTATGACAATTCTCTACCTATCGATGAGAAAGAAATCGTTTTTACATGCCCTTCTTTTCACCGGGGCAGTTCATGAGTTTTACAACTTTACCGTAGTAATGGCCAGCCCGATGACCTACGATAAATTCTTCTACTAAAATGTGAGGAAAAGCGATTCCCTAGAACCTAGCATAAATGGATTCAAGCGATTGAATGTTTTCCACTCGATTCCATTTCGCGAATCGCAATTTGAACTTCTGAGCGAAATTCATTTAATTTTGCTTTGGATAAATTAATTTTATCTTGAGCTGCCTTTTGTAATTCATCGCAAATTTCAGTTAGTCGATCGCTCCATTTTTCAAGCGAAGAAAGGGATTGTTCCAACAACTCGCTTGATGAGTTAGCAATTTGCTGAATATGGGAAATTTGATCTGTCAGTTGACGTCTGGTTTCTCGCGTTTCGGCAAGTAGAATTCTTTCATTAGGGACTCGTTTTAAGTCGCCAGTGAGGCCAAATCTAGAAAGGAACCAAATGATCCATTTAGAAGGATCGAGCTGCCAAGGTTTGACTCCATTCCTATAATCCCACTGAAATTCGTGGTGATAATTATGATAACCTTCCCCCATGGTAAATATTGCCGCAACCCAACTATCTCGGGCACTATGACTGGTGGAGTAGGGCCGTTCACCAATCATATGGCAAAGCGAATTAATGCAGAATGTGGCGTGTTGCACCATTACAACACGAGCAACTCCTGGAATGAGTAACCCGCCTAAAGCTCCTCCGATTGGGGTTAAATTACCTGTGGTTACTGCGTAAAGATAACCAAGGATGGTGGGGAAAATGAAACTCATAAAAAACGCAATTGCATGAACCCATTTATCTTGCCACATAACAAGACGATCTTTTTTGAGGTCTTGCACATTATCCATGGGGCAGTCGGGTTTGAGTTTGAACATAAGCCAACCCATGTGCGCCCAGAAAAAACCCTTGGAAATATCATAGGGGTCATCGTCAGTATCGACATGTTTATGATGTCTTCGATGTTCGGAACTCCACCACATCGCTGAATTTTCAAATGCGGCGGCTCCAAAAAGAAGGACAAATAATTTGACCGGCCATTTTGCCTTGAATGCTTTGTGGGAAAATAAGCGGTGGTAACCCACGGTAATACTCATACCGGTTGCTGGGTAATAAAATAGAAAAATGGCAAAAATAAACCAGTCCCAACCAAAGAAATAGAAATAAGCCGGTACGGCGGTAAATGTAAGAATAGCCGTGATTATCAAAAAGCTACTTGTAACCCACTCAACTCGATTAAAAGGAATATTTTTGAACATGGTACTAGACTCTATTTATGAATCCTAAAAT
>CAWUUU010000103.1:0-2727 GCA_963924995.1 uncultured Opitutales bacterium
TCCCGAAAGTTAACTGCACTGCAGAGACCTCTTTATGCTTATATTTTGACTCTTCTCCCCAATAGAACTGAAGCAGAAGATGTTTTACAAGAGACCAATCTCATTCTTTGTCGCAAAGCAAATGAGTATGACCCCGAAGGGAATTTCCAGGGATGGGCTTTTAATATCGCCAGATATCAAGTAATGGGGCACATATCAAAATTTAAACGTAGCAAATTATATTTTAGCCCCGATTTAATTGAAAATCTTGCCGAAGAATCAGTTGATTTGCTACAGATGGACCTGTCTCGTAAGGCACTTCAAATTTGCTATGAACTTTTGCCCAAGCATATGAAAGACATGGCCCAGTTGCGTTGTCGTGAAGATAAAAGTTTGCTTGAAATATCTAAGGCTCTCAATAGACCAATGGGATCTGTTTCTGCGACATTACACCGGATTCGAATTAATTTAATTGCTTGTGTGAAAGATAAAATTCCTGCAATTGAAGCGGAATTGGATTCATAAGATATTGATCGGCAGCATAAAAAAAAGATTTTTTTTGTAAGAAAACTCCCCTAGGTGCTAAATATAAGAATACCAACTTATATCCCATGAGAACATATTCCAACACACTAGCCGAGGTTGATTCTTTAACATCCAAAATTTTGGATGATAATTATACTGAAGAAGAACTTACTCGTTTATCCTTAATCCTTAAGAGTAGTCAGAACGCCCGAGCGAGGTATTCAGAATTAACTATTCAAGACTCTTTACTGCACTGGGAATCCGTGGAGTGTGGTAAAAATGCAGATTTTGAGGTGATTAAACCTTCAATTATAAGTTTCCCCGTGATTACATCAATGGCAGCGGCGATAGTTGCACTGTTTGGAGTCTGGTGGTTTCATACGGTTGAAAATGATTCAACTCTTACTTCCAAAGAAGAAACGATTAAAATTGCGAAAATTGATCCACTGGCAACGCCTAGTTATCAATCCCGCCCCTTAGATAATCGCTCTTTTGTAGAATTAGGCAAAAACCAAGTTTCGAAATCGCTCAATTTACCATTTGAATCTCAACTCGGTCGTGCCAAAGACGCCCAAGATAACGCACTATACGGTATCGAGATTTTGAGGAAAAATAAAAGTTTTGGAGTCGGTGGAATAGTCGAATTTAATGATGATTTTGTTAGTTGGAAACGAACAGAACATTTATCTGTACCTGCGGAGAATGGAATTTTGCCGATGAAGGGCGAAGAAATGATTAAATTGCCTTCTATGAATGTAGATGTGCATGCCCAAAGAGCGGAAATTTCTGAAACTCTACAAGTAGTCGATGTAAGAAAGATTAATTCTCAGAACCAGAATATAACCGCTTATTTACAAGCAAGTTTATTTGTTAATAAAGGAATTGGCCTGACAGGAGATTCGACCGAATTTGCTCTTTCTTTTCATGCAATTGCTAGTGATGAAAATAATGAAAATACTTCTATTGGCCATCAAGACTTCTTTCTCGATAGTGATGTGAATCCATCAACATGGGAAGAATTAAAGCAGGATTTTATTTTACCCACTGGAACCGAATTTGTTATTGTTTCAATGAGTGCTCGAAAGGAAGGCCCCCATGCCTTGCTTCCTGATATAGGTGGGCACTATGCAGATGGTCTATCAATTGACTTGTTGATCGATGGACAAGATACAATTGGACCACTTTGAACAATATTTCGAAATAATCGGTTGTTCTTGACAACCTTCAAACCTGAGGAGCTTTTATGGGGATGAAAATTTTTATATTTTTTCTTTTCCTCTCTTCCGTATTTGGAAATGATTGGGCAAATTTTGGCGGACCTCTGCGTAATCAATTTACCGATGAAGAGGGATTAAAGATACAATGGGGAGAAGAAGAACCTGAAAGATTATGGGAGCTCAATGTTGGGGCTGGCTATTCATCAATTATCGAAGTTGAGGGCTATGCGTATACGCAAGGTCATTCTGATGGTAGAAACACATTGTATTGTGTTGAGGCAGATTCTGGTAAAATAACATGGAAGCACAGTTATCCATGTGAAAAAGCACCTAAATATTTTGATGGTGGGAGCCGTGCGACTCCAATGATCTCAAATGGAATTTTATACCTATGTAGTCATGAAGGAGATTTTTATACATTGGATGCTAAAAGTGGTAAAATTCTATGGACCAAAAATTTGATCAAGGATTTCAATGGAAAAAGACCAACATGGGGATATTCAGGTACACCTTTAGCGGTTGAAGGTAAAATAATTTTGGAAACAGGTTCACCTGATGGTTCTTTAATTTGTTTGGACGGCCAGACGGGAGACTTAATTTGGAAGAGTGGCGATACTGAAGCAGGATATGCATCTCCTATGCTTAAGAAAAATAATGAGATCCTGATCTTTAATGAATTTGGCATTATGACTCATGATTTGCTCACTGGAAGAATTATAAAAAAATATCAACATAAGACGCGTTATGGAATCAACGCGGCTCAACCTTTACTTTATGGTGAAAAAGTCTTTATAAGTTCAGCCTATGGAAAAGGAGCGGCATTGGTTGATTTTACAACGCGAGTCCCGTCCGCTGTTTGGGAATCAGGATCGTACTCTTGTCAAATGGCAAGCTTGGTCAAAAGCGGCCAATTTAGTTATGGTATTCATGGACAAGCTGGTGGACGTTCAGCGCAATCAAAACTTTTTTGTTTGGATTTAACAAACGGCAAAGAAAAATGGAATGA
>CAWUUU010000104.1:0-3670 GCA_963924995.1 uncultured Opitutales bacterium
TAACATTCCAAAACCATTATGAATATTGAAAATCCAAGAGTAGCCATTATCGGACTCGGCTTCGGAGCCGAATTCATTCCCATTTATCAACGTCATCCCAATGCGGAGATTGTCGCACTTTGTCAAAGAAATGAGGATAGCCTGAATAAAGTCGCTGATCAGTACAGTATCGCAAAAAGGTTTACCGATTATTCGGAATTACTAGCGGACCCGGAAATTGATGCGGTCCATATCAACACCCCGATACCCCACCATGCTGAAGCCACCCTACAGGCAATGCGTGCGGGAAAGCATGTCGCCTGTACGGTTCCAATGGCAACCTCAGTCGAAGATTGTGAGGCTATTGTCAAACTCTCTGCCGAGAGCGGCATGAAGTATATGATGATGGAGACCGTGGTTTATGCCCGGGAATTTCTTTATATGAAAGAACTTTACGATAATGGTGAATTGGGCAAACTGCAGTTTCTCAAGGCGAGCCACCAGCAGGATATGGACGGTTGGCCTGGATACTGGCCCGGCCTTCCACCGATGCATTATGCCACGCATTGTGTCGGTCCAGTTCTTGGATTGGGAAGACACGAAGCAGAATATGTCAGTTGTTTTCCAAGCGGAACTATTCGTGAGGAAATGCATGGTCATTATAATTCTCCTTTCGCTGTCGAGACTACTCATTTAAAATTTCGCAACAGCGATCTGAGTGCCCAAGTCTATCGTTCTCTCTTTGATGTGGCCCGACAATATCGGGAAAGTTTTGAAGTCTACGGATCCGATAAAACGGTGGAATGGCCCCTAATCGAGGGCGAGCCGCTTGTTGTGCATACCGCGAAAAAACCGGAACCACAGATTCCCGAAAAAGTAGAATGTCCAGACTTTGCCAAGTTATTGCCGAAAGAGATTGCACCATTCACCACTGGTGGAGTTTATTCGAATGAGGACGGTGAGGAACACTTGAGCTTTACCCAAGGAGCTGGCCACGGCGGTTCGCATCCACACTTGGTCCATCAATTCGTAGAACTGGTCCGTGGAGAAGGGGAGGGTTATCCCAATGCGGTTCAGTCTGCCAATATTACGCTCACCGGTATTCTCTCACACGAGTCGGCTCTCAAGGGAGGAGAGATTATTCGCCTCCCTGAATGGAGTATGAGTTCCTGATTCGGTCAGACTCGAAATGAGAAATTATTTCATAAGCCTGCTTCTACTGATTTGGGTTTGGGCCTTTGGGGAATCAAAGCCCAATGTCCTGTTCATCAGCATTGATGATCTCAATGACTACATCTCACCGCTGGACAATCATCCCGGAATCAAGACCCCGAACTTCGACCGATTGGCGAAACGATCCGTCACCTTTGCCAATGCTCATTGTGCCGCTCCCGCCTGCCATCCTTCCCGGGTGGCGGTAATGACGGGCGTGCATCCCGTCCGTTCCGGTATATATCGGAATATGTTCAGAGCCCACGGTCCGCGTTGGCGGCATGAGTCAAAGGTTTTGGAAAAGGCCGTGGTTTTATCTCAGCATTTTCGTGATCATGGATATTGGGCTGCCGGTGGAGGGAAGATTTTTCATACCCTCCAATGGACTCCGGGAGATTCCCAGAACGATCCTGATGCATGGGATGAGTATCGGGGAGACCCGCTCGATCCTATCTCCGCGGATTGGCCCCGACCGGAGAGCACCAAAATTAATCAAAATAAGGGATTCATTGGCAAACGCCCTTTGGGCAATCATTACTTCGGTGCTGCGGTCATTGAACAAGAAGACGACACCCATGGCGACCACCTTGTAGTGGACTGGGCGATCGAGCGGATGGAAGAAAAGAACGACAAGCCTTTGTTTTTAGCTGTGGGTTTATTTCGTCCACACATTCCATTTGAAGTTTCTCAAAAGTGGTTTGATCTCTACCCGATGGAAAAAGTTCAACTTCCGAAATACTTAAAAAATGACCTGGAGGATGCCCGTCCACATGGACGTATGGGTTGGCACAAATGGGTTACCGAAAACAAACAATGGAAGCACCTGATGCGGGGTTATCTTGCCAGTATTAGCTATGTGGATCATCAGGTTGGCCGTTTGTTGGACGCCCTTGACTCTTCTGGACTTAAGGAGAATACAATTGTCGTATTATGGACGGATCATGGTTTTCATATTGGTGAAAAAGAGAATTGGGAAAAATTCGCCTTATGGGATCAGACTACCCGGGTGCCGTTATTTATTCATGCTCCTGGGGTCAGTAAGGATGGAGTAAAAACCCGTCAACCGGTAACCCTTACCGATCTTTATCCGACTCTGTGCGACCTTGCCGGTCTTCCTACGCCCGCCCAATGTTCAGGAGTCTCCTTGGTTTCTCAGTTGAAGAATCCAGACAAAAAGAAAAAATCCCTGTCTCTCACCTCCTTTCAATTCTGGGGAGATTCCGCCCCATCTCATGCCGTCTCGGATAACCGATATCGCTTGATTCGTTACCCTGATGGATTTGAGGAATTATATGATTTGAAGAAGGATTCCAATGAATTTCAGAACCTGAGCAAAGAGCCCAATTTTTCCAAGATTAAAAAGAGACTCTCCTTAGGAATTCCCTCCAAAGTTGCTGAACTGGTTCGAGTCCCTTTGGATTCGCCCTATAATATAAAACCTAATTAAAATGAAAATGTCTGTCCATATCTTCAAACGAACTTGTTTGCTGAGTTTAAGTTTCTATTTTCTGTCTCTGCAGTTACAGGGAAATGCGCTCAATTCTCAATTTAATCATATCTTCAAAGCCATGACGCACCTCGAAGATTCTACGGTACAGGCTTCCATGCTTCGTGGTACCCTCGCCGGACTTTCCGGCAAAAGGGATCTTGTGGCTCCTGCTTCATGGAAAGCCTTGCGAAATAAACTGGTTCGCTCCAAGGATCCGGAAGTCGTTAAGTTAGCTGGACAGTTAAGCCAGATTTTTGGCGATCTTTCAGTAAGTGCGGATGATTTGAAACTTGTCTTGAATAAGGACGCCCCCCTTGAAGATCGAAAAGAAGCCCTTACTGGTTTGGTTGCGATGCGATTCAAGGAGCTTCCGAAAAACCTGAAATCATTGCTTGGGACGAATTTGAAGATCGATGCGATTCGGGCCTATTCTTTTTTCGATTACCCAGATGCTCCCAAGGAGTTGATTTCCGAATATGATCAGTTTGATACTGTTGCCAAACGGGCAACGATTGAGACTCTCGCTTCTAAACAATCCTACGCCAAGTCATTACTCGAAGCTTTACGAACCGAAAAGATTGCCAAAGCGGAGATTCCGAATTACACCGCACGCAGTTTACAAAATATGCTGGGTGGTTCCTTCGATAAAATCTACGGGAAGATTGTGGAAATGGGGGAGCTCTCCAAGATCGACAAAAATCCGGTCAAACCGATACCCGATGGTTTTGCAGGAGCACGCCGCATTGTGGTCGGTGTTTTACCAGGTCTTAAGTTTAACACCGATCGTATCCTTGCAAAACCAGGTGAAAAAATCGTCTTTGTTTTTCCAAACGACGATTCCAGCGGCATGATGCACAATCTGGCCATCATCACTCCCGGTTCAAGACAGACCGTAATGGACGCTGCAGTAAGAATGGGCGCGGCAGGCCTTAAGAAAAACTTCATACCGGAAATCCCCGAGCTACTTGCATCTACACCCCAGGTTGCTCA
>CAWUUU010000105.1:0-4590 GCA_963924995.1 uncultured Opitutales bacterium
TCCTGCCTCTCTTAAAATTCTGTATTGTTCGGGAGATAAAATCTTTTTCCATTCTTCTTTAGTTCGCTCTACACCTGTCTTTTTGATTTTTTCAACTTGAGATGATTTTGGGGAACTATCTAATGCCAATAATCCGGAAAACACAGCCATTGTGATTACGCTTATTGTAGTTAACAAGGTGATTGATTTCATGAGGGAAAATCTAAAACAAAAATGGGGTAATGGTCAAATGACTAACTTTCAATTCAACTACCCCAGCCTTTCAATCAGACTCGCCTCGTTAGAGTATGTGATTGCAGATTCCTTTGAGATAATACCATGTTGATAAAGATGAAGGAGGTGTTGCTCCATAGTCATCATTCCTTCCTTAGACTGCGTCTCCATTGTTGAGTATACTTGTTGCCAATTCCCAGTACGGATAAGATTTCCAAGGGCTGGTATATTTTTAAGGACTTCCATGGCTAAAACCCTGCCATTTCCATCTGCACGGGGAACCAGTTTTTGACTCAAAACAAAAGATAAACTAAATGAAAGTTGGAGGCAAAGGCTCTTGGTCTGTTCAGAAGGAAACATATCCACAATTCGACTCAATGCACCCTTTGCATCACGAGTATGCAATGTGGAAAAAACCAAATGGCCCGTCTCTGCTGCACTTAATGCAAGAGAAGCCGTCTCAGTATCTCGAATCTCCCCCACAAAAATAACATCTGGATTCTCTCTGAGTGCACTTCTTAAACCACCAGCAAAAGTAGGGACATCTTGACCAATCTGTCTTTGGGAGACCATTGAACTTTCACTCTTAAATAAAAACTCAACAGGATCCTCCAAGGTAATAATTCTTGTTTTACGATATAAGTTAACATGATTAATTAACGAGGAAATAGTAGTGGATTTACCGCTTCCCGTTACTCCCGTTACTAAAACAAGACCCCGTTTTAATGCAGTAATATCCTGCCAGATTTTTTCTGATGGAAGTCCCACTTCCTGAATAGAAGGGATATCGGAAGCCAAAACTCGCATAACAAAAGCAAGTCCATCACGATCACGAAATATATTTAGGCGAAAATTAACTCCCTCCGCCTCCCACTCAAAAGCAGTATCTACATCCTGCGCCTCGTCGTCGGACAAGGCAATTGCCAGATGTTTTTCACTCAGTAAAATCCCTAGCATATAACGAATGACTTCACCAGTAACATCTACCGCACCAGGCATAGGTGTAAGGTCGTCATCAATTCGAAAACTAACCGGGCGTCCCATTTTGACATGCATGTCAGAAATCCTCGATAAATTCCCTCGCTTGTAAGCTGGGTCGATAAAATAATTAAGCATTTGTGCAAAGCTTAATGGTGAATCACCAACTTGATAAATAGGTTGATTAATATCGTAATTCTGTGCCATGGGTAAAATTTAAAT
Organism: uncultured Opitutales bacterium; assembly: GCA_963924995.1. Classification (GTDB taxonomy): domain Bacteria; phylum Verrucomicrobiota; class Verrucomicrobiia; order Opitutales; family Seribacteraceae; genus Seribacter. The sequence goes on from CAWUUU010000105.1 coordinate 1,414, forward strand.
GAATTGAAGTCAATTAGAGTGTTTTTTTTTAAGCAATGCAATTCTCCTTTAGAAGATATTATTATTGGATTGCAAAAAGATTCTTAAATTTCGAGACTAATCTTTTATCGTTATTGTATGAAAGTTCATTTTCTAGGTACCCGGGGTTCCATCCCCACCGCTCCGTCCTACAAGGTCATCAGGGAGAAAGTTGTGGCGACCCTACTTGCCGCACGTGGGAAAGATCTTCGTTCTGAAACTCAAATAAGAGATTTCGTCAAGAAACAACTCCCTTTTCAATACGGTCATTCCTATGGAGGACATACACCCTGTTTAAATATTGAAACTGGCTCGGAAGACTATCTTATTTTTGACGGGGGGTCAGGAATTCGGCCTCTAGGAAAAGAAATCATTGATTCGGGTGCTTCCGGTAAAACATTTCATATCTTTTTGTCTCACCTTCATTACGACCACATTCAAGGAATCCCTTTCTTTGCCCCCGCCTACATCCCTGGCAATAAGATAATCTTTCATGGCGGGCACGACACTGTGGAAAAAGCGTTAAAAGATCAGATGAAAACCCCGTTTTTTCCGATTCCCTTTGAAACTTTTGCCGCCGATATTTCTTTTGAAACCCATGTGCCCGGAGATGTGTTGAACCTTTGTGATGTACAAATTACCCTCATTGAACAGAACCATCCGGGCGTTTCCTATGGTTACCGAGTCGATCAAGGAGATAGTTCTTTTGTTTATTCAACGGATGCTGAACATACTACCCCCGCACACGGCAAAGAATACCCCTATATTGATTTTATCAAAGGAACCGATTTACTAATTTTTGACGCCCCCTACACCCATTCCCAATCAATTCGAAATCGTGAACATTGGGGACATTCAAGCAATATCATGGGAGTAGAATTGGCCGCCCGTGGCGAAGTGGGAACCCTCGCCATTTTTCACCATGATCCCGCCTTCTCTGACAAGGAAATGGATGAATTTCTTTCCCATACTAAAAAATTCTTGGCTCGATCTAAGTTAGCGGTTCGTGAAGCCAAGCCCGGAATCCCCGGAGCCCCCTCTCCTCGAGCCCATCCATCCGAGGTGATTGTCGCCTACGATGGTTTAACATTTGAAGTATAATTTTAAATGGTTACTGCACCAAGCCCCCATGATGAAATCCCAAAACGACTCGAAAAAGAGACGATTAACGAACTACCCGTAATTCGTTTTCATGGTGCGATCAAATTTGCCGAAGATACTAAATCTTTTAATAGACTATGTGCCAATCTCTCCAATCAGCAGGTACTCGGTTTTGATATTGAATGTAAGCCCAATTTCAAAAAAGGACCCAACAACCCGCCAGCACTTATTCAATTAGCCACTGCGGACCAAGCCTTCCTCTTCAAACTTTATCCAGTTATGAAACTTGGTCCACTCATAAAGATTCTTGAAGATCCAGATATTGTTAAGACTGGAGTCGCGATTAAAGACGACATAAACAACTTACAAAAGATTGAACCCTTTACCCCTGGAGGCTTTGAAGATATTGCCACTATTGCCCAATCACTTAAAATCGAACAGACGGGCTTGCGTAATTTAACTGCCATTTTCTTTAAACAACGGCTTTCAAAATCTGCCCAGCTTTCTAATTGGCAAAAAAGACCCCTCTCCCCAACTCAGATTAACTACGCAGCGACTGATGCTTGGATCAGTCGCGAACTGTATCTGATCATGAAAGCCAGATTGGACCTGGTCACACCTGAAGAATAATTCCTCTCAAGGATGCCGGTAATTTACAGGCTCAACTTCCAGCCTCGCTTCTTCAACATATCAAGAAGAACCGCCACTAAAAGGACTACCCCAAGTACCACCTTTTGAGTGTAACTTTGCACCCCGGTTAAATTCATTCCATTTTGAATCACCGCAATAATAAACGCTCCAATCAGAGTACCAAATACCTTACCTCGCCCACCCGACAATGAGGTGCCGCCCACCACCACCGCGGCAATCACATACAATTCATACATCAGACCATACTTCGGGTCGCCACTCTTGAATTGCGAGGCCATAATCACGCCTCCCAATCCAGCCAGTGCTCCACAACTTGCGTAGACCCCAAGTAAAATTTTCTTGACCGGCACACCAGATAAGCGAGCGGCTTCTGGGTTTCCTCCCACCGCATAGATATAGCGTCCAACCGTGGTCCGGCTCATTATAGTATGGGCAATGACATACAAAACCACCATTAAAACAACTGCATTGGGAATGCCCCCCCAATCATCCCCCCGGCCCAACCAGTCAAAGGAATTTGGCAATTGATAAATCGAAAGACCACCCGAGAGCATGTAAGCGAACCCACTTCCCACCATCATCATTCCCAATGTCGCCACAAAAGGAGGAACGCCGAAATAAGCAATCATTGAACCCGAAAACAGGCCCAATCCAGAACAGGCTAAAATCGCCACTCCACACCCTGCAATCATTCCTCCCATCGTCGCTTCATCGGCCCCAAACCATTGTCTAATTACCCAAGTGCCCAAGACTGCGGAAAATGCAATCAAGCTCCCTACTGATAAATCTATTCCAGCCGTAATAATGACCAAAGTCATTCCAATTGCCAAAATGGCAATCACTGCAATCTGATTGGCTATATTCAACAAATTCGAACTTTTAAGAAAATTGGGCCACGAACTAGACGCGGGCACCATGACCTTAACCTCTTTCATTCTTGGCTGGGATTTTTTAAAATTATCCAATACCGCCATCTGTACAAAAGACTTTTCACAGGCAAGAAGATCAAGGCTCCCGTTTTGATCAAATACTCCACGTAAAGCAGCACCCAATTCAGGCGGGCCGCCCTGAGCGATCCCCATAATTTGCCAACCATCCCCCGAAAGTGATTCATTCAATTGATTAGTAAATGCACGCCCGGAATCACTCTTCCGCCCCGCAATCAAAACCCGACCGGGTTGATCAAAGCTTTTACTTATTGCCTGATAAAGCACCTCGGCGGCCTCTACCCCTTCGGGTTGCTGATCCTCAAAGGTGATCCAACTAAAGAAAGCACAAAGTAAAACCAAAACTCCAAGCATTCCATAATCGGAAGAAAAAATCGTTTTTATCCATTTCATTGTACCATGCCTTTTAATTAATTTAAGCCACTTGCTTTTTTGTTTCTCCGATCGCCAAGCTCATCAA
>CAWUUU010000106.1:0-14972 GCA_963924995.1 uncultured Opitutales bacterium
CCCCAAATCGGGTTTTTATGGTTCTGTTGGAGCACCATATTATCTCCAATAATAGCGGGGGTTTTTACTTCAGAAAAACAGTCAATCGATACTAACAAAGTTACGGTGAGCAGCAAGCAGGCGTTATGAAATGGTAGAGACCAGAAAAAAAAGATTGATTTCATGAATTGGAGCAGAAAACGAGTGGAGCAGTTGGTCAAGACACAATGATCAATTTTGCGAAGTCAATTTCTTGAGTTTGTTTCTGGATCGATATCAAAATCGATTACAAATACATCTTTCAATATAGGTTTGAGTTGAGACACAAACTCCTGGTGTTTGGGATGGGGGAGGTATTCTTTCCGTGCTCGTTCATCTTTAAAGGTAATGATGAAGCAATGACTGAATCCCTTGTTTAAATTCTCGGGACTATTATTAAGACCTCCTTGAATCGAAAGAACACCTGGAATTTTCTTTTGTAATGAAAAGAAAGAATTCTTCAGTCTTTCAATTTCTTGTACGGTCGTCATTTCTTTAAATTGAAAACACACAATGTGTTGGATGGAATATTTAATATGAGCCATAGAGTATTTTTTGTAGCTTGGAGTTGAAAGAAGTTTAAATTTTTATCACCCCTCTCTTGACTTGAACGAGATCCTTGTCAAAATGATTAACATGACTTCAGAATTTGATTGGTTTATGATAACAATGCCTTTGTTTGCTCTCATGGTGTGGGCAATAGTGATGGTTGGATCGATGGAGAAGCAGCCTAAGTTCTTAGATGGTGCCATGGCCAAAAGATTATTTGGAGTAGTGTTTATAGGTTTTTTCGGAATCGGAATATTAGTATCATTTTACTACATGCTACTTCGTTTTTACGAACTGCTCGGTAATTACTAACTGATATACCCATTTACGAGTTCACTTGCGCGGATTACGAGGAGGACTCGGAATTATTGATGAAGTCCTCTCAATAGAAATGAGAAGTTATTTGTTCCAAGTGCGGTTCTGTAATTCTAGATAAGGAATTCTCTGTATTTGCGGCTTTCTCCTCTGGCATGGGGAATGAATTTTCTGACCTTCCACCATGCTCGGGATTACCTAGCAATTGTGGGCGTTGCGATTTAGGTAGTTAATCTAATCTGACTCCCTTACTCTTTAAGAAATCTAGTCTAGGTTCCTTTATCGGATTTATTATTTATAAAAATCTCTGTGGCTATGGTTTTATTCAAGAATCTAATCTTTTTACTAATTTCTCGAGACTCTCAGTCTATCGAACTGCAGAAGTAACTAGATAATGGTTAATTTTCGAATTAGGTCGGTTTGACGAACTAATGTTTTGTCGTTTCGGATTGCCATGGAATAGGCGGCCGGATCACCCACAAAGATTACCTTTTTCTTGGCCCTGGTTAAACCGGTGTACACCAGGTTTCTTTGAAGCATCATGAAATGTTGTTTAAGCAGGGGGAAGATTACTATTGGATATTCGCTCCCCTGACTCTTATGTACTGAAATTGCATAAGCAGGTTGAAGATCTGCGATTTCCATTCGTTCATAAATAATTCTTCTTCCCTCAAAGAGAATTTCGATTTTTCCATTTATTGAATCAACGGAATCAATAATTCCCATATCTCCATTAAACACATCTTTATCATAGTTGTTTCGAGTTTGAATAACTTTGTCTCCCTCGCGAAAGAGATTAGAGCCCATAGTATGTGTTGCCCCGTGCGGATTAAGTGAATCCCGAATTTGATCATTTAGGTTGGCAATACCAGCAATCCCTCGATGAAGAGGAGCAAGAACTTGAACATCTTGATTTGGGTCAATTGAGAATTTTTCGGGTAAAATTTGACGGCAGAGCTTGGTCACTGCTTCAATACATAGTTCGGGAGTAACGGCCCGGATGAAATTAACATCTTGATTTGGATTTATTTCCTCAGCCGAGTCAACTGGGGGAGGAGGAGAACCTTTTCCTGAAAGAATACCATGTGCGAGGTTTATAATTCCACTGTTTTCAGCCTGACGGAAGGTAACCTGTAGACGGGTCACAGAAAATAAATCGCAATCAATTAAATCTTTCAGGACATTACCTGAACCCACGGAGGGAAGTTGATCCGCGTCCCCCACTAGAAGAACATGGGCATGAGCAGGAATTGAACGGAATAGAGCAGCCGCTAGTCGAATATCCAACATGCTAGTCTCGTCCATGATTACAAAATCGCAAACTAAGGGTGCTCTTTCGTTTACGGTAAAGCCACCATGACTAGGATCAAACTTCAATAAACGATGAACTGTTTGAGCAAGATGGGATGCACTTTCCGACATTCTTCTGGCTGCTCGACCAGTAGGGGCTGCCAATAGAACTTTTGCTTTTTTCGCTTTTAGGATGGAGACGATTGCTCGGAGGATTGTAGTCTTTCCTGTTCCCGGGCCACCAGTCAAAATGGCCACTTTTGAAGAAAGTGCATTTTGAATACCTTCACTTTGAGCATCCGCGAATGTAAAGCCCGCTTTGCTCTGAGCCCATTCGATTGCCTTATCAATTAATATACTTGGAAGGGACGATTGTGTTTTAAGAATTGCTTGTAGTGCCTTGGCAATACTTTCCTCTGCTTTCCAAGATGAGGGTAATTGTAACCAGTCAGGGGCGGTAGTTACTAATTCTCCATTCACTAATAAGGCTTGTATTCTATTTTCTACCTCATCGGCTTGGGTTTCCAAAAGAGTACTCGCTTGCAACGCAATCTCCCTTCGCTCCATGTGGGTATGTCCTTCATCTTCAGCTTCTTGTTGAGTGTGGAGGATTCCTGCCTCAATTCTCTCAGGACCATTACTTGATAATCCAAGGTTGAGGGCAATTTTATCTGCCGTTTTGAAGCCTATTCCTTTTACATCTCTGATGATCCGATAAGGGTCATTTTCCAAGACTGATTTTGCATCATTTCCATATTTACGCACTAAGCGTAAACAGAGAGCATCAGTAACTCCATAAGTCTGCAGGAACATCATTACTTCTCGGATAGCCTTTTGCTCGGCCCATGCTTCTTTAATCCCTTTGACTCTTTTCGATCCAATTCCTGGGATTTCTCGAAGCCGACCAGAATCTTCGGAAATAATTTTTAATGTGTCAGCTCCGAAGTGGTCCACAATTTTATTGGCATAGGTTTTGCCAATTCCATGAACAAGTCCACTTCCTAAATACTTTCTAATACCATAAGCGGAGGCTGGTAATTTACTTTCAAACTTTTGAAATGAAAATTGCCTCCCATGTTTTGGGTGATTTGACCAACTCCCTTCAAGAACCAGAGTTTCTCCACATTGAATTTGAGGGGCTTTGCCGACTACGGCAATTTCAGTACTTTTATCGCTTTCTCTTAATTTACCAATGAGAAATCCATTCTCTTCATTATAGAATGTAATTCTCTCAAGAACACCTTCCAGTTTATTGTTTGAAGAATGATTCGATGGGGCAGGTGACACGATCAGATTAATGGGCGAGTGTTCGCAAAAGTAAAATAAATTTCTTAGTTTTCTAAACGATTGATAGCACTCACTAAAGCAAGAAGACCGCTTTTCTCAATACTTGAGTCAATTCCACATCCATATCGTAAAATTCCAGATTCATTTTTTAATTGAATATAAGTCGCTGAGCGGGTCGCTGATCCCTCTCCAATTGAATGCTGGCGATAATCTGTGAGCTTGAATTTTTTGAGTCCATTATTGTCAAGTGCATGAACAAAGGCATTTATTGGACCATTTCCGCTACCATTCAACTCAATCTCTTCACCATCAAATAAGATTTTTGCCTCAATAATAAGATTATCTGAATTTTGACTATCTTCTTTGGTTGAGTATGAGAGTAAAGAAAGCGGAGATTTCTTATTCAGAAATTCGTTCTGAAAAATTTGATACACATCTTGTGCGTTTAATTCCTTAGATTCTGCATCCGCTTTGTCGTTCACAATACCTCCAATTTCGATATGCATTTTCTTGGGTAGATCAAGCCCGAATTCACGTGATAGGATATAGGCAACCCCACCTTTGCCGCTTTGACTGTTAATTCGAATGATTGCTTCGTAGGAACGACCCAGGTCACGTGGGTCAATGGAAAGATAAGGAACTTGCCAATGAACTTCATCTGTATCGCCGTCTTTTTGACGGACGTCCATGCCTTTTTTTATGGCATCTTGATGGGAACCTGAGAAGGCAGTAAAGACAAGGTCTCCCCCATAGGGATGTCGCTCATGCACAGACATTCCAGTTGTTTGTTCATAAACTTCACGAATTTCGTCGAGGTTTTCCAAATTTAATTCTGGGTGAAGTCCTTGTGAATACATGTTTAATGCCACCGTAATAATGTCAAGGTTACCAGTTCGTTCTCCATTTCCGAATAGGGTGCCCTCAACTCGATCTGCACCGGCCAATAAGCCGAGCTCGGTTGCAGCTGTACCCGTTCCTCGATCGTTATGAGTGTGTAGGCTGATTAGGGCTTTATTTCTTTCCTTTAAATTTGTGCAGAACCACTCAATTTGATCTGCGTGAACATTAGGGGTGAAGAGTTCAACCGTTGCGGGTAAGTTCAGTATAATAGGGTTTTCTTCAGTTGGTTCCCATGCTTCCATTACTGCCTCACAGACTTCAAGCGAGTATTCAATTTCAGTGTCAGAAAAACTTTCAGGAGAATATTCTAGACGAACATGGGTGCCTTCTAACTCCGATAAAAGATTCCGTACCAATTTGACCCCATCTACTGCAATTTTTTTTATCTCCTCCTTGGACATTCCAAAAGTAACTTTTCTTTGCAGAGGAGATGTCGAATTATAAAGATGAATAATCGCACTCTTTGCTCCCTTTAAACTTTCAAAAGTACGACGGATAAGGTGTTCCCGTGCTTGGGTTAAGACTTGAAGTGAAACTCCTTCGGGAACACGATTTTCATCAATAAGCTTACGGGCAAAATCAAATTCAGTTTGTGCTGCGGATGGAAAACCCACTTCGATTTCATTAAATCCAATCTTGGTTAATAAATCAAAAAGTTCCAATTTTTGCTCGATACCCATAGGAATGGGCAAAGATTGGTTTCCATCGCGTAAATCAACACTGCACCATTGGGGAACTTTTTCGATTGTACGGCTGGGCCATTTTCGGTTTGGAAGATCTATTGTTCCCCAGGGTCGATATTTTGTGATAGGAGACGATTGCATAATGAATATTTATTATAGGAATTAATCATTATTGAAAAGGGGAAAGCCTCAGATTAAATGATCATTGCGAATAAGGGTATAATTTTATAATTATAAAACTATCCTTATGTCGTTAGATCAAAATGCAGGCAAGCCATTGACAAATAAAACAGTAGTTCTTGGAATTACTGGTTCGATTGCTGCCTATAAAAGTGCTGATTTGGTGAGCGAGTTAAGAAAGCTTGGTGCCGAGGTTTTCGTAGTAATGTCCTTGGCGTCACAGAAATTTATTGGGCCATTAACCCTGCAGACTCTTTCTCGAAATCCCGTGGTTGTAGACATGTGGGATGAAGAAAATGGCTGGCAGCCTGGTCATATTGAATTGGCGGACAAAGCCGATTTACTCTTAGTCGCTCCGGCAACCGCAAATGTTATCGGGGAGTTCGCCCATGGGCTAGCTCCTCATCCATTAGCTGCAATTTACTTAGCGACCCGAGCAGATGTATTGATTGCACCTGCGATGAACGGGAAAATGTATACCCATCCTATCGTTCAACGAAATGTTTCAATTTTACGGGATAATGGTGTTTTATTTGTTGAGCCCGAAGTCGGTGAATTAGCATGCGGGTATGAAGGAATTGGTCGGTTGGCCAAAGTGGATAAAATTGTGAGTGAAGCATTGAGTATTTTGATCGATTAAAATAATTTATATTCAATACTTCCTAAATAAAAAAGGGGATTCGATTGAATCCCCTTTTTTTTAATATTTGAAAAAAGTTAAGCTGCTTCAGGTAAGCTATTTAATGAAGATTGTTTTCTTTTCACCACTTGTAGGCGAGAACGTCTGCGTAATCCTCTATCAAGTTTATTAATAAGTTCGTCAATTGATTTATAAAGATTATCGCTTTCTGATGAAATTGTGATGGTCGTGCCTTTCAATTCTAAATGACCTTTCGCGATATACTCTTTCTCATGAGAATTAGACCGGGCATCATATTCCAATTCTATTCGGGCACGTATAATGTTTTCCTCATGTTTAAATAACTTGTCTATTTTTTCCTGAACGATGTTTTTAAGGGCATCGGTTAAATCGAGATGGATTCCAGATAAGATCAAGTTATTTTTCATACGATATGTCTTTAATAATTAATGTTGATGGTTAAGGTGAATGGATAGCTTTATACAATCACACTCCCAATAAAGCATACCTTTTTAACCAATTCCAATAAATGTTCACTTTATTTTACTTTCTCTTTGCTTTTGATACTATTAAACGAATTTACGACCTATTTTAATGACTTCTTCTACGCAAAGCAAGGGGACCCCTTTAGTGACTCCTGATCAACTTAAATCATGGATTATTTATGAAGATGAAGGAATTATTGTCGTTAATAAACCTGGATGGTTAGTTTGCCATCCTTCAAAGTGTGGGCCTTGGTCGAGTTTAGTCTCGGCAACTCGTGAATTGCTTCAATTAGAAACTATCTTCTTGGCGGGGCGATTGGATCGAGAAACGAGCGGTGTAATATTAATGGCCAAAGATCAACCTAATGGGCGAAAATGGCAAAAAGCCCTTGAGCAAAAATTGGTCAAAAGGACTTATTTGACAATTTTAGAAGGCGAGTTAAAAGAAAAAACTGATGTGAATGGTTTTATAGGAAATGACCCAGATAGTGCTGTTTTTGTTAAACAACGAGTAACAGTGAACACTCGGAAATCAAAAAAATCGTCCACTTCTTTTATTCCTCTCGTAAGCAGGGCAGGGTACACTCTAGCGTCGGTGGTCACCAAGACGGGTAGAAAGCATCAAATTAGGCTTCATGCTCAGTCTGCGGGATTTCCGCTGGTCGGTGAAAAATTATATGGGCACGATGAATCCTACTATTTAAAGTTTTGTGAATCTGGGTGGAATCCATCTTGGATCGAACAGTTGGGAATGGACCGACAAGCTCTTCATGCGAGGAGATTTGGTTTTTTTGGTGAAGGTTCTCTCTTTGAGGCAGAGATTCCTGCAGATTTTTTAAACTTCTTAACTGTTAAAATGAAAGTTAAGGATGAGGAACTTAGTGTTATGCTCAAAAATGCTAATCAGATGGAGGCTGTGCAGATGGATATAGATTTAGGTTGTAAAAACTCTCTTATTGATTAGCGAATATTGGTAATGAGTACATTTGGAAGTCCATGGGAAGCACTAAAGGGAGGTTTTCGCAAAGCCTGCGTTAAGAGATTGGTTGGCGATGAAGATGGGGCGATTGATGTTTTAAAGAATGAAATTCCTCTATTAGTCGTATCATGGGCGAAGTCTAGTTCTCTTGAACCGTCCGAGAAAAAAGCAAAGTTAAAAGAAGTTTTTGATGATGAGTCTGCGCGCGCGGAGGAGCTTGCTGTTGCATTCGATCTTTTTGCGGGACGATTTGAAGCTCGAGTGGCGAGCAGGGTCGAGGAGTCAGTGAAGGGTGTGGCCAAAACTCTAGAGGCATTAACTCACAGATTGGACCACACAATAAGTGCTTTATCTACTCAGCAATCTTCAAATGGCGAAACTAAAGTCGAATTGCCCCATGTTCCTGTTGAAGAAGAAGTCATAGAGAAAGTGGAAGTTGAAAGCGCAGAAAGTACTTTAGAAAATGAAATTGAATTGGATCCGCCTCTTGGCACAGGTCTTAAATTTGATGAGATTGAAGAAATGATCGACGAGTTACTCTCTTCAGAATAATCGTAATATTTATTAACATATGAATGTTTTCGTTGCCAAAAATATAAAATATTTAGTTATAATAAGCTATAAAACAAATCCCTTTTAGAAATGTCAGAATTAAGCAAAGAAAATGAATCATCAGAAATCGCACCTGCCCAAGAGGTTGATCTTGAGGTATCAGGAGAAAAAAAACGGAAATTGCATGTTGGCTTAGACCTAGGGACTCTACAATCATGCTTTGTCACCAAGCTTAGTAAACCTAGTTCTGATGAAAATACTGGTACATTAATTCCCACTATTGTGGGCTACCCTGAGGATGGTATTTTATCTGGGATCCTGCCGGGCAACTCGAAGATGCTTCATGGGGATGATGCAATTTCAAATGAGCTACATTTACGATTAATTAATCCATTGAGCGATGGCGTAGTTAGTGATTTAGAAGCGACAAGGTCATTTCTTAAATATTTACGCAGTAAAGTTGATCCTGAATTTAAGCGTGAAGTACTTTGTGTAATCGGAATTCCAGCGGTTGCCGATGTCGAGGCAAAGGAAAACCTTAAGAAAGCTGCAAAAGGTGCTTTCGATGGTATTCTTTTTATCCCTGAACCTTTTCTAGCTGCTCTTGGAATGAGGGATGAAGACCGCTTGCAGGATCCAGAATATAGAGACCCTGTAAGTAATTCCTTATTGGTTGATATCGGGGCAGGTACAACTGATTTTTGTATTGTTCAGGGTTATTTTCCTAAACCTGAGGACTTACTCAGTATTCCATTTGCTGGAAACGAAGTAGATGTTCTACTAGATCGCGCCATTCGTGACGAGTTCCCAGAAGTGGATGTACCTTTATCTATGATTCGTAAGTTTAAAGAATCTTATTCCTATGCAGGAGAAAGTGAATCTGGAGCCCGAGTAAAAGTACCAGTGGGTGGTAAACCGAGGAAAATTGAAATTGGTAAGCAGGTTGGAGAATCTTGCAATCAGCTCCTACAGGAAATTTTCGAGTCTATCAAAAAAGTTATTGCCATGGCTTCGCCTCAGTCCGTCTTTTCTTTATTGCAAAATATAATTCTGACGGGTGGAGGAAGTCGAATTCGGAATATTGATCAAGAACTCCAGCGTTTACTTGCTGATGAAGGGTATGAAGACCCTGAGGTAACTATTTCATCAAGGGAGGTTAAGCCATTTGTGGCTATCGGAGCATTAAAAGTTGCCAAAGCTGCTCGAGACGACCAATGGGTTCGCCTGTAGTTTAAATAATCCCGTGTAAAGTTCGAGACACTCGTTCTAGAGTGTAGCCCAAATTATCTCTTAGACTATCTATTTCGCTTATATCTTTATTGTTAAAAAGAATATTCCATCCATCCGATTGTAAGTAACTATCTTTTTTTGGGGTACAATTTTCAATGCCTAACACTCCAAGTTCACAGGTAAGCAGATCCGCGACTTGGATTGCTGCTGCGAGGTCACTATTTTCTTTTGATTGATTTGGGTTGTTATGCCAATGAACTGCTTCGACAATTTCATCAGATATATGATGATTCCATAAATAATAAGCCCCAATTTTTGTGTGATCCCATCCGATAATCTTTTTTTCAACTTCAATAGCATGAGAGGTATCTTGAAAAGTTTCGTTGCATAGTTTTTGGAATAAGTCAGGGAATGTAATTGCTAGGATGAGTTTCCCTAAATTATGAAGTAAACCCGCGACATAATCAGATTCGTCTTCGCATTTCTTGTCAGCTAATGAGAGGATTTCACGAGTAAGAATGGCAGTTCCAATGCTATGCTTCCAAAAGTGTATCCAAGGGAATGATGAGACATTTTTACCAAGTTCTGTAATCTCCTCAATAACGGGGGTTGCCGCAAGAAGTTCTTTTATTCTGTTCAGGCCCAAAAAAATCGATGCTTCTTCAACTCCTGATATTCTTTGTCCTTCTTTACTTCCAAAGAAAATAGAATTAACTAGATCTAATACCCTTGTTGTCAGTGAAGGATCTAATCTTATTACCTCAGCGATTTGGCTAACAAAACTATTCTCAGAATCAAGTAATTCATTTAAAGTTTCATTAATACTTTTTAAAGAAGCCAACTTTGGGCACTGATTTATTCTTTCTATCAGTAAAAAATCAGAAAGTGGTTTGGAGGTAAACTCTATGCTTTGACGATTTTTTGTAGAATCGTCCTCATTCATCTTTAAATCAGGAATTAAAAGTAACCGCGTTGGGGCGCATTGCAGTTAAATTGAACTTGTTTTCAAAACAGAGGTCAAGTAATTCGTTTGCCTTGGAGCAGTTAGGGGATTTTTGGTCTATAATGAGACTCTGACCATTTGAAGATAGAAATTGAACTGATCCATCAGCTCTTTTTTCTAAGAAAATTTTATTACTCTGATTTTGTTGAAAGAAACTAGCAGTCTTAGGATCATTAAGCAGGTCGGATTTAAGACTTTCCTCTAATTTTTGAATCCGAAGCTTTGGGTCAATTGACACGGAGGAGGAGTTTTGGGTACCTTCGAGTTGTTGACTAAACTTAGAAGAATCTGCCGACTCGTTGGATGATAAACCTGTCGCTACCTTAGACAGTAACTCTTTTCCGATTGAAAATACTCCGCTTGCTGTAATAGGGTCCATACGGATGAGTGAGCATATATAATGCCTAAATGCTTAAGCTAGAGATTTTTTAAGCATTTTCTTTCAATAAGCTCTTCTGCAATTTGGACGGCATTCAAGGCTGCACCTTTCCATAACTGGTCGCCCACCACCCATAGTGCTAATCCGTTCTTGAAACCATGATCTAGTCTGAGTCGACCCACTCCACAAAGTTCCTTTTCGGAATAATTGATGGGCATTGGGTATCTTAGTGCGTTGGGTAAGTCCCATAATTCAACGCCTTTGAAATTTTCTAGAGCAGTTCGAGCATCCGGAACATTCACAGGAGATTCAAATTCTGCATTAATAGATATAGAATGAGCTCTGTAAACAGGCACTCGAACACAAGTGCATGAAATCTGAATTGAGGGTATACCTAAAATTCTCCTGGTTTCATTCCTCATTTTGAGTTCTTCTTTGGTGTAGCCATCTTCTCGGAAATCATCAATGTGGGGAATGAGATTAAAAGCAATAGGATGCGGGAAAACGGGATCACTTTTTTGTTCAGTAGATTCGCCTGAAATTTGATTTCTTACTTGATCTTCTAACTCTGTAACTCCTTCCGCACCTGCCCCGGAGACTGCCTGATAAGTGGATGCAAAAAACCTTTTTAAACCGAATCTTTTATGGAGAGGGAAAAGTCCCATAAGTGCAACAGCAGTTGAGCAATTAGGATTAGCAATAATTCCCTTGTGCGACTCCAGTGCGTCACCATTAATCTCAGGAATAACGAGCGGCACATCTTTATCCATCCGAAATGCCGAACTGTTATCAATTACAACACAATCATTCTTGAGTGCTGCCTCTGCAAAAATCTCAGTATTTTGTGAACCCGCACTAAAAATAGCAATATCCAGATTTTTGAATGAATCTGGTGTGGTCTCTTGTACGACCTCAAGATTTCCACAAGCTTGTATTTCTCTACCTGCTGAACGAGAAGAGGCAAGCAACCTTGCTTCAGAGACAGGGAATTCTCTTTTTTCAAGTAAGTTGATAATTTCTTGGCCAACTGCACCAGTTGCGCCTACAATGCCGATACGATATTTTTTCAATGGTTTTTAATAATTTATATACTGATTATGAAGAGAAGTTAAAATTTCTTGGAATTAAAGCGAGTGAGCATTTACTTTTAGCTAATATTGATAAACAGCAAATAGAGCATATATACCAAGGGAAAAGTTTGAAATTGTATGAAATGTCAAGTTCTAAGCAACCACCTTCTTGTATTGAAGACTCTCTTGGTACTCCTTGGGGTTTGCATAACATATGTGATAAGATAGGAGGAGATCAACCTTGCGGAATGGTTTTTGAGGGACGATTGCCTGTAGGTTTAACCGCAAGTGAGTGCAGTAGAGAGAAGCAAAGTCGAAATCTTATTACGAGTCGTATCCTACGACTCGATGGTTTGGAAAAAGAAGTTAATCGAGGAGGGGTAGTAGATACTTATAATCGCTATGTTTATATTCATGGAACCAATCACGAGAGTAATCTTGGTAGTCCTGCAAGTTCGGGATGCCTCCAGATGTCAAATCAATGCATAATCGAATTATTTAATCTGATCTGTATTAACTCACATTTGTATATTCAAACTGATTTTAACACTGGAAGTTTGATATAGCCTGTTTATCCTTCAAATGGCGTGAAACTGTTGAGGCGCTCCATTTTGTTGTTGGTAATATTCGGTAATTTTCTCGAGTGCCTTAGCATTAGGTTCGTCTTCATTTGTCTCAATGGAATGCGTATTTGCTTTTACGGATTTAATCGTGGTGTGAAGAGATTCTTGTTCTGTGCCCGGCCAATCAGAGTCAAAAATTAAAAATTTATAATTAATTTGTCTGAGTTGTATTAGTGCATCATCCACACTTCTGGTGTTTACAGTATGGAATCCTTGTTCTTTAAGCATTTTAATCATGGTATCAGCTTGATTATGATTTTTTAAGCAAACTAGAACAGGAATATTCCTGTAATCTTGAATTAATGAAATAATCTGTTCGATTTGAATAGGTTTTTGCAAGAAAGCTAAGCAACCCAATTCCATTGCTTCCTCTTTTAATTCAGGGAGTGAATAAGCCGTGCAGAAAATAAACTGAGGTAACTTCTCTTTTTTTTCTTGTAACTGCCGAAATACATCAACTCCGCTCATCAGCGGCATTTGAACATCAATGAGAACAAAATCATAAGAATGCTCCAAGCACTTGCTTAATCCGATTTCGCCATTTTTTGCGTGATCGGTTTCAAAACCCTCTTCATTTAGAACATCGATCATGGTTGATCGTAAAGCGGGATGATCATCTACAATCAGAATTTTGATTTTTTGATTTTTCATAATATTTAAACAGGAGGTAGGTCAATTTCGAAAATGGTTCCTTTAGTGTTTTTACTTTTGGCCACAATGGTACCACCATGTCTTGTGATTAAATCTCTACACAGAGATAAACCAAGTCCAACACCTTCGACTTTATCTGTGTAAAGTGGGTCGAAAACTTTTTCAAGTCGATTATCTGCAATCCCTTTTCCTTCATCATCAATTACTATATTAATACCATTTATAGCTCGCTGGGTAATATTCATCTCTATTTTACCTCCTTGTGGCATGGCTTGTATTGAATTGAGGAATAAATTGAAGAGCACTTGCCTAAATAATAATTTATCTAAGCTTAACAAAAAAGGCTTGGGGCTGAAATTAATAATTAGTCTGGATGACTTCGAAATATCTGCATAACTCATTGCCTCCTTTGCTAATGTTTCTACATCAGTAAGAGTTTTTTTGAGATTCTTTCCTTTTGTCATTTCTAAAAGTCTTTCAATGACTTCGTCTGACCTTGAAATCTCGTGGTCAATTATATTTAGATGTTCATCGAGCTTATGGTTTTTTTTAAGTTTTAATCGCAGAAAATAGGTTGAGTTGCGAATTGCGGACAAAGGATTTCTTAACTCATGAGCAATATTCGAAGAAACTTGCCCTACATTGGCAAGTTTTTCTCTCTGGTTTAGTTGATCTTTAGTTTTAATCAACTCCTGTGTTGCGATTTCTTTTTCGGACATTTCAGCCACGATCCTTTGGTTTGAAAGCGTGAGTTCCTTAGTTCTTGATTGAACCCTAAGCTCCATTTCTTCATTAGCTGATTTCAGCTGGTAGTTCGCATCCTGAAGAGAATCAAGCATTTCGTTAAATACATCTGTTAAACTACCAAATTCATCCATGCTGGTTTTATTTGCTCGGATAGAATAATTTTTCTCATGGGAAATTTTCTCAGCTACCGAACTTAATTCTTTTAATGGTCTAGTTAATGAACTTTGATACCAAAATATAATTAAAATTATAATAACGAAGATGGACAAAGTGGTTAGAATTCCAACTCTTGAATAATCAGCTTTCTTAATGTTTAAATCCTTCAAAGATCTAGTTACTGAAATTACCCCCAATTTTTCTTTGTCTGAAATGATTACTCTAGTAATAATAATCTCACTGTCATCGGATAAATTATCATTGTCAAAATTTCTAGGGGTTAGAATGTTTAATTGTCCTTCAGGGTAGTGAGAGAAAAGAGTATGTTGGTCCTTGTTGAAAATATCTTTTTTCCATATCGCCGCATTCTCTACCATAGGGTTTGTCGAAAATCCTTTTAGTAGTTCAAAGGCTGAGTCTTCATCATCGAAGACAAGTGATGGGTAAATAAGGAGAGATAAATTGTCGATTTGATTAGTTATATTAGACCGAATCAGTTCTTTGGTACTTTTTATATCTTGGTTGTATATTGCCCATCCAGCAATTACAGGCATTAACACGGTGACAAGAAAACTTGAGAGAAAAAACTTGGTTCGAAAACTAAAGTATTCAAAACTCCTAATATGTAAAAAATCTTTGAGAAAGCCCCAAGGGCTTACTTTGAATTTATCAAATGAAAGTGCGTCCAATTTTAAGTTTAATTGATTTCTTTGATCACTTCGATTGCTTTGGCCAAAATCGTCTCGGGTGGGGAATTCTCAGTGCCTGATAATTCACGATTCAAAAGATCTCGAAAATCTTTTTCTTCCATGATTCTGGCTGAACCTGACTGTTCTTTTTGCTCACTTGGTTCTGGTTCGATTCTTGATTGAATAATATTTTCAACCACCACTCCTCGAGTTTCAAGCTGGTTCAATTTTTCCAATCGTTCTTGAATCGCACCGACGAGTTCATCTACGCTATAATTATCTGAAATAATTACCTGTAAATTTCTAGTTGTTCTTTTCTGTAAAAGTTTCGCAAAGTTTGCTCGACTTGCAGAAGCAAAACTATCCACGAGAACAACTATGTCAGCCGTAACGGGTACACCTCCTCTAAGTGCATTGTTAAAGTCAGTGTAAGTTTTAAAAGTTATGTTCGATGAATTGAATTCTATTGAGCATTCATTCATTACTTCTTCGGAGTGAGAAAAGAATACAATTTCTCTCTCAAACAAAAATGAATTGCTCGAGATG
>CAWUUU010000107.1:0-2821 GCA_963924995.1 uncultured Opitutales bacterium
ATGAACTCAGGCTAATAAGGAGAAAAATAAATATTGTACGCATAAACTCTAAGTTTCTAAACCAGGCATTTCATGCTCGGCAAACATGAAATATAATCCAAGCCATAAACACTGGCTGTATCGATAGGTCAAAAGGGGGAGCCCAACAGCACCGGCAAGACTCAGGCCGAGCAACCAATCAGTTACGATCCAATCGAAGAACCAGCCTACCAGTAATGGGACAATCCATAATCCACAAATTAATCCATAACTAATGGGAAGCCCTCCGATAAAAAAGCCATCCTCACGACTATATTCCAATTGGCAGGATGAACATTTTTCGTGGCGTTGAAAGAGAGTCTTTAATACTGGCCCTTCATTACATCGGGGACAACGGTTACGGAGCGTTCTTAAAAAATATTTCGTTTTCATTTCAATTCTGCCTCTTCCATAATGGACTCGATATCCAGATTCACCGGTAAAGTGGTATTGGCTTAATATTGCTCAGTAATTGATTCAACTTTGAGATGTCTTCTTAGGGCATTACCAAACAGTAACAAAGCCACAATAATAACGAACCAAATTTGAAAGGAAAATACCATTTACTTTGAAACTTTATAAATGGGAGGTTTCCAATTTTGAGGCAATCGACCCTGGGGACGTACTCCTCGCGAACCGTTTGGTATAGGGTGATTCTCCCATTGTAAAATCGGCAAATCATCAGGCAAATGTTTAATCCTCATCTCCTTATACTCAATCGTCATAGGAGGTCCTTTATGTACCTGCATGGCGAGAACTCCCTCCAGTGCTCTATCCTTTATGTCAAAATCAATCAGGTCAGCGGTCGGATGATTGTCGATCCAGTGTCGGTGTCGATTGGCTTCAACTAAAATTCGATATTCATGCCACTCGCCGGGTTTAAATTCTTTGACCTCAAACTCACCAACCACCCAGCGATCACCTGTTGAATCCACGATCACTTTTTCTCCGGCATGGGAAAGTATCCGCCGCCCTTTCTCTTCGTAGAGCATTCCATTGTACTGAGATTTGTCCGCCACAATATCGCATTGATACCCAGTGACCACATCAAGTCCAAGTTCAGGGGCATGTGTTCCTCGATATTGAATCCCACTATTACCCCCTTTCGAAACACGGACTTGGACCTTAAGTTCGAAGTTACGAACAGTGGCCGCTTTCCAGGTAATAAAACGATTCATTTGGAGAGAACCATCGGTTTTCCCGATTAGAACACCCTCTTTTTTAGTCCAGTATTTTGAATCGCCCGACCAATTTCGGATTCGATTACCCGTTGCGATTAAATTGGAAAATCCATCCGTACCAGGTTGGTTCGCCACCACCGCGGCCGCCTTGGGGTATGGTTTTATAGAAAGGGAAAGTGGGGAGTTATTGGGCGCGAGTGGACCGCCTAATTCCTTTACGCGTAAATCAGTCGCCCTACGAAATTGATCCAAGGTTTTCTTATGTTTGGATTCTTGTGCTAAGTTGATTAATTCATCAGGATCCTTTTTTAGGTCATGGAGAAACTCATAGTTTTCCTCGTCCACATAGCGAACATATTTAAAGCGTTCGGTACGCAAGCCCTCAAATGCTGGTATTCGATGACGAACAGCAAAGTGTTCATGAAAAGTCTGCTTTCTCCAATCAGAAACTTTGCCCGTGGATACAAGGGAGGAAAAGCTTAGACCTTGATAACTTTCCGGGATTGAAAGACCCGCCCATTCCAGAAAGGTGGCGGGCAGATCGAGATTAAGTACCGATTGATCGAGCACTTGTCCGCGAGAGGATTGAGGAGTACGTGGATCATACACGACCATGGGCACACGGAGAGATTCTTCATAGTGGGACCACTTCCCTGCAAATCCACGATTGCCCAGGTGGTATCCATTATCCGCGGTGTAGACGATAATCGTATTTTCTGCCAATCCCTTTTCCTCCAGTGCTTTAAGAAATCGACCAATCGCATGGTCAATACCACTGACCATACGAAGATAAGCCCGCATGTTCGTACGGTATTTTAAATCAGTATTCCAACGCCAAAAGAAACGTTCCCGATTAATCGTGGTCTTAAGAAAATCAGGTTGATTATCAAATATCTTAGGATCGTTCAACCGTGGGGCAGCAATCTCATCTTCTTCATACATCCCATCCATTGCTCGGGGCCAGGGGAAATGTCCAATTCCCGGTCGACGATCGCTGTCCTCGGCATGGCAGGCATTAAACCACATATTTAAGGCGAAAGGTTGATCCTTGGGTTGATTTTCGAGAAACTCGATCCCTCGATCCACGATTAATTCAGTCTCGTGCCGAAGAGAACCATCGGGTTGTTTTTTATAAAATGGATTACGACCAATCGGATTAAAAACATCAAAGTGATCCTGCGCTTTCCAGCCTTTTGGCATCTTTGCATGCCACTTACCCGCAAATCCTGTACGATACCCCGCCTGACCAAGGTGGTCGGTATACAACTCCTTCACCACTTCAGGCTTAGCCGAGTCATGATTACCATAGATACCAAAAGTTCGCCCCGTAAGCCCGGTCAGAATCGTAGTTCGACTCACCCAGCAGATTGACTGACTGACAAAGGCGTTTTCAAATCGGGTACCCTCCTCCGCCAAACGGTCAATATTGGGGGTCTTGGCTAATGGGTGACCGTAGCATCCGAGCGAACTCGAGGTCTGGTCATCTGCGAAAAAGAAGACAATATTAGGCTTCTTCGTAATACCAAAAGATTTTATTACGAAAACGAGTAACAGGGGTAAAATTAATTTCATGATTAACAATTAATGTCAGTTACAGTTGAGTTCTTACTTATTTTTTACAG
>CAWUUU010000108.1:0-6962 GCA_963924995.1 uncultured Opitutales bacterium
CAATTTCATTTTCAGTTGCTTCTGCAGGAGGACATTCATCTAGGCACATCGCAATATCTGACTTGAGTGCATCCTGAATTTCAATCGCTTCTTTGGGTCCAAGAAACACTTCGCATCCATCAATATGAGAATTAAAACGGACGCCTTCGTCACTTAATTTTCTCAACTTGGCTAAGCTAAAAACCTGAAATCCCCCACTGTCTGTTAAAACAGGTCCATCCCAATTCATAAAACGGGCAAGACCACCTGCCTCGCGAATTACCTCAATCCCAGGCCTAAGATTTAAGAGGTAGGTATTTCCTAAGATAATTGATGCGCCAATTACATCTGATAGGTCACGGGGAAGAATGCCTTTAACTGTAGCTTGTGTGCCAACTGGCATGAATACAGGAGTAGCAACTTCCCCACTTGGCAACTTTACAGTAGACAAACGAGCATGTTCTAATGGTCGATTTTTTTTTGGAGGCAATGCCTGCATATTAAAATAGGGTTTATGGAAAGAAATACTTTTAAGCATGATTGGCTATTGAAGCCCAAAACATATTGACCACATTTAATCTAAAAAATATTGAATTCAATAAAATACGAAATAAATAAGAAGAATTAGCTTAAAGTTTGAAAATGACTGTACTTACACAATTTCTCACTTCATCCAAATTATATAAGAAAATTTTCTGTATTGATGGACCTCAAAGACCAAATGGGCTTAAAACAAAAGAGTTCACAAAAGTTGTGCTTTTAAAGGGATCAATTTATCCTTACTAAGCAGATCGATTGAGACACTTCACTAAATTCTCAAACGCTTGGGAAAAAATGTACATAGTTGAATTGGTAAAACCTCAAAATATTTTATTAAATTTAATACGCAGTTAAAAATATGTTTGATTATGATATTATAGGGGATGTTCATGGATATGCATCTTTACTGATCCAGTTGTTAAAGAAACTGGGTTACGAGGAAAAAAAAGGCACATTTACTCATCCACTTGGGCGTAAAGTTGTTTTTGTGGGCGACCTTATCAACCGAGGTCCAGAAACAAGTAAAGTGCTCGAAGTCGTTCAAAGAATGTATTTGGAAGAACAAGCTTACGCCGTGCTCGGAAATCACGAATTTCGCTTGCTCCAACAATTTACAAAAAATCCATCATTAATAGAATCCAAAATCAGCAAATTCATTCCATGGGTTCAATCACTTCCTTTATTTTTAGAATTTCCTGAGTTTCGGGTCGTTCACGCAGCGTGGCATTGCCCCTCGATTGAAAAAATAAGAAATCAAGATGTAAAAGATGAAGGTTTTATTAGATCTACTTTGGACCCTCAGTCAGAGTTCAGTAAAGCAATCAATATAATTTTAAGAGGAATTACAGTACCTGTGCCAAATCACATAACATATTACGACCGATTTGGTATTAAAAGAAATAAAGCTCGCATCCGATGGTGGGAAAGTAAGCAGAAGAAAATAAATGGATCAAATTTCTACCCTAAATGCCAACCGTTAATTAACCAATCATTTGAAAATAAAACAAATGAAACCCGCGAACATTATTCAATTTCTGACACACCAGTATTTTTTGGACACTATTGCTTACCACCAGATGAGCCAAAAGTAATTAACAATCTAGTCTGCTTGGATGGTTGCGTAACCTGCGATCAAGTTTTATGGGCATACCAGTTTAGAAACGGTAAAAAAATCTCTGCAACAGGATTAGTTAGGACCTAAAAGCAAAAATTACTTTTACGGGAGTTCGGATTCAGAAATTACAATTTCTTCCCAACTCGATCTCCAACGATTCCACTGCTCTACCCCATCTAGATGTGGATTCAAATGCCTTTTACAGCACGCATATTCGAACATTTCTTTCGCTTCATCAAGATTATGGGCCATGAAATACTTGTCAGAAAATCCCACGGTATCTTCGAAGTGATAGTGAAACTTGAACTCTTCTAAGTCTGGTTCTCGATTCGTTTTCATGATGTAAATATAGCCCGAAATTGAGGGAAATTCAAACCACTCCAATCTTTTTTTTAAATAAGAATGAAATATTAGACTATTGATTAAAGTTCAGATTACTTCTCCGACCTGAACTTCCCATTTTGAGCTCCAACGATTCCATTTTTCAATGCGTTGAATAGTAGAATTTAAATCGTTCTTTTTACAAACGAAGGAAAACATTTTTTTAGCATCCTCGGTTTGATTGGCCATAAAATACTTGGTATCAAGATCAATTGCACCTTCAATTTCATAGACTACTTTGTACTCTTCAAGGCTTGGATCATTACTTTCTTTCATATATCCGATAAGCTAGGTTACCGCATTAACATAAAGCAAACTTTTTTGACTGTTTTTTTAAACTTTTTTCGATAGACCTGCCCATTTAAATGAACAAGTTTAATATCTATAATTTTGGTGATACAAAAACATTTAAACCTTAATTAATTTATTTCCCGTACTTTAAAACTAGCACCTATTGCCTACTGATTACTCATGTGATATTAAGTCTTTTGTATTTTATGCGTAGTCGAATCAAAAGAAAAAACTTCTTCGCTAATTCATCCAATAAAACGGATGACCAATATTAATTTTTGCGACTATTTGAAATTATCCTGAAGAGCTTATAAAAGAAAATATCACTTCCAATACTTTTCAATCTTGCCCATCGCCAAGTCATATATTGCCATAAGTAATATGACATATAGAAACCCTAATCAGTCTAGGCGTGCATTTTGCCAAAAATCGACGTCCCTTATTGCTACCACTATAATGGTCTCGAATCCATCAATTGCCAAAAGCATACCATCTCCTAATATCTCACTTGGTTTTGATAATTTCTCAATTCGAGCACTTGGATGGAAAGCACCCCAACTTCTTCAGTATGGTAGCAAAAAAAAGTTGGATACAATCCTGTTTTCTGATCTTGATGTTTATGAATCCCTTGACTCGTCCTACCTTCAAGAAATTAAACAAGAAGCTAAAATCTTGGGAATAACCATACAAACTGGAACGGGAGGCATATGTCCGACCTCCAAAAGTTTTAAAAATAAACATGGATCTGCCGAGGAACACCTTCGCCTTCTCATTCGAGTCGCAAAGGATGTGGGATCCCGTGTGGCACGTTGCTACTTAGGCACCATGAAAGATCGATTGGGCAAGGGAGGCATTCAAAGACATATAACAAGTACCATTCAAGTTCTTAAAACGATAAAAAATGAAGCATTAAGTGCGGGGATTAAACTAGCGATTGAAAACCACGCAGGAGATTTGCATAGTCGGGAACTTGTTGAATTAATTGAACGGGCAGGTCGTGATTATGTAGGGGCAACTCTAGATTCGGGTAATGCCACATGGACACTTGAGAATCCTATTGATACTCTTCTTAACCTTGCTCCTTATGCAGTATCAAGTGGAATTCGAGACTCGATGGTGTGGAAAAGTGACAAGGGAGTAAAAGTACAATGGACCGCAATGGGAGAGGGTTGCACCGATTTAAATACTTTTGTCGCTGAGTGGAAAAGATTATGCCCTACTCTCCCCATGCAATTAGAAATCATTTCGGGTTTTGCAAAAGAATTCCCCTATCTGGAACAAAATTTCTGGCCTCCTTATTCTACTTTTTTGGCTGAAGACTTCGCTCGTTTCCTCACACTTAGTAAAGAAGGAAAGCCATTAAAGCCATTCGTTGTACCTACTGGAAAAGAAAAAAACTTGGCACAACAAGAATATCAATTAGACCAACTTGAAAGAAGCATTTCCTATTGCCAAAAAGAACTTTTACTCGGTCGCCAATAATTTTCTTTAAAAAAAGAGATCTTATATTAAAAAAACCTCCTCTATTTATTACTTACCCTCCTCCTTTTAAGGAAGAATTCAGGCATCATCCAATGAGTCTAGGTCTTTTAAATGAGCCACATCACCCCAACTGATTAAATGCCAACCTGACTCCTTTTTTTCGATTCGATTGATCGAGCAGTTAAGAAGGACGAAATTCCGCTCGGCTTCCAATGGAATATTTAACACATAACGAAAAATAGCCCCCAGTACTCCACCATGGGTTACCACTGCTATTCTTCCACCCCGATATTTTTGCGCCAACTCCTCAATTGCATTTGCACACCGATCATAAAACTGGCGAAAACTTTCGCCATTGGGGACTTGAAAATCGGGGCCATCGTGGCGAAAAGATTTATACGCTCCAGCCTGACTTTGCTCCATTTCTTTAGTGTTTAATCCTTCCAATACACCTAAATCTCGCTCTCTAAAACCAGAATTAGATTCCGCAATCATTCCAGAAGGACCGCCAACTAATTTAGATGTATGCATGGCTCGACCAAGATCACTCGAAAAATAAAAATCAAATTCCTCTCCCAAAATTCTTTCCCCTAGTGCCTTGGCTTGAGAAAGACCACATGGGCTGAGAGGTGAATCAGCATGACCTTGCCAACGACCAGATAAATTCCATTCAGTTTCCCCATGGCGTATGAGAGTAATACTAGTATTTTCAAACATCCGTATTTTAATAAAGATGATATAAAGCGGGGTCAGTACAAATTTGATTTTTTAATAAAATCATTATGATTAAATCAGAGTTCATAAAAGAAATCTTAGAATAAATTGTTTAAACGATTGAAATTAGTAAATTCGTTCAACAAAATTTTCTTTCAACCCTCAAATTCAATAACTCATGAAAACTATAATTCTTCTTTCTTTCTTTCTGACTTTCATATTTCAAATTCAAGGAAAGATCGAAATTTTAGAAATTACCCAGGATCTGGTCGAAAATTTACCCAAAGGGAAAGAAGCAGATGGTATAATCGGTGACTTCGTACTGAGAAACAACCTGATTGAATGTGTCATCGCCAGTTCTGCACCTGACCGAAAGGCCAATATGGGAGCTTTTTGGGGAGCAAATGGAATGACCCCAGGATGCCTATACGACTTATGCATTCGCGGATCCGAAAACGACCAGTTGACTATTTTCTCACCTTCTCGCCAGCAAGGAGAAATTTCTTACATCCGCAAAACGGATGAAGGAAACGGAATTGAGGTGGTGACCACCGCGGCCAAGTCAGGTGGTCTCTTTAAAAAGCATATTTACACAATTAAAGAGGGAGAATATGGCATTCATATTCGAACCCTCATTCGAAACGAGGGAAAAGACCAAGTATCCGGACCCGTGGACGATCGATGGACTCGCTTTAAAAAATCGGGTCGCATCGGTGACATCGAATGGGCAGATTCTGTCGACCCTTCGGACAAAGCCGGATACGCATACGCTTGGTTCCGCGATCAAAATGGTAAACTGCCTCCACGATCCAAAACTCTACAGCCAGGAGATGAAATTGAAATTAATCGCTTTCTTGCCGTTGGCTCCTCCCCCGTTGAGGCTTATGCACGAGTAGCCCACAAAATGGGAATCGCTGGTAAAGAAGTCAAATATGAGCTCAAGGAAAATAATGGAATCCCCATTTCCACGGGTCGGTTTGAATTCGCTCGCGAAGGAAAAGTCATCCCCGGGTACCCAAACGAACAAGGCGAAATTTCAATTCGGCTTCCATTCGGAAAGTGGGAGATTTCACTCCTTGACCATGGGCGTGAAAAGAAATCCTTCAACATTGAAGTTGGAGACGACGGAGATAAAGGCGAAACTTTGGTCAGAAAGCCTGCTTCAACAATCAACTTCAAGATCACTAAGGAGAATGGTGACGATACGCCCTGCAAAATTCAGTTCATCGGATTGGAAGGAACTAAAGACCCTGATTTAGGCCCTGTTGATCGTGCCCATGGTTGTAAAAATCAGTATCATTCGGAAACTGGTGATTTTTCCGTCGCCCTCGATCCAGGTTCATACCGAATCGTTGTGACTCGAGGAATAGAGTTCGATCATTTCGCCAAGGAAATAAAACTTCAACCCGAACAAACCATTAGCATTGAAACGAAACTTAAACGTTCCGTAAAAACTGTAGGATGGGTAAGTACGGATTTTCACAATCATTCGACTCCAAGCGGTGACAATGTCTGCGGAATCAACGACCGAGTTATCAACCTTGCCGCCGAGCACATTGAGTTTGCTCCCACTACCGAGCATAATCGGGTGTATGATTGGCAACCCCACATTGAAGAACTTAAACTCACCAAAGAAATTTCAACCATTCCTGGTATGGAACTAACTGGTTCAGGTGCCCACATTAATGCCTTCCCTCTCACCCCAATGCCTTACCTTCAAGATAACGGTGCACCTCGATGGGTAAAAGATCCCCGAGTTAATGCAATCAATCTACGCGATCACCATGGGCACAAAAAGAATCGATGGATTCACATCAACCATCCGGATATGGTTGATAATTTTAACGACCGAAATAAAGACGGACAGATCGATGGTGGATACGAAGGTATCGTTTCCTTGATCGACGCCATTGAAACTCAAAATTATCGAGATTCGGACATTCTCGCCCGTGCACCCTTTCGAATTACCCGTCGAGCAAGTCGAGAACAAGTTTCAATAATTCGCGAATTTGTTTGGCTACAAATGCTAAATCAAGGGCGTAAAGTATGGGGCATAGCCGTGAGTGATGCCCATACCGTTTTTGGCAACGGGGTTGGTGGATGGCGCACCTATATCCCCAGCTCCACTGACGAACCCCAAAATATAGACTGGGAGGAAATCAGCCGAAGAGCCAAGGCCGGACAAATGATGCTCACCACTGGGCCATTTCTTGAGGTTGAGACAGAGGATGGTACTTTGCCCGGCGGTCTCGCCCGAGCTAACGATTCAATTAAAGTAAAAGTTCGAGTGCAATGCTCATCTTGGATCGATATAAATCGTGTTCAAGTTTTGCTAAATGGAAGACAATCTTCCCTGCACAACTATACACGTAAAACTCATCCGAAATGGTTTAATGATGGTGTAATTAAATTCGACCAAGAACTCTCAATCCAACTATCTCAGGACACCCATATAATCGTG
>CAWUUU010000109.1:0-9843 GCA_963924995.1 uncultured Opitutales bacterium
TTGGACCATGGATTGAATAAATAAAGGTATTTCTTACTCTGAATCGCCCGCATCGGATCACGTGAACGACCGGCATTCTCATTGTATTCCTTAATCACAAAACCACGGTCTTCCTGAGCCTTTCCTTTTAAAAGCGAATAAAAAGATCGTCCATCGAGTCGTTTGGGCTTCGATATATTTAAAGAATCCAGAATTGTGGGCAAAAGGTCGACCACAGAGACCATATGCCTTTTTTCAAGCCGAGCAGCCTCAGTCACATTGGGCAAACGAACCATCAAAGGCGTCCGCGTGCTGTGGTGATAAAGTTGGGTCTTGGCAAAAGGGAGAGGCATCCCATGGTCAGAAAGAAAAACGATCATAGTATTTTCCCATTGTCCACTTTTCTTCAAAGCCTTTAAAATTTCACCCAGGCAATCATCCGCCCGTCTCACACTGCTATAGTAAAGAGCCAATTCCTCTCGAACTTCTGGATCCTCAAATAAAAAGCCAGGCACGGGCACCTCGTCTGCTTTGAAAATTCGGCTTGGTACATGGGGATCTCTTCCACCACCTCGAACTTGTGACCAAAATGGCTTGTGAGGATCCGAAATATTAATCGATAAAAAGAAAGGCTTATCCAACTCGTTCGCTTTGTTAATTCCACGAGTAGTGGATTCACCAAAGGATTTGGCATCCTTCATGTGTGCCTTTTCTCCGTTAGGTAAAATGGTCAGGTCATCATCCCATGCGTAAGGTTGATAGGGTGCTGAATGACTCACCTTCCCGCGAATTGCAGCATAATAACCGGCATCTTTGAGCAAGTCAGCCATGTGAGGCCATCCGGGCTCAGTCACTTGATAAAATCCCTCCACTTGATTATTATGAGAAATCAGACCGGAGAACATTACATTTCGACAGGGCATACAATTTCCCACGGTTACATGAGCGTGTTCAAAGCGTACCGATTGAGTGGCCAAACGATCCATATTCGGCGTGGTGCCTTTAAGTTTACATCCGTAGATCCCCACCGAGTCACAGCTCATATCGTCCACGGTAACCAATAATAAATTGATTCGATTCGATTTTGCGAAGACCATCGGTCTAGAAACAATCGTGGTCAAAAAAATAAACAAGCCACCAAAGATAATTTTAGAAGATTTCATGAATCGATTAAAACTTAATAAAAAGTGAAAAGTTTCACTCACTGGCGAATAAAATAGCAAGTTTAATGACAAAGGCATCAAACGCACTCTTGGAGTAAAACCTATTTCTTAACTGCCGATATTATATTCCAACGTGACCACAAGCTTGACCACTTTCTCAATTGTCTCGGTATCATACATTCCATAACTCGAGGTCGCACTTGAATTTGGCTTGGTAATTTGAATCACTCCCTGCTTGGCTGAAACTAATGATCCCAATTTTTCCCCGGAACTTTCCGCCATGATTTCGGCACGTTCATGCCCATTTTTGGTCGCCTCTTCCATCAGTTCTAATTTAACCTCATCTAAGCCAGAAACAAAAAAGTCAGGCCCCCTTTGAGTCAGTTGAATCCCCTTTGAATTAAGATCGTATAATTTACGAGAAAGTAGCGCGAGTTCCTCCACCTTTTCCGTGTTGACCCGTACACTTCGCGAAGCTTCGTAAAATTCGATTTCATTGGTTCTGGATCCATTTTCTTTGAGTCTTTTGACCTCGCTCATCGAGGTTGCTAATTCTTTTAGATCCACATCTTCTCCCAATAATTTCCCGACTAATTCCATTACCTGATCCAACGACTTCCCGGCATTCCCATAGGCCTGAGAATTCGTCTCTCCCTTTTCCTCCACTCGAATAGTAAGACTGCCCCGATCCGCCAATACATCCTGTTCCGCATATCCCTTCACCATGATTGGCTCGGCATGTTGGATTGTAACCCATGGTTTTGATACAACAAAGGCGGCTCCGATGAGTCCGATTACAAGTGAGAGTGGGATAAATAGGTTTTTATTCATTTTATTGTGGGTCGTTTAACTGATTAGAGTACAGGCCAAGATTTTCGTTCAAAGATAGTGGTTTTCAGAATAAATGAATTCCTTTTTTGGCCGCATCGAACGCTTCCACTGTATCCAACCGAATTCCTGGGTCCCCCTGTTCCGTCATCCATTGGCTCAATATCCTTTTCAATTTCTCTTTTTTTACATTCAATTTCCTATTCCCAACCAGGTTATTCATTTCATACCGATCGAGTGATGTATGATAAAGTGCCTCGGGTGGGCGGGATTGATACCTCTTAACTAATTGATAGATTTTTGGATTATTCCACGAATCCCGAACCCAGGTCGACCAGTACGGATTATTCAAAACCGCCTTTCCCTTGAGCCCCATTAGGTGCTTCTCAATGAAAAGCTCATCGGGGGTCAAATTGAGGACATATCTATATTCGCCATCAAAAACTGTCCTGGTTGGATAAGGTGGACCTTCTGGAAAGTTATTGTGCATGCCATAAGTATATTTTCGATGCTCATCAGTTTGCCCCAGTAACACCTTGTCAAAACTTCTACCATCGAACCCACTCCCCTCTCCTCCGCTTAGTGTAAGTAAGGTGGGAAGTATGTCCGCGTATTGGACCAAGGCATCAGTCCGCTTTCCCTCAACCACTCGACCCGGCCAACGGGCAATTAATGCAGTGTGTAATCCAGTATCCCAAGTCGTCCACTTACAACCGGGAAACTGGGAACCCTGTTCCGAACTGAAAAGTACCAGCGTATCCTCCTCTTTCCCTGTCGCTTTAAGCGTCGAAAGAATTTCTCCCACTTGCCCATCCATGTAGGTGATTTCGGCAAGGTAATTAGAAAAATCCTCCCGCGTTCGTTGCGTGTCAGCCAAATTGGGGGGGAGTTGTAAGGTCTTCGGTGGATACTTCGACGCGTCCCCCATCACCCAGGGCACATGAGGTTCGGTCAGGGCGACTACTAGGCAAAAAGGCTCATCTCCTTCCCCTTTCATAAAGGAACGAATCGGATTAAGGTCATGGACCTGGGTCGGGCTACGCACACAGTTTTGGTCAAACCCGGCAATTTTTTCAAAGGGAAAAACATCGGCCGGACGAATGTGGGTCTTACCCGCCAATCCAACTCGATAACCGAGCTGACCCAAGGCCTGCGGCATTCCCGTGATCTCTGGTCGACAACCCGAATGGTTCCACGCACAACCATTTTTCATCGGGTATAAACCGGAGTACAATTCCGCTCGGCTCGGCTGGCACATAGCAGAGGAAAGATAAGCTTGGTTAAAAACTAATCCTTTGGTGGCCAGTCGATCAATGTTTGGAGTCTTTGCATTTTGACCACCGTATAACGGAAGGTCATTATAAGTACAGTCATCAGCGAGAATGATAAGGAAATTTGGATTCTTTTCGGACCATAAATCAGGAATAATCAAACAAAGAATGGCGATGTTCAAAAGCAATTTCATACAACACGATAAACAGGCTAGACTTCAAGTAACAATCATTAAAATGGTGGGACTGGGTTTAGAATTTGTTAAGCATTATCATTTTACACATTGAAAATATGTCACAATTTTGAATACACTTTCAAAATGAAATCTATGCCCAGACTCTTCTTGCTCACCATTATTTTTCTCCCCCTAGTTATGTTATCCTCCAGGCAAGAGAATCCTGGCACATCCTCCACAAGCCAAGGGACATCGTGGTTGGACGGGAAAGAGAAACTTCAAAAAAGTCTCCTTACCTGGCAAAAAGAAAAAGCAAGATGCGGAGGCGACTACAGCTATCAAAAAAAATGGTCCAGTTGGACTGGCTTTGGGCATGAAACCACCATTGTGATACGAAATAACCAAGTGATTGGACGGCATTTTAAATCCTTCTCCAACCAACCAAAACCCCCGAACCAATCCAACTTCCAAAACGGATGGAAGGAAAATGAGAATCAACTGGGACAGCATAAAGAAGGACACCCGCCCAAAACCCTGGATCAACTGTACGCCGAAGCACAAGATTTAATCGATCAACCCTTACTCTCTTTCCATCGTCCAATTCTTCGCTTCAACTCTCAAGGATTATTACTCTCATGCTTTACTCAAGACTCCCGCATTGCCGATGATGCACCAACGGTCGGGGTAAATATTTCCTCTATTTCACTGGCTCAAAAAACTTCGCCAATAAAAGAACTGAAACCAAATAAGAATCAGAAACAGGTAAAAATTGAGGAACTGGAAAAAGAGATCGCTCCAATGAAGGATTTTGCGGAACGGGCAAGGTTTACCCCAGACGGGCACAAGAAATTCAAGGCCAAACTGAACGGATTAGAGGAAGAACTTGCCATCTTAAAAAGTAAGAAAAAAATCGCACCCACATTCGAAAAATGGATTTCAGGAGGGAAAAAAATCCCAGAGGGTATGATGTTCATTGGAGGAAGTCCCTGGTTTAATGAAAGAACCGGAAAAAACCGGAAACCCAAAGAAGTATACGATATGATCTACGGTTCGGGAAATAAATCCAAGCCTAATAAACCCAAGGCCAAGCCGGGTAAAAGAAAGTCCTATCCCCCGCACTGGGGCGAACCGCCCAGGCGACAAACCCGCGATCTTCGTCCTCTTCCCGGAGGCTATGGTATGGGAAGTGGAACCTTAGCCCAGTGGATTCAAAAAAATCTCGATCGAGATCAAAAAAAAGAACCCGCCCCCAACTGAACCAAAGTATTTCTCCCCCCCCCCCCAATCTTTTAGTTTGAAAGGTAAGATTTACACCTGTAGTGCAAATAAGGATAACTATTTAACTTTTAAGAATATGCAGTTCAATATGAAAAAATTTCTACTTCCCATTGTTCTTGGATTCTCGGGTCTCCTCTTTGGTGAATCTAAAGAAGCAATTCTTAAAAAAGGAGAAGCTCTCTACAATGGGGCCGGTTCCTGTGTGGCTTGCCATATGAAAGATGGAAAAGGCCAAAAAGGCTCAGTTCCAACCTTGGCTCAGAGTGACTGGCTCAAAAATGGAACCGAGCGCTCGATTGCAATTGCCCTGCGCGGATTAGCCGGCCCGGTCAAAGTAAATGGAAAAAACTTTTACTCCGCCATGCCCCCCCAATTGCTCATGGACGATGAAAAACTCGCCCATATCCTCAGTTATGTGAATCAGGCATGGGGGAATAAAGAGAGATTAGTAACGGAAGAAGAAGTGGCCAAGGCTCGCAAATCACTGCCCATCTCGGTGTATACCCCCAAAACATTGCTCAAGCAATTTCCTTTCGATAAAAAACTTAGTCGTAAGAATGGTACATTTACGCCCACTTATGACGATCTCATTACCACTATTATTCAACCAATTGTTTATCGTACTTTTATGCCGGGTGCATCCCCGGCCGCTTTTGCAGTTGCCTTGCCCGGTAACCATTATTTTTGCTGGGATGCAGGCGAGTGCAGACTGCGCTATGTTTGGACAAAAGGAGGGTTCATTCGGTCCAATCAGTCACATTGGTCCAGTAATGGGAAACCAGTTGCTCAATTCAATGGCACTCCCTACTACCGGGCTCGGACCTCTTTGCTTCAAAATGAATCTTTTGATGACCTGTCCAAGACAAACCTAAAACAACCTATTTACGACACCTCTGAAGCCAAGGATTTCCCTATTCTAATCGAGGGAATCAACAGGAAACCAGTTTTCCTCGGGTACCGACTTATCGATCAGTATCCCCAATTCAGGTATTCCTTGGGCAAACATATAATCACTGAAATGATTCGGGTAAACCAGGAATCAACTGGTGTTGAGCGAACTTTTACGATCTCCCCACCCGCTCAAACTTCATTCCATTTAACCCCCTCCGAGGAATCTTCTATCTCCTGCTCACAAGGCACACTCAAAAAAGACGGAACCTTACGCTTAAACCAAGAGGAATCTGCCCAATTTTCGATTGTCATCAATCCAAAGGAGGAATCCAAATAATGAATTATATCCTTCCTCTCCTCATTGGCTTACTTGGTTCATCCGTACTGGCTTTGACCTCCCCCCAATACATGGTCACCGATGTTCCACCCCCTCCCACAATGTTCAAAAATACTCAAATTGATGGACTTACCTTTCTGCCCAATGGAAAACTGGTGGTATGCCTACCTAGTGGAGAAATCTTCTTTTACCATCTCAAATCAAAAAAATGGGAATTATTTGCCGAGGGTCTTCATAATCCACTCGGCGTTCTCGCACTCTCGAATTCCGAATTAATTGTCACTCAAAGACCGGAGCTCACCCGGGTGCGGGATCTCGATGGCGACGGAAAGGCAGATGACTACGAAGTGGTCACCGATCAATTTGGGATGTCGGGTAACTATCATGAATTTAACTTCACCCCCGTACTTGATAAGGAGGGAAATTATTTCTTTGCCCTCGGCACCGGATCCTCCGGAGATGGAGTGCGTACCATCACTCGTGGTGCCTTTAATGAACGAGGAAGGCCAGGCAGAATGCATTCCTCCGCACCCTACCGCGGTTGCATTATAAAATACACCCGGGATGGAAAAACAATTCCCTGGAGTTATGGTCATCGTACCCCCAACGGTTTAGGCTTTGATTTAAAAGGCAACCTCTTTGCCACTGACAACCAAGGAGACTGGGTCGGGTCCAGTAAGTTATTTCATATCCAAAAGGATCGCTTTTATGGCCACGCCGCCAGTCTTGCATGGAAAACCGGCTTCGAAGGAATTCCCGTCGACGCACCTCCCGCAAAACTCGCTCAAATGAGATCCCGGGCATGCATCGTATTTCCGCACGGAAGCATGGCGAATTCCCCCACCCAGGTCCTCGCCATTGGTCCAAAGGCAAACTTTGGCCCTTTTACCGGCCAGCTCCTTGTGGGCGAGATGAACCAGCCCCGCATTATACGCGTCATGCTTGAGGAGGTGGGAGGAGAATTGCAGGGTGCCTGTGTGCCCTTCATTGACGGTTCTCCCCTCGGCCGTGGTTGTAATCGTATGGCCTGGGCTCCCGATGGCAGTCTGTTTGTCGGGCAAACCAAGCACACCTGGGCAGGTGGACAAGGAATTCAACAGGTTTCATGGAGTAAAAAAATGCCCTTTGAAATTCAAAATATGGAACTCACCCCAAAAGGATTCCTTTTTACCTTTACCCAACCAGTGGAATCAAAATTCGCCCAAGATAAGAAGAATTGGCCCTTCTCGCGTTATTTCTTTGAATATCGCCGGGCATATGGATCCCCCCGCTCCGATGAAATGCCCGTCGAAATCAAAGAAATCTCGATTTCCGAGGATGGTCGGCAAGTGGAGATTGAACTATCTGAATTAAAAGCCTGGCACATCCATGAAGTGAAAATTCAAAACCTGATTTCTCAAACAGGTGAAAATTTATCCAACAACTATATTGTCTACACGCTCAATCGACTTCTAGACAACACTCCACCCGATCCACTACAGGTTAAACTGGCAACCAGTACCAAGTCCAAAAAATAAAACGGGCACTCCTCTTGATTTTCTTCTCTCTGGGGCTCTTTTTTCGTTGATCGTCGAAATAATAAAAGGTTCTTTAGTTCAATTCAAATTTCTTTAATCCATCAACCCACTCATTAAAATGCGTAGTTTCACGAACTTAATTTTATTAATCGCCTCCTCTCTGTCCGCCTTGGCCGTTACCCTCCCCCCAGTGATTGGTAATCATATGATACTCCAACGCGACTTACCGGTTCCCATTTGGGGCTGGGGAGAAAAAGGGGAAAAGATCACCGTCTCCTTTGCCGGTCAGTCCAAGTCTGCGACTGTGGGTAAAAACGGAGAATGGATGATCAAACTCGATAAACTCAAGGCAAACTCTCAACCTTCCACTCTTACTGTGAAGGGAAACAACGAGATCAAAGTTAAAAACATTCTTGTCGGGGAAGTCTGGATTTGCTCCGGCCAGTCCAATATGGAATGGAAAGTCGCCCAATGCTCCAATTCGAAGGAAGAGATTGCCGCCGCCAATCATCCCAACATCCGCCTATTTGATGTCCCCGGACACACCGTTCATCCTCTTCCTCAAACAGAAGGACCAAATAAGGGTGAATGGAAGACCTGTTCGCCTGCCACCATTGGAAACTTCAGTGCCGCGGGCTACTATTTTGGCCGTCGCGTACACAAAGAACTTAATGTACCCGTTGGCCTCGTCGGATCAAACTGGGGAGGCACCCGGATCGAACCATGGACCACATTAGCCGGTTTTAATGCCGTACCCGAACTTGCAGAAACTGCAGAAAAAGTGAAAGCCTACACCGAAGACACCAAGGTTAAGTCAAGCACTCCTTCGGCTATCTATAACTCAATGGTCCACCCTCTTACCCCCTTCGCCCTTCGCGGTGCGATTTGGTACCAAGGCGAATCCAATGGCGGCGAAGGCATTACCTATTACCAAAAGAAACATGCCCTCGTAAAAAGTTGGAGAAACGCTTTCCAAAACCCAAAACTCGCCTTCTACTGGGTTCAACTTTGCAATTTCAAACAACCTGGCACCACCCCAGGCGGTGGAGACGGATGGGCTAAGCTACGCGAAGCCCAAACCCAAGCCCTTGATATTCCCCATACCGGAATGGCAATCATTATCGATCTCGCCGACACCCACAACCCCAATGATATTCACCCCAAGAATAAACAGGATGTAGGCAGTCGCCTAGCTCAATGGGCTTTACATCAAACCTATGATAAAAAGAACATGGTTCCCTCCGGTCCACTTTTCTCCAGTCATAAGATAAAAGGAAATCAGGTACATCTCTCTTTTAAGAATATCGGTAAGGGCCTGATGGTTGGAAAAAAGGAAAAACTCGACCCGACCAAGGAAGTCAAGAACGGCACCCTTAAACACTTTTCCATCGCTGGTGCCGATAAAAAATGGCACTGGGCAGACGCCAAGATCGTGGGCGATCAAGTTGTCTTAAGCTCCAAGGAAGTCAAAGAACCTAAAGCTGCCCGCTATGCTTACACCATGAACCCTGCCGATGCCAACCTTTACAACAAGGACGGATTACCCGCCGGCCCATTTCGCACCGACGATTGGTAAGGCCCGGGCTCTCAGCCCTCGAGATGTTGGCACTATAGTTTTGGTTGTACTAGAATTGTACCCCTAACCCTCATGTAATTGTCATTTCGGGGAAGGAACAATTTGAACAACGAGGCACTACACTTTTTGGGTTTTAGGTCATGGCTTCGCCAGCGGTACCCTAATCTTCTGGTACCGCACCTGCATGCGAACAAACACGGGCGGCGAATTCGCAGGCGGTTCGTAAAATCTCTTTAAGGGGACGTGCTTCGAGTAAGCCAAGGGTCAAGGAGGCGGTAAAAGAATCCCCCGCCCCCACGGTGTCCACTACGGTGGCAGGAACTCCGGGGTGATTAATGACCAGATTCGGACCCACAAGAACCGCACCATCAGCTCCCTTAGTCATCACCACGAAGGCCAGTCCAAAATTTCCCCGAATTTCATCCAGGGTGTTCTCGATTGATCCGCTTAGGGAGATCTCACAGGCTTGGCATACAGGATCTAATTCTTCATCGCTCAGTTTTAAGACTGAGCACAGGGAGACTGATTCGCGAATCAGGGCATCATTAAAGAAAGGAGGACGTAAATTGATATCGAGAATTCGCAAGGAATTTTTCTCCCTGCCAATCGCAAGAGCCCGGTGAATTCCCTCTCTGGGCTTTTCCCCCCGCTGGCCAAGGGTTCCAAAATAAAGTGCATTGGCGTTTCGTACCTTTTCCTCAATTGCCTTGTTCCAAGACCAATTATCCCACGCGGCATTTTCTCCAATGGTGAATGTGGGCATTCCTGTATTCGTCAATTTCACCGTGACCATTCCCGTGGGGTATTCTTCCAGACTTTGCACCAAG
>CAWUUU010000110.1:0-6436 GCA_963924995.1 uncultured Opitutales bacterium
ACGCCCGATTCGTTAATTAAACCAAGTGGCGATTCGATTGATGGTTTTCAAATCGCCACTCCTATTCAGGTATTAGCTCATTGGATGATGACTTTAAAGGAGAATGAACTTTCTAATTTCCCTGACCTTTTTCCACGAATCCCGCAAGTGCTCGATGTCTCTTGGGGGTTATCAATAAGTCGAGCCTTGGTTCAACTCAGGCAGACCTTGGCTGAGGCCAATCATGACTGCCAGTCGGTAGAGGAAAGCCGTTTGACTGAACAATGGACTGAGCAAGATCGATGGTCAGATTTGGCACGATTGGAAAAACTTTATCGCACAAGGCTACAGCGTCGTGGTTTGATCGATCCGATGGATGCGGGAAGAAGGTGGGTGCGAAAACCAGATGCACCCAAGGGAATTGAGGGTATTGTTTTATTTGGAGTGTCTGGATTTCCCGATTTGGGCAAGACAGCCCTGTTGAAGTTAATTGAATTAGGACTCTCTGTCCGGGTCTTACTTTATTGTGAACCCGGTGAGGAATCGGATTCATTCGATGAAGTGGGTCGGCCCATCCGGGCGGCCTGGGAATCTCGCCCCCTCCCTCTTTCAGATGCTCAACTACACCTGACTTATGGCCCGCGGGAACAGGCACGATTTGCAGTGGAACGGATGAGCTTAATAGCTCGCGTGAACGATGAACATATCAATTTAGGCGTCCTTGATCCGGAAGTGACGGAAGCGTTGATCGAAGAGGGGGCACATCATTCTGAATTCCCTCTTTTTCATGACCCTGAGGGTAATTCAGGTGATCAGTCTGCACTCTATTTTTGGCTTAAAGCGATCCAGGATTTAATGGGAACTGGGGGGATGATTGAGGCCACAAATCTCTTGCGCTTTCCAATGACTATTAAATGGTTAGAAGCGGAAGGAGTAACAGGGGACGAGCGCGAATGGTTGAAAGAATTAGATCGGTTACATGTGAAAAACCTACCCGAAAAGTTGAAGAATGGTTTATATTTTGCGAAGCGATCAGATTTATCGGTCTTGGGAGCTTTACAACAGATTGATGCTTTAATTGAACGGTTAAAAAAGGGAGTGTTTGAGGAGGAGGTTAAAAACCTACTCAAGGTTGCGTTGTCGAAGGAATCGTTCGATCGGTCAAAGGCAGAAGATCAATCTTTTATCGAACTTTTGCCCAAGATTGGGGATTGGTTGACTGAGTTGTCGGGGCTGAGCGGCATGAATTTTGAAGAACGATATTCGTTACTTTTGAGGATGATTACTCAAGTATCCTGGGTGGATGATTTGACCGGCGATGAAATGAAGTTGCATGGTTGGCTAGAGCTCGCTTGGGCGGATGCCCCGAGGATGATTATTCTTGGATGTAATGATGCTTTTCTTCCCGAATCTTTACCCATGGATAGTTTTATACCCCAATCGTTAAGGCGTGAACTTGGTTTATGGACTGATGACGATCGTAAGGGGCGAGATTCCTATTTGCTCCATTGGTTAATTTCCTCGCATGGTGGCACCACGGGGGTGGATTTCGTGATGGGCAAGTTTAGCCGAGATGGATCTCCGCTCAAGCCCTCTCCGCTCTTTTTTCTTTGTGACTTAAAGGACAATGATACATTGCCCAACCGAACGGAAAAATTATTTGGGGAAGTGCCTCCCGAGGCGAAAAACCCAGCGTGGGCATACCCTTGGAAATTACAATCGGGTCGGCACGAGCCAGTACGAAGTATTTCAGTGACCTCGTTCCGTTCTTTTTTATCCTGCCCATTTCGTTTCTATCTGAAGAAAAAGTTTGGAATGGATAAATATGATTCGGGCAAAGCGGAGGCGGACATTATGGACTTTGGCACTCTGGCTCATTCGGCGGTGGAGGCACTCAATAACGAGGGAGGGGCGAGATTAGACGAAGACGGAATTTTTAACGAATTAAAAAAGAAATTAGAGACGGATATCTTTAAGCGTTTTGGCAAAAATCTTGGTCTTTCTCTTTTACAACAAAAGGCTTCGATTGAACGAAGGTTGAGAAGGGTGGCCCAGTTACATTTTATTGAAAATTTGGAAGGTTGGGAAATTTTGAAAATTGAAGAGAAATTTTTTATCGATACCTGTGGTTCGAAAAATCCGCAGGATTGGCAGATCCTACCCAATCGTGATGCCCCTCTTCAATCGGAGCGGAGTGTACGAATCGTGGGAATGATCGACCGAATTGATTTTCATCCCCAAAGAGCCGCATTTCGATTACTCGATTATAAAACCTCTTCCAAAGGGCCTGAACAATTACACCTGAAGGGTGGAGTTGTGCGGATGGATGAATATCCCAAGTACGCAAAGTTTTTGGTTGAGGGAAAGACTAAGAGATGGACTGATCTACAACTCCCTTTATATCGATTGTGGGCGGAAAAGGCATTAATCAATAAAGGAGGGCAGAGCTTGGAGGTCGGGATTTTTAACCTGCCAGCCAAGGAGGAGGAAATCGGTATTCATCTTTGGGGGAATTTGGACGATGAATTGATGAAGGAGGCGATGAATTGTGCGGTCGGAGTAATCGAGGATTTGCTAGATCCCGCTGAACATCATCCCATTTCAAAAGTGGATTATGATGACTTTGAAGATCTTTTCTTTCACTCGCCGGAAGGAGCGATCGACCTTTTTACGAAATGAAGCAGGAGAATAGCATTGAAAAGAGGGAGTTGATCAAGGCCTCGGCGGGGAGTGGAAAGACTTATCAGCTTACCGATCGGTTTATCTATCTTATTTTATTGGGTTTTAAACCGGAGAGTATTGTCGCGTTAACCTTTTCTCGAAAAGCGGCGGGAGAATTTTTTGATGCAATTCTTCGCAAATTGGCCAAAGCGGCAAAAGAGGATAAAGCAAGAAGTGAGTTGGAGGAACTATTTGGATTTCCAATCTCCAAGGTTCTTCTGAGGGAAAAGATTTCATCCTTACTTGGTGCGATGAATCGTTTAACCCTGGGCACACTGGATTCATTTTTCTTTTCGATTCTTTCTTCCGCCCCTTTAGAGCATGGTTTAGCGGTTGGTTTTGACTTGATGGATGAGGCGTCGATTCGGGAAAAATGGATTGCCTGCCTGAAGCAATGCTTTGAAGAGAGTATTGCGGATAGTCCACTTTTGATTGATGCTTTTTCACGGGCTCGAATGCATGCGGAAGACAGGGAGTTTTTTCCATGGATGCTGGAATTGGCAGTTACTTTTCGAGATTTACTTGACCAATGTCCAGATGCAAGAGCTTGGGGTTCAGTTGAGGATCTTTGGCCTGATAATTCACCTTGGAAGCAATTGCCTGACGGGTATGACTACGAAAAAGATTGCATGCTTTGCCGCACCTTGCATGACGAAGATAAGATTACCACCCAGCCTGACATGACACCCGCGGCCAAAAAAGCACTGGGAGTGGCTTTACTTGATTTTGGAAATTGGACGCCGGGTACAGATTTGGATAAGATGAAGACTGGATTCAAGTGCTTGTTAAAGGCATCAATGAGTGTTGGGTCTTCTCTTTTCTTTAAGTCGTTTAAGGATTATGAGATTTTTGGAGAATGCGTTCCTGCAATTAAACGAATGTCTGCCCATGTGATTGGGCAAGAGTTGAAAATATATGGTGCCCGGACACAGGGGATTTATTCCCTTTTAACAAAAGTGGTCGTGAGCTATCGAAAATTGGTCCTGGAAAGGGGGGGAGTCACCTTTTCCGACTTGCCTTTACTCTTGGCCGACTCCGGGGATGAATTAGCCAAGTTAAATCGAGAATATCGCTTGGATCGAAAATATCTCCATTGGATGTTGGATGAATTTCAAGACACATCGCCCGGTCAATGGGCGGTGATTGAGCCATTAATTGAGGAAGTGCTTAATGAAGAGGAGGACTTTCGGATGTTCTTTTGCGTGGGGGATCAGAAACAGGCCATCTATAGCTGGAGGGGAGGGGACTCCCGATTATTTGGTTATCTTGAGGAGAAAT
Source organism: uncultured Opitutales bacterium (assembly GCA_963924995.1). Taxonomy (GTDB): domain Bacteria; phylum Verrucomicrobiota; class Verrucomicrobiia; order Opitutales; family Seribacteraceae; genus Seribacter. The sequence goes on from CAWUUU010000110.1 coordinate 3,979, forward strand.
TTCAGGATCGCTTGAAGGTGAGCGATATGAATTGTTCCTGGCGTTCGGGGAAAGATGTATTGAGTGCGGTGAATCAAGTGTTCGGATCGGAGGTGCATCCCGATATGATTGTTCCTCGATGGGTTAAGAATTGGAGGCCGCATATAGCTTCCAAGAAGACTGAGAATATTAGTGGACATGTTGCTTGGTGGACCGCGCCCGATGAGGATGAACGCCTTCAATGTATTGCAAATTTACTTCGTGAAATCGATCCGGTAAGCCGGGGATGGTCCTGTGCAATTTTGACCCAGAAAAGAAAAACGGCCCGATCCATTGTTGATTTTCTTCGCCGGGAATTACCAGGTATGCCAGTGGAGGATGAGGTGGGGGCATTACCCGCAAAGGATAATGGCTTTTCCCAGTTTCTTTTGTCATTACTTAGGGCATCGGTTCATCCGACTGATCAATGGGCATTGGGGCATTTAAAGATGTGCCCATTTATTGATTCCGATCGGTTGCCCCAGATTTTCGAAGAGGTAAAGAGCACGGTTTTTGAAAAAGGATTTGCAGCTTTTGTTCAGGAATGGGGCAGTTGGGCATTCGATTCGGTGGAGGAGGAGGCGAAAGAATTTGCCTCTAAGAGGATGAGGGAAACCTTAGCCTTGGCTCAAACTTTTGACAAGAAAGGGACCAAGAATATCGATCTGTTTATCGAGGCTGCTCAAAGGACTGAGGCTTCACGAGGAGCAATGGAATCAAGTATTCGGGCGATGACAATTCATGGATCGAAAGGCTTAACTTTTGATATGGTGATCATGCCAGAATTGGGGGGAGATGGATTTCGCAGTATTGGCGGGCATAAATCTGATAATGGGGTAGAGCTTTACCGTCGTGCTTCTGCATCCGGAATTGGATTTGACTGGGTATTAGCAAAGCCTAAAAAGATTCTTCAGGAATCTGATCCTCTTCTCTCTGGTCTTCTTAATATGGACGAAGAGAATGCTGCATTCGAGAGTCTTTGTAAATTTTATGTCGGGATGACTCGACCAGCCCGTGGCCTTTATCTTTTTTCGGAACCTTTCAATCCAAGATCGAAATCGAAAAATTTCCTCTATCTTTTATCCGAGACTTTAATTGACAATCAAGATTGCGATGACGAATTAACTGAGCAAGTGAAAGAATTAGTCGGGAAGGAGATGGAAGGTATTGGAGTCGCTTACCAATCAGGCTCTCCATTTTGGTGGAATGAACAAGTTCAGGATTTATCAATCGAAGAAGAAAGAGAGCTTGTGCCTTTAGATGATTTAGGGAGTCGACAATATCGGTCATTACCCAAAACTTGTCCATCTGATAAAGCGGTGGATTCGGTCGGAGTCGTAGATTTAATCGAAGCAAATCTTGGAATGGGTCGAGAACTTGGTACTCAAGTACATGAACTTTTTGAAAAAATTCAATGGTGGAACAGGGAGGAAACGATTGATGAGTGGTTCGCTAAAAATTCACCTAAATGCTCCGCTAAGGCACGTGAAGTTTTTTGTCGGGCAATGTCAAACCCCGATATTAAAGACCTTTTTACTTCTCCTTTAAATAATTCTGAAGTGTGGACGGAATATAGTTTTGTTCTTGAGCAGGAGGGAGAAATGATCCAGGGAACCTTTGATCGAGTGGTTTTGCATTTTTTAGAAAATGGAGAATTAGAAAGGGCTGACATTATTGATTTTAAAACCGATCGATTATCCGTTGGGGGAAATGAGGATGAATTGGTGAAGAGGCATCGTGGCCAATTAGAATCCTATCGGAGAGCACTCCATTGTCTGACTGGTTTGCCGATCGCCAAAATCAAAATGAACTTACTCTTCACATCCATCCCGAAATTTTTCAACTGGAATTAGCTATGATTTTTAAAAAAGTATGAATGTAGTAAAATCAGCAAAAAATACAATTGGTTGCCTGGTTGGTTGTGCGATTGGGGATTTGGGGGCGATTTTTTTGTTTCAAAATCATTTCTCACCGGAAGGGATTCCAGAGAATTTATGGACTATTGTGTGGGTTGTGGCGATGGGTTCGGGTATTCTGACCAGCGTTATTTTGGAAACCTTTATCCTCTGGAAGCAATTGGGTCCTAAAGAGGCGTTTCGCACTGCAGTGGGGATGAGTATGATTTCGATGTTATTGATGGAAATTGCCATGAATGTGGTCGACTTTGGGATGATGGGTGCTCCCGCGATTACTCTGGCAGTATTACCTTACACTTTAGGTGCGGGCTTCCTGGCGGCTTGGCCCTATAATTATTGGCGTTTAAAAAAGCATGGGAAATGTTGTCACTAGAAAAATAATAAAAATATTTAGCTTTTTTCTATTCTTGCTCTTCTAAGTAAATTATTTCTAAACTTTAACTATTATGAAACTTCTCCACCGCGAAGATGTATTAGAAGCAGGACATGATCTTCCCAACACAGGGTTGTGTGCCAATATTGGG
>CAWUUU010000111.1:0-3654 GCA_963924995.1 uncultured Opitutales bacterium
AATTTGAGAAAGATTAGGTACATTCTGTCGGGTCAAAATAAGACCAGTCGGACCATCATTTCTTTTTATAGCTGCAACGAAAGCACCAGCAGTTTCTTCCGGATCGGCGGGACGGATCACATCCAAATTAGGAATTAAACGAAGGGCACTTGTCGTTTCCACCGGTTGGTGGGTGGGCCCGTCTTCTCCCACTCCAACAGAATCATGGGTCCAGATATGAAAAATGGGTAAATTAGCCAAGGCAGAGACTCGAACGGCTCCACGCATGTAATCAGCAAATACAGCAAAAGTAGCACCTGAAGGTCTAAAGATTCCATAATATCCGATTCCATTTACGATTGCCCCCATCGCATGCTCACGGATGCCAAAGAGAAGATTACGTCCTGCTGGATTTTCGGTGGAAAAATCACCCAAATCTTTTAGATAGTTCTTCGTGGACCCATGCAAATCAGCAGAGCCACTTATTAAAAGCGGAAGGGCTTTGGCTAAATCATTTATTATTTGCGAACCGGCTGCCCGAGTGGCGACTTTTGCATCTTCTGCAAAAACTTGTACGCGATCGATTAGATCGGCTGGTAATTCCCGAGTTAATCCAGCTTGAAGAAGGGCTGCTTTTTCCGGATTGGCTGATTGCCAAGCGGTAAAGATCTGATCCCAATTCTGACGATTTTCTTTTCGTTGTTTTTTAAGGGACGCAAAATAGGAACGAACTTCTTCAGAGACAAAGAATTTTTCTTCGGGAAGACCAAGTCCCTGACGAGCAGAATCAGCAAACTTTGCTCCTCCCTCACCATGACCTGCAGCGGTTCCAGCGACTTCAGGTATTCCTTTCCCAATCAAAGTTTTACATTCAATAAAAGTCGGCTTTCCGTTGTTATTTGATCGAGCCTGAGATAAGGCGTCCGCAATTGCGTTCAAATCATGACCATCTTCGAGGCGGATCACATTAAAACCATAAGCGGCAAAACGATCGAGTACGCTTTCACTCTGACTGGCATCCGCCATTGCATCCAAAGTGACATCATTTGAATCATAAACTATGGTCAAGTTATCAAGACCCACATGGGCACCGAGAGAAGCCGCTTCTGCGGCGACACCTTCCTGGAGGCATCCGTCCCCTACTAGGCAGACCACCTGATGGTTGATAATCTCATGTTCTGATGTGTTAAAATGAGCCGCTGCCATCTTTCCAGCAATCGCAATACCTACTGCATTGCCCACTCCTTGTCCAAGTGGACCAGTTGTGGATTCAACTCCAGGGGTTTCTCCAAATTCTGGATGCCCAGGTGTTTTACTATGAAGTTTACGAAAGTTTTTTACCTCCTCGAGAGAAAGATCGTAGCCAGCCAAATGTAGCCAGCCATACAAAAACATACTTCCATGCCCAGCTGAAAGTACAAAACGGTCACGATTTAACCAATCGGCATCGGCAGGATCAACCTGTAAGTCATGTCCGTAAAGAACAGCCCCAACCTCCGCGGCTCCAAGAGGAAGTCCGAGATGCCCGGAATTACATGCGTGAACGGCGTCAATCGCTAAGCCTCGAGCTTGATTGGCTGCCTGTTGAAGGATTTCTATATTTTGCAATGCCATAAGAATTTTTTACTTTAAATGAATAATTGGGAGAATTTGAAGAATGGATAAAAAAGTGAATCTTCACTTATGGTAAATAACATCGTTTGCAGTCAACTCAACCATGTTTTCTCCCGGACCTACTTCAACATGCTTAGACCAAATGGTAATCACTCCCGTTTGATCGTCTTTATCTATACCAATTAAAAAATACTGATCATCAGGCGATACATCATCCAACTGAGCTTTCCCGAGGGAATCTGTGCGCGCTTTTCCAACTTTTGCCTGCAGTAAAATTGATTTCACACCAAGTGCAATTTCAGGGTTGGTCGAGGAACCTTTCTCCGCATCAGCCCATAATTCTGCAACTGATCTCACTTCTCCTGCCAATGCACTATCTAAATTCAAATCGCTAAGTAAAACCTGCAGAGTTTGCGTGGTTAAATAGAATTCAGAAGCCTGCGCCGGCCGTTCTGTTCCCTGAGGCGTGGGAACGGAAGCTTTAAACCTCAAACTAGACTTTGCCAATCTTGGATTGTAGGGCTGAGCAGGAAATCTCTTATCAGATTCTTCGAGTGTTGGAGGCAAGGGAATCGATAAAAAATCTGGATTTAAAGAATGATTTTCAAACGAAGGAATTTCCGGGATTTTGACCTCAGCTTGTTTAACAAAAATAGCACTTTCAGCATCTGTCTTTTGCTTCGCTTCAGAAATAACTCTACTTAAATACTCCAACCTTTCTTCGGAGCTTAAATGTTCATTTCCTTCCAAGATAAAGGCTTTCAACTCGTCATCGTTTGCTCGATGGACTGGTTTAGCCTGAACCTCGAGTAATTTTTCCTCCAATTCCCTAAGACGATTTTCCAAATTTACGACCTTCTCCTCCTCGACGATGCTTGTTTCATACCGAGGAAATTTTTTAACATTCTGGCGAAACTTTGGTCTTGGGACAAGTCGTGGATTCTTGGCAAGTTGCTCAAGAGTGTAAAATGTAGAATCTTCTTTGTCTATAAACTCAAAAATTGATACAAGTTTTGGATAAAAGAGAGGCATTGCCGTTGTTTTTCTGGAAATCCTTACAATCATTGAGCCATCTTGGGCAATTTTGCGAATAGGAGAAAACCATACTGAAGAATCCATTACTTCAACGGTTCTTTCGCTTAAAAACACTTTCGCAGATACGCCTCCTTGGCAAATCAAAGAAACAAAATATAAGATAAATATATTGTTGTAATTAGTGTTCATAACAACATCTTTTCCAAATATGAGTATTTTATTAGAGGTTTGCAAAGTTTTTCTTCTTGCTCATCTCGAAATTTGCGATTTTTTGAGTTTTTAAACAAAAAATGTTTTTGAAATCGCTAAAGCTTTGTTTTTCTTCTTCCTCAATTAATTATTAACATGCATTCTTAATTAGTTTGCTTATCAAACATAACCTCACATGTCAGACCATTCATCCTCAGAAATAATGATCGAGACACAAGGTCTCAGTAAATATTACGGTGATTTCATCGCTGTAGAAAACTTAAACATTACCATTCGCGAAGGCGAAGTGGTTGCTTTCCTCGGTCCGAACGGAGCAGGTAAAAGCACTACAATGAAAATGCTGACTGGTTATTTAGCTCCCTCTTCTGGAACGGCGAAGATTTGTGGAATGGAGGTTGCCCACAATCGAGAAAAAGTAGCCAATCGAATTGGCTATCTTCCAGAAAATGGTCCTCTTTATGATGAGATGACTCCTCATAAACTTCTTAACTTTTTTGCAGACGCACGAAGCATGGACAAAGACACTAAAATCGAAAGAATTAATCAGGTAGTTGAACAATGTGCAATCAGTACGGTGTTAAATAAACCAATTGGAAAACTCTCCCGAGGCTTCCGTCAACGAGTGGGCATGGCCAATGTGCTTCTCCACGAACCAGATGTTCTAATTATGGATGAACCGACTGCTGGCCTTGACCCCAACCAAGTGTTGGAAGTCAGAAAAACAATTAAAGATTTAGGGAAGACCATCCTTCTCTCCACTCACATTTTACAGGAAGTTCCAGAAATGGCCGACCGTATCATTCTGATTGACCAGGG
>CAWUUU010000112.1:0-3152 GCA_963924995.1 uncultured Opitutales bacterium
AACTCTAAGAATGGAAAAAGGGCATGATATTGATGCCGCCTGTGGACAACTTAGGCTTCGTGAAAATTCCTCTACAATTCAAGCAAACTGAGTATTAGCTTCAAGCAATGGGTTTAGTAATACTACTTAACGAATCTAAAGCCATGATACTCGCACCGTAGAGTAAACATTTTAAAGCAAATCTAACTGGTTATTTTACCCCACGACCTTGTTTTATAATTATGTTCTTGATTACTCCAGTTGTGGCGTAAGTAGAGATTCCAAAAGGAACGGACATTTCGATCTCGCCAAACCGCATTGCGACCTTGTGCCCTTCCACATCACAATCAATAACAATCTTGTCATCGAGCCATACTTGTAGTTTTTTCTCTCCAACCCAAAGCCTTACATCATACCACTGGTTGTCCTCGAAAACATAGGCATCCCCTGTTTCGTTTTCTGAAGCATCAAAGTCATCAAGGCTTGAGATTCCAATCAAAGATCCACCCCACCCTCCTAAAATTAGTGTGGCATGTGCGTCCTTAAAGGGGAAAGTAAGTCCGCAGAAGAAATCACTACCCATCGTGCGCTTTGCTTGTAGTGAAACCTCATAGTTTATCTTGGGTAATTCAGTCCCCCCTTTCCATCGAATTCCACTTAGTTCAGCTCCCATCTCAAGAACGAGACTACCATTATCATCGATTCGTACTTCACCTTTGCCTGCAAAGTCGGTTCTTTCCCAATTATTTAGATCTGTACCGTTAAACAGTACTATCTTTTTCACCACCGACTGAGAATTGGGCAAAATCGTATTTTGACAGGAACTTATCAATAACGTCCCTATAGATATGAATACTTGTAACAATATAGATCCTTTAAAATTTATCATGGTGTAAGATCGTTTATCCATGAAATGAATTCGGCAAGTATTAAGTGTACAACTAGTAATAATTTTGTCTGGTACAAGAATTCTAAACAGATAGAACTCTGACCTAATATAAAAACAAATAAATAGTGGTCGATTTGGTGATCAGCATTCTTTTACAACATAAAAGATAGGGATACCAAAGGATTAATACCTGTCTTAAAATTTTAAAATAATAAGGAACCTGACTATCAAACTAGTTAACTAACTTTAACTAAATAAATTTAATGCCTTGTTTTTGGAACTGTGGTTATCTCCATTTTCTTTGATTAAAATATTTTAGTTTCTCCGTGCTTCATGGAAACAAACTCATCGGCATGCAAATTATTTTCGAGAGAAAGAGCTTTTAAAAGTTGGGGTGGTTCATCCATAGGCTCGTCCGTTAATTGAAAAGTACCCCAGTGCATTGCTATTGAGGATTTCGATTTTAAATCTTTGTGAATTTGAATTGCTTCTTCAACATTACAATGATGATTTTTCATAAACCATCTAGGGGCATAAGCCCCAATCGGAATAAGGGAAAGGTCCATAGGACCAAATTTCTTTTGAATATTTATAAAATCTTTTGAATATCCTGTATCTCCGCAAAAAAAGGTTTTAAAGTTCGTAGTTTCAATTACCCAACCACACCATAATGTTTTGTTCGTATTAAAAGATCTATTACTCCAATGCTGAACGGGTACAGAATGAATAGTTAAATTTTGAAATTTAATGTTAGCCCACCAACCAAACTCTTTGACATTAATTGCACCAAAACCTTCTACTAGTTTTTTTAATTTTAGCGGAACAAGAATTAATGGCTGATGACCTCTTTGTTGTTTAAATATTTTTTTAAGAGTTTTTTTATCAAGATGGTCATAATGATTATGAGATATCACAATAATATCAATGGTTGGCAAATCTTCTAGATTAAGACCAGGTGGCGTTGTCCTAATTGGTCCAGCGAAACTTACTGGTGAGGCTCTTTTTGTTAAATGCGGATCAGTTAAGATATTAACGCCATCTAATTGTAATAAAAAGGATGCATGACCAATCCATGTACTAGTTTTTTTTGTTTTATTATTCTTTAAAAATTGAGGGTCGTTTTTTACCAAAGGAAAAGAAATAGGACTTGGCTTTTTTGACTGCTTTCTCCATTTCCAAAATTCTTTTAAAGAAGCCATTTTATGTTCAATATAGTTATTATAAAAAATACCGTCTTTAACTACCGACTTGTTAAAGATTTCTTTTGTAAATAACTTATTACTCAAAGCAAAGAGACCAATTATTGCAGATAATATTCTTTTTATGAAAATTCTTCTGATCATTATCTTGTGAATAATTAAAAGGAATATTCACCTTCCCTCCCCATTTTATTTAGTTTTACCGACGAAGTTGAATATGAAAAATTACTACTGTTTTTTTTGTTTTTCTATCACTTCAACTTCGTATCCCTCAGGAGCATCAACAAAAGCAAATACAGAACCTGATGAACTCTTAGTGGGACCATCGCTGAAAGAGTACCCAATTTGAGATAAATGATTGGCAAACTTATCCATACTTTCTACCTCAAAAGCTAAATGCATCAAATCCTCTTGTACTTCAACGGCTCCTGAACCAGGAAAAAAAGTAATTTCAATTTCTTCTTCACTGTTAGGTACAGATAAAAAAACGAGCTTTGATCCTCGAGGAGATTCATGTCTACGACCTACTTCAAGTCCAAAGACTTTCTGATAAAATTCTAATGTTTTTTCGAGGTCATTAACTCTCATTCGAGTATGAAGAAATTTACATACTAATGGACACATAATAACTAAAGTTGAAGCTAAACTAAAATGAGAAAGTTACCTTATTGACGCCGGCTTCAGAGCATGCATTCAATACGCTAATTGCAGATTGATGCTCTGCAATTCCAGACGATTCGATCTGCACTTTTAATTCAGCCTCTGCTTTTGACTTCGCCCCTGAGCTAATCAATTGATCGCGCATTCCTTTTTGTACCTTGAGGTTCGCAACCAAGTCAGCCATTTCGAAATCTAAACCATTTTCAATCTCAGAGCCATTTAAGTAAACTTCTCCCTGATCACCTATTTTAACATTGAGCATGTCCATTGGAGTAATATCGCTACTCTGGGGCTTTCCTGGTAATTGAATAGACAACTCAGCTTCTGGTTGCTTGAGCATTGTGGTAACCATGAAATAAATAAGAAGTAAAAAAGTAACATCAATCATAGGAGTAAGATCAACTTCATCTTCATCCGCTAAAATT
>CAWUUU010000113.1:0-3827 GCA_963924995.1 uncultured Opitutales bacterium
TTGGCACAGAAAACGAAAAATGCTTTCATCGAATACATATTAGAAGTTAATAACATTTAGTTTTAAATATTTTAATCTTTTCAACAAGTATATAATCTCGGTATAAAATGAACTTTCTTTAGTTTTAATTTTAGAAAATTATTCGGGGAGTTCATCATCAACAAGCTAGATTAGGATCGATTACGATAATCTCTTGCCAAAATTAATTATTTAGTAACATATTTCAAACTAAATGACAAGCTCTGCTCAATCTTCGCCCAATTCAAAAAAAAGTTATTGGAAAGCCAACATTTCAATCACTCTAAAACTTTTGGTTATTTGGTTCGTCGTATCATTTGGATGTGGAATCCTTTTTAAGGAATACCTAGATCAGTTTTCAATTGGAGGTGCCCCTCTCGGTTTTTGGATGGCACAACAGGGATCAATCATCTGCTTTGTTCTGTTGTTATTTATTTATTCTTTTCTAATGAATAAATTGGATGAGAAATATGGTTATAGAGAGGAGTCGGAATAATGGATCAAACAGTTTGGAACTTCATCTTTATTGGGTTAACATTTAGTGTTTATATCGGAATCGCCATCTGGTCGAGAGCCGGTTCGACTAAAGAATATTACACCGCAGGAGGCAGTGTTTCGCCTTTTGCTAATGGCATGGCAACTGCCGCGGATTGGATGTCTGCTGCCACTTTTATCTCAATGGCAGGCGGAATCGCTGCTGTTGGGTACGGTGCATCCAAGTTCCTCATGGGATGGACCGGTGGCTTTGTCCTCCTCACCACCTTGATGGTGCCCTATCTCCGGAAATTTGGGAAAGCCACTGTTCCAGATTTTGTAGGAGACCGATACTATTCAAATGGAGCCCGCTTAGTTGCGGTGATTTGTGCCATTTTTATCTGCATGACCTATATTATGGGGCAAATGCGTGGGGTTGGAATTGTTTTTTCCAGACTATTTGCCATCGAAATATGGCAGGGAGTCTTGATTGGTGGTGGAATTGTTTTTTTCTACGCGGGACTGGGAGGAATGAAGGGAATTACCTACACTCAAGTTGCCCAGTATTGCGTAATGGTTTTTGCCTATACTATACCAGTAGTTTTTATCTCCATGATTATTACTGGTAATGTAATTCCCCAGCTCGGACTCATTGGGGATTATGTAAAGGAAGGACCGGAGAATGCACAGCCGCTCATCCAAAAAATTAATCAAATTTCAACTGATCTAGGCTTTAAAGAATACACCGCAGGCACAGGGAATACCCTCGATCTTTTTTGTATCACTGCTGCCCTGATGGTCGGAACGGCGGGTCTACCTCATGTGATCGTTCGCTTTTTTACAGTAAAAAATGTGCGGGCAGTTCGTAAGTCAGCCTATTGGACTTTGACCTTTATTGCTATTATTTACCTAACAGCCCCAGCTTTAGGTATGTTTGCCCGCACCAATTTCATTGAGGAAATAAACGGAAAAAAATACCAGGAAGCCCCTGAATGGTTTACTAATTGGGAAAAGCAGGGAATGATTGCCTGGGTGGATAAAAATCAAGATGGCGTAATGCAATACCGAGCGGGAGATGTATTTGCCGGCAAGCCCATTTTTGACGACTCAACCAAAGAGGAAAATGGACCTCGAGTAGTGACCAATGAAATTGATTCCTCCGAGAACGAAGTTTATTACGACAAGGATATTATCGTCCTGGCCAACCCAGAAATGGCGGGGCTCCCCAAATGGGTAATCGCATTGGTGATGGCTGGATGCGTAGCGGCCGCACTCTCGACTGCGGCTGGCTTGCTTTTGGTACTCTCCACATCAATTTCCCATGATTTGATGAAAAAGATTATTAAGCCTGGTATTTCTGATAAACAAGAAATTCGTTATGCTCGGATTGCTTCATTCGGTGCCTTAGTCATTGCCGCCTACTTTGGAATTAATCCACCCTCCAGCTTTGTGGCGAAAACTGTGGCCTTTGCCTTTGGTCTAGCCGCTTCTTCGTTCTTTCCCACTCTCATAATGGGAATCTTCTCAAAACGAATGAACAAAGAGGGGGCAATTGCGGGGATGATTTCTGGTATCGGCTTCACCCTAAGTTATATTATTTATTTTCAATTCCTAACCGAGAGCAAAGAATATTGGATGGGGATTTCTCCCGAAGGAATCGGTTTTCTAGGAATGATCATTAATTTTGTCGTCGCATTTATTGTCAGTTCAATGACCCCCCCTCCCCCACAAGAAGTTCAGGATATGGTGGAAGAAATTCGAATCCCTCAAGGGTCAGGAAAAGCAACCCATTAAACAATTAATAGTCATTTGCTTTTATCATCTAAGTTCGAATTAGCCTTATCCATTAATCAGATTTCGTTGGATCATGCTGTATTCCATTCTTTTTATATCTGTCTAGAATTAATTTAAGGCTAGACAATACTCTGAATATTTACATTCAATAGTACTCTTTCCTCAACTTAAAAAATTAAATGAAAAGATTAAATTTGATACTCTTTACATTATCCATAAGTTTTATTGCTCATGGGTAAAGTGAACAACCAAGTGGGGATTATAATCTCGGATTTCGCGTCGCACCTAGAATAAGTACATTAGGTGCAGGGTTGGAAGTGGCGAAAGGGTTTACTCCAAATTTTGGTGTACGAGCCGGCTTTAATTATTTCTCTTATGCATATGAAGCGACTGAGTCAGATGTTTCCTATGATTTGGAATTAGAATTAAAAAGCTTTGCCGTATTTGCGGATTGGCATCCATTCAAGGGTGCATTTCGTTTAAGTGGAGGATTTCTCATTAATGGAAACGGTTTGACTGGTAATGCAAAGCCCACCACCCTTGTAGAAATTGGTGGCACAGATTACAACCTTGACTCAGTCGATCTGGATATATCCTACAATTCACTTGCCCCTTACCTTGGGCTTGGTTGGGATACCACTTTTGGTGATGAGGATAATTGGGGGTTCGTTTTCGATTTAGGGTTAATTTACTCCGGATCTGCAGAAGCTGCTTTAACTGCGAAAGGAGCAGGTGCCCGTCTAGCAGGTTTTGAAGAAAACCGTAAGAAAGAACAAGATGAACTTCAAAACGACTTGGATTCGCTCAAGTGGTGGCCGGTAATCAGCGCCGGCCTTGTTTATCAATTTTAAATATTGCCGTACTAGTTTTAAGATTCCTTAGGCTCGGGGAATCTTAATTATTAATAGCTACTGTTTGAGACTTTCAAAAAAAGATCATTAGTTAGTCGAGTTAATGCTTTACACGAGTTACCACCTCAGTGAACATTTACTGAACCCGTAACCTTTATCCTTTAAGATATTTAAAACATGATCGAAAACAGACGTAAATTCTTAGCCCAGTCCTCCATTTTTGCCACTTTCGCAATTAGCGGAACCAAATCTTCGGGGAAGATAATTGGAGCCAATGAACGTATCAACGTAGCAGTCTGTGGAATCAAGAGTCGAGGAACTTCACATATGGGGGGGCATGGAAGGCAAAAAAATGTGGCAATCTCTCATTTAGTTGATCCCGACTCTCGCCTCCATGATGCTAGAAAGAAATTTATTGTATCTAAATTCAAAAATACGCCTGAGTGTGTCAAAGATGTTAGAGATGTCCTTGATAATAAAGATGTGGATGTGATTTCTATCGCTACTCCTAATCATTGGCACAGCTTAATGTCGATTTGGGCCTGCCAGGCAGGAAAAGATGTCTATGTTGAAAAACCGCTTAGCCATAATCTTTTCGAAGGGAAAAAATTAGTCGAAGCGGCCAAAAAATATGGGCGCATCGTGCAACACGGAACCCAGAATCGCTCCTTGAGTAAATGGTCAGATTTA
>CAWUUU010000114.1:0-13595 GCA_963924995.1 uncultured Opitutales bacterium
CAGGGTAATTATGCGATCCATACTGGATTTCCCTTTATGGGACACCCAACAGCCGGTGCTTGGGTAAACTACGGACTCGGGACACAAAACCAAAATCTTCCCGGTTTCGTAGTTTTACATAGTGGTGGGTCCGTCGCTCCACATGGTGGAGTGGGGTTATATGGAAGTGGGTACCTACCCGCTAACAACCAAGGATCGATTCTACAAGTTGACAATGCTGAACCAATCCAAAATATAAACCCCCGTGAATCAATTTTATCGCAACGAAAGCGGCTTGATTTTCACAAGAATTTTGATCAACAATTCCTAAACAAAGTTGGCGACAATCCTCAAGTGGAAGCGGCCATTCAAAATCATGAGGTGGCCTTTAGAATGCAAGCGGCTGTGCCCGAGTTATGTGACTTGAAAGAAGAAACCAAAGCGACAAAAAAATTATATGGTCTTGATTCTACCGATTTGCAAAAGGCGGCTTACGCGAGGCAATGCCTGCTGGCGCGAAGATTGGTAGAAAGAGGTGTCCGTTTTGTCGAATTAAGTTGCTTGACTGAAAAAATTGGAGCGGGGGGTGCGGCAAACCCATGGGATCAACACGGAGCACTTGAAAAAGGTCATGGAGCCATGGCTCACCAAGTTGACCAACCCATTGCCGGTCTTCTAGAAGATTTGAAATCTCGAGGGCTATTGGATGAAACTTTGGTAATATGGGCAGGTGAATTTGGACGAACTCCTTTTTCCCAAGGCAGTAACGGTAGAGATCACAACCCTTACGGGTTTTCCATCTGGATGGCTGGTGGAGGAATCAAGGGAGGAACAGTTTATGGGGCTACGGATGAATTCGGCTATCATGTCACTGAAAACAAATGCGATTTTTATGACTTATGGGCAACTGTACTTCACTTACTAGGATTGGACCATACCAACCTAACCTATCGCCATGGTGGCCGTGACTTACGCCTAACTGATGTTCACGGACGGGTTTTAAGCCCTATCCTTGCCTAATTCCGACTAAACATTCTTTCCCAAAGAGCGACAGAATGAAATGAATCCAGATACTTGATCTTTTAAACGAACAATTAAATCTTGATCAGTAACACCCTGTTCCTTGTTGACTACTTTATGTACTGATGGAATAAAAACTCGTTTAGGAAAATTGTACGCATTCCGATATCCAAATACTTGTTGTAGATGCTCAACTGGACGCAACGCACCAAATTGACCAGATGAAATCCCGACATAACAAATTGGTCGGTTTTCAAAACTTTCGGGAAAAGGTAACATGTCGATAAAAAGCTTAAGTGCCCCGCTCATACTTCCATTGTACTCTGGGGTAACCACGACTATTCCAGAGGACTCAAGAATTATTTCAGTAAATTCTTTCACTTTTTCAGGTTTTTCTAAGTATGCTTTTGGCGAAAATATTTCTAATGGTAGGCAAGTTAAGTCTAAAATTTTGTAATCAATGCCTAATTCCTTATACACTCCTGCCAGCCAATGGGTAAGTACAGAAGAAAGACTTCCTTCCCTATTTGTTCCAACGATAAGGGCGATCATCAGGATGCTTTTTGAATAAATGAAAGCAGTTGATCGTAATTAGATGCAACTGCCATATCAGGATATTCACTGACTAAAGAACTAGGCGGATCAAATAAAATACAATGGTCTGCAGTTTTCAGCATACCTAAATCATTATAACTATCTCCGGATGCAATAACTTCAAAATTAAGTTTTTGTAAGTACTGGACAGATTTTCTTTTATGATCGGGAAGCCTTAATTTAATAGCTTGAATTATGTCTGTTCCATCAACCTCTAACTCGTGGCAAAACAGGGTCGGATTCCCAAGCTTTTTCATAAGCGGACCCACAAATTCTGCGAATGTATCCGAAAGAATGATTAGCTCATATTTCGATCTAAGCGTATTTAAAAAATTAAGGGCACCAGGTAATGGATCTAATGTGCCAATAACCTCTTGAATTTGAGATAGAGTAAAGCCGTTCCTATTAAGAATTTCCAATCGATATCGCATGAGTACTTCATAATCAGGCTCATCTCTTGTGGTTCGCTTTAATTCCTGTACACCAGTTTTCTCAGCAAATGCGATCCAGATTTCTGGAACAAGAACTCCTTCTAAATCTAAGCAAACAATTTGCATTCGAATTAAGGCAATGAAGTTTCACCCATCAGGTAGCGATCGCATTCTCTCGCAGCTGCACGGCCTTCATTAATAGCCCAAACAATAAGGGATTGACCCCTTCTCATATCTCCAGCAGAGAACACACCATCAATATTTGTAGTAAATTGTCCATACTCTGCATTAATATTTGAACGAGAATCACGATCTAATCCCAATTCCTCCGCAATCACATCTTCAGGTCCAAGAAAACCCATAGCTAAAAATGCCACTTGAGCAGGAATCTCACGCACCGAGCCTGGGACTTCCACAGGCATAAATCGACCATTTTCTTGCTTCCATTCAATTTCATGAATGAGAATCCCATTAAGATTACCATCCTCATCTCCAATAAATTTCTTGGTCGCTGTTAGATAACTACGGGGATCTGCACCAAAAAGCTCTTTTGCCTCTTCTTGGCCATAATCCATCTTATAGACCTTGGGCCATTCTGGCCATGGATTGTCTGGGGCTCGCTCCTCTGGAGGACGAGGCATAATTTCAAGTTGCGTGATGCTTTTACAGCCATGTCGCAAAGAAGTTCCCACGCAATCAGTGCCCGTATCTCCACCGCCAATTACCACTGCGTCTTTTCCTTTAGCTGCGGTCTCAAATGCAGTTACATCTTTAAGTGCAAGTAACCCTTGAGTATTCTTGGTTAAAAACTCCATCGCAAAATGAACCCCTTTAAGTTCTCTTCCCTCGACTGGTAAATCTCTTGGTTTAGTTGCCCCACAACAAAGCAATACGGAGTCAAAATCTTCGAGTAGTTTCTTAGCTGGTAAATCTTTTCCAATTTCAGTTGAAACGACAAATTCGATTCCCTCTTCGCTCAAAAGATCAACTCTTCGTTGAACAATCTGCTTGTCCAATTTCATATTGGGAATTCCATAAACAAGAAGCCCGCCTATGCGGTCAGCCCTCTCATAAACAGTGACCGAATGGCCCGCTTTGTTCAGTTGATCAGCAGCTGACAAACCAGCTGGCCCAGAACCGACTACTGCTACCTTTTTACCTGAACGGGACTTGGGTGGACTTGGCTTTACCCACCCTTCCTCAAAGCCTTTATCAATAATAGCACATTCAATACTTTTAATTGTAACCGGCGGTTCAATCACACCAAGAACGCATGACCCCTCACAAGGTGCGGGACATACACGACCAGTAAATTCTGGAAAGTTATTGGTTTTATGAAGTCTATCCAAAGCTTCTCTCCACTTATTGTGATAGACTAAATCGTTCCATTCGGGGATTAAATTATTAACAGGACAACCACTCGCCATGTTACTTATTGTCATACCTGTATGACAATAGGGAGTTCCACAATCCATACATCTAGAGCCTTGCACGCGAACCTTATCTTCCTCAAAAGGTTCATGAATTTCGGCCCAATCTTTTACTCGCTCGGTTGCGACACGATCGGGAATCGGTCGTCTTTCGTGTTCTAAAAATCCTGTAGGTTTTCCCATAATTATTTTAAATCTCTTTGATGAATTTTCTTTTAGTGGCCGGCGGCAACATTTTCTTCAAATGCTGCCTGTGCTGCATCATCTCCTTTTAATCCACGTTCTTCTGCTTTTTTCAGAGCGAGGAGAACACGCTCATAATCTTCGGGCATAATCTTTAAAAATTTATTGGAATAAGATTCCCAATTATCAAGAATTTCTTGGCCTCTTTGTGATTGTGTATATTCGATGTGTCGTGCGATTAATTGCTTAACTTCGGCGATTTCTGAATCGTCGCATTCTACTAGTGGATAAACCTTAACCATTTCATGATTTAATCTTTTATTGGAAAATTGGCCATCCTCATCAAGTACATAAGCGACACCTCCAGACATTCCTGCCCCAAAGTTTCTGCCCGTTTTTCCAAGGCACAAAACAAGTCCTCCGGTCATATATTCACAACCATGGTCTCCCAGTCCTTCAATAACCGCTTTGACGCCTGAATTACGGACGCAAAATCTTTCCCCTGCAACCCCTGCAATATAAGCTTCACCAGAAGTAGCCCCGTAAAAGCAAACATTCCCAGTAATAATATTTTCGTGAGCAACAAAAGAAGCATTTTCTGGAGGACGCACAATTATCTTAGCACCAGATAAACCTTTTCCACAATAATCATTGGTATCTCCCTCAACTTTAAAAGTCATTCCTTTTGGACAGAAAGCACCAAGGCTTTGGCCAGCAGAGCCATTTAGGTTTATGCATATCGTATCTTCTGGTAACCCACCTGGTCCATAATTTCTAGAAACCTCAGCTCCTGTAATTGTACCCACCACGCGATCGGTGTTCAGAATCGGCAGATTAACTTTTACTTGAGCACCATTTTCTAATGCTGGTTTAGAAGCATTTAAAATCTCTCTGATATCAAGGGAATTTTCAAGTAAATGATCCTGCTTCAGCTGGCAGTAGGTTCCTACTTCAGGACCCACATCAGGGCGATATAAAATTTTTGAATAATCTAATCCTTTTGCCTTCCAATGATCTAAACCATTTCGAAGCTCAAGCCTGTCAACCCGGCCAACCATTTCATTGATCGAACGAAATCCAAGCTTTGCCATCGTTTCTCGCATTTCCTCTGCGATGAAATTCATGAAATTGACCACTGCATCAGCTCCTCCGGCAAACTTTTCGCGCAGACGAGGGTCTTGGGTTGCAATCCCAACGGGACAAGTATTTTTGTGGCAGACTCTCATCATTAAACATCCAAGAGTAACTAATGGAGCGGTAGCAAATCCAAATTCCTCAGCACCAAGCAAGCAGGCAATTGCGACATCACGTCCCGTTTTGAGCTGTCCGTCTGTCTCTAAAACGATACGACTACGAAGATCGTTTAAAAGCAGAGTTTGATTCGTTTCTGCAACGCCGAGTTCCCATGGTGCCCCTGCATGTTGAATTGATGATCGGGGTGAAGCGCCAGTTCCGCCATCATAACCAGAAACAAGAATTACATCTGCCTTGGCTTTAGCAACCCCAGCTGCAATTGTCCCAACTCCTACTTCAGAAACAAGCTTTACATTAACTCGAGCATGCAAATTTGAATTTTTAAGATCATGAATAAGTTCAGCCAAATCTTCGATAGAATATATATCGTGATGTGGGGGAGGTGAAATCAAACCAACACCAGGAGTTGTGCCCCGGGTCTTTGCAATTGGAGGCAAAACTTTGTGACCAGGTAATTCCCCACCCTCCCCTGGCTTTGCCCCTTGAACAATTTTAATTTGAATTTCGTCAGAATTTACTAAATAAAAACTAGTCACCCCAAATCTACCGCTTGCCACTTGCTTGATCGCTGAACGTCGAGACGATCCATCTGGTTCAGGGGTGAAACGTTCTAAATCCTCTCCGCCCTCACCTGTGTTTGATTTTCCGCCCAAACGATTCATCGCAATAGCAAGGCTTTCATGGGCTTCCTTAGATATCGATCCGTAAGACATTGCACCAGTTTTGAATCTTTTTACAATGTCCTTTGCGGATTCAACTTCATCGATAGGGACTTCGGTATTTTGATCAAATTTAAAATCCATTAAACCTCTCAAGGTATATAAATCTCTAGATTGGTCGTTTACCGCTGTTGAATATTCTTTAAAAACCTCGTAATCTCCAAGCCTTGTCGCTTTTTGTAAGCGATGGATTGTAGTGGGGTTAAAAAGATGTTTTTCACCTGTTGCCCTCCATTGATATACTCCGCCAGGATCTAGAGGTAACGATCGCTCGTCGGGCCTTGGTGCAAATGCAAAACTATGTCGGTGTCGAGCCTCGGAAGCAATGGTTTCAATTCCAATTCCTTCTACTCTTGTGGCAGTCTTGGGGAAATATTTATCAATCAGTTTTTGGTTAAGTCCAATCGCTTCAAAAATTTGTGCCCCACGATAAGATGCGATCGTAGAAATTCCCATCTTAGACATCGTTTTTATGACTCCGTTTAGATTAGCTTTGAGAAAATTCTTACAGGCAACTTTCGGATCTTCATTCAAATCACCAGTTTGTATCATGTGACGAACCGTTTGAAGAGCTAGGTATGGATTTACTAGATCTGCACCATAACCAATCAACAGAGCGAAATGTTGAACTTCACGAGGTTCTCCAGATTCTACAACTAAGGAAACTTTAGTTCTGGTACCATTTCTGGTAAGATGGTGGTGAAGACCTGAACATGCTAAAAGTGCCGGTATTGCTGCTTTTTCTTCAGACAACTGAATATCAGATAAAATAAGAATGTTTACGCCATTACTGATTGCTTCATCTGCTTTTTGAAACAATTCTTCCAATGCATTTTCGATGTCATTGCCATCAACTTCGCTAACATCAGGTTTAAAAAGTATTGAAAGAACGAAAGACTTAAAATCAGAGGGTAGATCTCCCTTTAGTTGAGCTATTTGAAAATCGTCGACTAAAGGGGAATCATACTTGATTAATCTACAACTTTTCGGTCCAGGTTTGGTAAGGTTACCTTCGGACCCAACAAAACTGGTAGATGCTGTAACAAGTTCTTCTCTAATTGGATCAATTGGAGGATTTGTTACTTGAGCAAATAATTGTTTAAAGTAATTGTATATGGCTTGTGATTTATCCGAAAGGACTGCAAGTGGAGAGTCGTTTCCCATAGAGCCAAGGGGTTGCTTACCAGATTGAGCACTTGGCCCAATAAGAAAACGTAAGTCCTCAAAAGTATAACCAAAAGCTTTTTGCTTTACGACGATGGAGGAGAAATCATCGACAGTTTTCTCCTTAGGCATGGGCAAAGACGATGAGTCTATCAATGACTCCTTCAACCAATCTCCATATGGGCTTTCTCGCGCAATTTTCTCCTTTAATTCATTATCTTCAACAATCTTACCTTCTTCCATATCAATAAGAAACATTCTTCCCGGCTCAAGGCGTCCCTTCTTAATAATTGTTGAGGGATCAATTGAAGAAAGAACTCCAACTTCAGATGCAAGTATCACTAGATCGTCCTTTGTGACATAGTATCTAGAAGGACGCAGACCATTGCGATCGAGAACGGCACCGACTTGAGTCCCGTCTGAAAAAGCAATGGACGCTGGACCATCCCAAGGCTCCATTACACATGCATGGAATTCGTAGAAATCCCTTTTAAATTGTGGCATGTCTTTATGTTTTTCCCAAGGTTCGGGAATCATCATCATCATTGCATGTGATAGGCTTCTACCTGATAAAATAAGGAACTCCAAACAATTATCAAACTTCTGTGAATCAGAACCGTCTTCCCTAATAATTGGTAATAACTTATTTACATCATCTCCGAAAACATCACTCGCAAGCTGCATCTGACGAGCATAAAGCCAATTTTCATTTCCTCGGACGGTGTTAATTTCACCATTGTGGCAAATATACCTAAATGGCTGTGCTCTGTGCCAGCTTGGAAAAGTGTTGGTTGAGAATCTCGAATGAGTAAGCGCGAGAGCCGACTCCATGGAGGGATCCAGTAAATCAGGAAAATAATCTGTAAGTTGCTGAGTTGTAAGCATCCCTTTGTAAGTCATTGTCTTTGAAGAAAATGAACTTATGTGAAAACTTACATCAGGGTCATCTGAACTAAATCTTAATCGGTGGCTTATAATTCTACGAGTCAAATAAAGCTTTCGTTCGAATGACAATCCACGATCAATTCCTTCGGGGCGCTCAACAAATAGTTGTTCCATTCGAGGCTCGCATACTGACGATGCTTTGCCCAAGATTTCACTCTTAACGGGTACAGGTCTCCAACCAAGAAATTTGAGTCCCATTTCTAAAAGAACTTCCGCTGCTACTTCTTTTTCTCTTTTATATAGTTCTTCATCTTTAGACAAAAAGATAAACGCGGCACCGTAGTCACCTTCTTGAGGCAATGATAAAGAAAGCTCCGACAAGCATGCCTTCCTTAAGAATTTATCAGGAATTTGAATAAATAAACCGGCACCATCACCTGTAATAGGGTCACAACCACATCCTCCACGATGATCTAGATTAACGCATATCTCAAGAGCACCCTGGACTATGCTGTGCGAGCGTCTGCCCTTTATATCAACAATCAAACCTATTCCACAATTTTCGTGTTCATAAGCTGGATCATATAATCCTTGTTTAGGGGGTAATGTCATATTTAAAGAAAGTTTAGAGTGAATGAGTTAGTATATTCTCTATAATCAGCTCTACAAGCAAAAGAACGATTCATTTTGCGTGATGGCTTTTATCGGTCAAGGATTTTAGATCGAAATCTCAAATTAGACTAACTTTTGAAAAAGTTCAGTATAAATAAAATTTTTCTCTATTTCTTTAATTCCTAAAGATCGAAGAGCGTTTCTCTCCGCATATTTTCGAAATGGCTCAACCTTCCAAGCATGAATTCCCGTGGTGAAATTAAAAAACAAATACATCATGCGAATTTTAAAATAGTTAAATCCATTACCAAATGCCTTGAGATCATGAAAATCGCTGTTTACCCAAAAACCTTCTTTCTTTAAAAATTGTGCACATTTTGGCACTAAATATTCGATTTGTTGGGATACAAAACAATCCCAAAAGAAAAATGAACATATTAGATCAAACTCCTTAGTAGAGGCAAAATGCTCCACAGGAATGCATTTAAAACTAACTCTATTCAGATTTTCCTTTGTGATTTTTGATTTCTGATATCGAATCATAGCAGAAGAAGAGTCAACGATTGTCACATCACAAAGTTGATTAGACTCGAGTAATTGATGTAGGAAACTACCCCTTCCCTCTCCCAACAATAAAATGGAACGGGAATCTTTAAACTTTTCTTTAAAGAATGTTCTTGAGGAATCTAGCAAACCACCAAAAAAAAACTTCTCTCCGAATTCATAAAATGGTGCTACTCGATTAAAGGTCAGAGACATTATCTAATAAATAACAAGAAGAAGGAATAATCCAATAAAATTGATCTAAGTAAATTCTCTTGTATTCGAATTTTAATTTAGATTTGTATAGATATAAAGCTATTAGTGAAGTGCTAACTATAGAGAAAAAGATAAAATTTAAGTTGTCAGTTATATAAAAGATAATAATCCCGCTAACTAAAATAAGGAATTGGAATATGATATTAAGCACACTGAAGTTATTATTTTGGAATGGAGTGAAAACAATGTGCTTGGGACCATTATTTAAATGTTCCCAAAAATTATTTAGAACACAATTAATCCAAAACAAGTACAAAAGAAAGAAAGTCCATATACAAATTTCAATTTTCAGTTCTCTAGCAAATATTAATGGCAAATATACGCACCCCAATGTAAGAAGAATAGAAGTTCGTTGAGATTTTGGGAATACTTTTGCCAAATATTTTGGCTCATAAAAACTCCAAGTTTGGTTAATAATTACGAGAAGGAAAAGAACTAAACAGCAAACAATCTGGAAGGTTGTAAAGTTTAGGCAGGTTAAGTAAAAAGATATAGTTAGTACAAAAAACCAAACAATTATAAAAAAGATGCGATGTTCATAAAAATATAAATGTCTATTAAATAAACTTTTACCGGATTTTTGACCAAAGCATTCTAAGTAACGATCGGCACTATATGCCAACCAAACAGAAAAAAAGAAAACTAATCTTTGGGAAATACTTATTTCGACATTCAGTTCGTTAGAGATGAGTGCCTGCCATGCCAAAACAACAATAGGGGCATCTAGGCTTAATCTGTTAGTATGTTCAAAAAAAATTAAGAACGGGTTTTTAATAGAGTAAAGAGAACCTTGTATTTGCAATTTTGAAAATATTTATTTATTAAAAGATTATGAAAATCAAAGCATACCTAAAACCTCAATGCGGTTGGAGCATGGGAGTTCGTGCAATAATGGACAAATACACATTAGAATACGAAGATCTTGATATAATCAACAACCAAGAAATTTACGCAGAAATGGTTGAAAAATCAGCACAACCTCTTTCTCCCTGTGTTGAAGTTGATGGAGTTATGCTTGCAGATGTCAGTGGTGAGGAAGTTGAAAACTACCTGCTAAGTAACAAACTTGTTAATCAGAATTCCAGTGAGACAAGTGTTCCCACAAATGCCCCTTGTTCAGACGAAGAACACAAAAGGCAAGCAAGGGAAGCCCAAGAAAGTTCACCTGTTCGTTTTTTCTAATTAAAACCTTATAAAACCTTGATTTGTATATATGACATATGTTGTTACTGAAAAATGTGTTGATTGTAAATTTACGAGTTGTGTTTCTGTTTGCCCAGTAGACGCATTTCATGAACTCCCTGATCGACTTTATATAAATCCTGAGACTTGTATTGATTGCAACGCATGTATGGATGAATGTCCTGTTGAAGCAATATTTCCAGATATGGATGTCCCCGATGAGCTTCAAGAATGGGTTAGCCTAAATGAAGAGGCGGAAAACCACCCACAGATTGTCGGTCAGATTGATGCACTTAAGGGACCAAATTGTGTCGACCCAAATGCTGATCAATAATTTTGATGTTTTGGTAACACGATATTTAATGATAGTTAAATAGAATCCATCAAAATTTATTTTTCATTTATTCCAACAAGATGAAAATCAGGTATTGATTAAAATTTATTTGGTTTCAATAAATCCACCAATCGTTTTAGACAATAATATTTATTGTCATTTATTCTATTAGGAAACTAAGTAAATTATATTTCCTTACAGAATGTAATTTAAATGGACCTCAAAGGAATTAACCTAAAATAATATATTGTTAGACTTTTTCATTAATTAACTTCTCGATGTTAATAAAAATTGACTTATTTTGTGAAGATAAATATAATTAGTATTTAAATCTTCAAATTTTAAAAAAATAATGAAAATTAGAATTACTGCCTGTGATATTGCTGTTAAACAGAAAAGCTCTGACATAATCGATTTAGCCAAAGGTAAAAGAGATTATACATTGTATTTTTTCAAGAATCCCGTTTTGGTTAAAACCAAAATAGGACTTCATGATGTTACCGCTGGTGATTGCATTTTAATTGCTCCGGGTTTCCCTCATTATATTAAAAGCAAAGGGGAACTTTGGAACTATGATGCCCTTTCGTTTAAAGGGTCAGATGCATCAAGATTAGTAAATCAAATTGGATTTGAAACGAATGAGATTCACTCCCCTCTTCAATCATATTTTATTGATGCACTTTTGGAAAAAATTTCTAAGGAATGCAGAGCATTAGACATGATGTGGGATAGAGTAATTGCATCCACGCTAGACGAGATGTTAACGAAAATAATTCGTTTTTCAAAGCAAGACTTTGTACTTTCAATGCCAGATCATTCGCAAAAACTTAGAGATTTAAGATCGGAAATTCATGAAAGTTTTCACCTTCCTTGGACTATTAAAAAGATGGCGGACAAACTTAATTTGAGTTGCAGTAGGTTTGCATCACTGTACAAACTGGAATTCAGAACAAGCCCCACTGAAGACTTAATTAAAACAAGGATTGCCCAAGCCAAAAAAATGCTTTCAACCACAAAGGTTAGTGTTAAGCAAGTATCCGTTGCTTGCGGTTTTGAAAGTGTTCATTACTTTCATAGAGCCTTTAAGAAAAGAATAGATATTACACCAAAGCATTATCAAAATTTTAAATTATCTAAAAAGGGTTCTGTTCCAGTAAAAGAAAGGTCATTTACTTTAGACGGATTGTCTCTTGATTCTGACTTTTCTGGCACCATGGAAATCGTAGATGGTGAAATTGTTTTTCACGGTAACGATTCGGCCTGGTCTGATTTTCTTGGTTTTTCTTTAGATATATTGAAAGATAAACCATTTCTTAACTTTATCTGCCCACAAGATCTCGATATTGCAAGAGAAGCAGTTAGTAATATCATCGATGGTCAAAACCTTAAAGATGTAGCTGTTCGCCTAGTTAACAGTGATGACTCACTAGTCAAGATTGAGTTTTCTGCCATAACCAAAGGAAATACATGGTTTTGGTTCGCTAAAAAAGCGTTCATGGATGATTGATTTTTTCATTAGAAAAGATTGAATTATAATTTACTCCCCCATTAATTTATAGAAGGTTTCTCACTGTCCTTCTGTTTTTAATTATATATAATATTCATACTCTTAGTCTGTATTCAATTCTTTGTAATTTTTTATCTACAAAGTTAGTAGAGTAGATATTTTTAGAAGTTGGCCGATTGTATTCATTCATACAAATACAAAGACTGTTTTCCAAATAGACCTTTAAATATGGGGTCAAATTTACATCGATATTGTATTTTGAATAATGAAACAGATACAAACTTTGTAGGAAATATATACAAACCAAAAATGAAATACTTAATCTAGATTATTTAAGGACTCCAACTAAAGTTTCCTGCTCCTTTGGAAGCAATTTGTTTTTCTGTTCCGTTATCGATTGAAAATCGTAAATTTTCCAAATCCGAGCAATGGCATCGAAAAGACTTGGAAATTTTAATTTCGTTCTCCCAACCAATATCTAAGTTTTTGAAATCCTTTGGAGTGCCCTCTCCCTGATCATCTATTATTAGTAATCCAATAGGTCCAATGGCGGCTAATTTAAGAGTAAATATATCCACTGGAACTAATTTACCTTTAGGCGACAAATTTTCATCAATTGAAGGACTGACTTCCTTAATGGTTGATCTTTCAATAGTTTCTTCTGATGAAGATTCAGTTTGATCAGAAAGAATAGAGAATAAAATTCCAATAACTATTATTACAGAAATTAGGGAACCAACTACTAAAAGTATTGGTTTTGCTAGAGAAGCATTGTTCTTACGGGTTGAAGAGTTTATAGACGAACCGGAATTGATAAGATCAGCACCATCGGCAACTTCATTTTTTGCAATAGAACCCAGAGACATTCGGGCTGGTTTGCCTGCCCCCTTACCGAGTTCTAAATCTAAATCCGCTAAAATAGCATCTTGGTCCAAATCTAGAAAACGAGCATACAACCTAATAAAACCCCGGAGATAAACTTCTGGAAGGTCTATATCAAAATTATTTGCCTCAAACGCACTAAGGTAATCTCCTCGTATTTTTGTACTTTCAGAAACCTCTCGGATTGAAATTCCTTTACGATTTCTTGCTTCTTCTAATTTTTGTCCTACAGCCATATAAAATTTAATTGAATTAAGTTTTTAATTCTTCTGACTAATTAGCAAGCTGAGATTTCATAAATCCATTAAAATTTCTCTCCCTTGTCCTGCGACATCAGGTCCAACTAATCCCCTATCTTCAAGATCATCCATAATTCTTGCCGCACGATTATATCCGATACTTAATTTTCGTTGTAAATTTGATGCCGATGCTCTCTTCGTAGATCGGATGATTTCAATCGCTTTTCTAGTCATTGGGTCATCATCGGAATCATCACTTCCACCTCCAAGTACATCATCTTCTCCTGCTGCTTCAATCTGCTCTCGCACTTCTTCGATAATTTGTGGCGGTCCGTTAATTTTAAGGAAATCAACGATTCCA
>CAWUUU010000115.1:0-15528 GCA_963924995.1 uncultured Opitutales bacterium
GAGCATGAATTTATACCTGTTCCAATGATTCATCATTCAGCAAATGGCGGATTTGCGATTCGACAAGGCAAGTGGAAATTAATTCTGCTCCATAAAAAAGTTCATATGAATTGTACGACTTAACCGCTGATGTAAAAGAAAATAAAAATATAACCTCGGGTAACACAGACTTAGTCGTATCTCTTTGGAATCAATTTTCAGAAATTATTCCTTAATGAAGATCCACACCTGGATCTATCCAAAAAATGACCCACCGCTTTGGGATGATGTAACAAATATTATGGCTACCCCTAAATTTAAATAAATTATTATGAAAAATATTGTACATCTTATTATTCTTTTTTTATCGGGCATCGCGGGTTTATTCAGTCGGCCAAATATTGTACTCATCATGGCAGACGATCTCGGATTTTCTGATCTCGGTTGTTATGGATCAGAAATTAAAACTCCAAATTTAGATCAATTGGCTCTAGATGGTCTGCGGTTTTCTCAGTTTTATAACACGGCAAAGTGTCACTCTTCTAGAGTTTCCCTTCTAACCGGTCTTTATTGCGATCAGGCGGGCAGTACAAAGCTAAATCGAGGATCTACGCTAGCAGAAGTTCTGAAGCCTGCGGGTTACTCGACTTGGATGTCAGGCAAATGGCACCTTAATAAACAACCGACAGATTTTGGTTTTGAAAAATATTGGGGGCATTTATCTGGTGCCACTAATTTTTTTACTGGAGACAATTCCTTTAGACTCAACGGACAAGAGTGGAAAGTGCCAAAAAACCTGAATAACAAACCATTCTATACCACTCATGCGATTACTGATTTTGCATTGGATTTTATTAATCAAGATAATATTGGAAAGTCTACAGATCCATTTTTTCTTTATGTAGCCTTTAATGCACCTCATTACCCATTACAGGCTCCAGAGGTAGATGTCGCAAATTACAAAGGATTTTATGATCAAGGTTGGGACAAACTAAGAAATACCCGCTATCAAAAGCAGATTTCAACGGGTTTAATTCCCAAAAAATTTAAACTCTCTCCTCGTGCCCCTTATGTACCAGCATGGGATTCACTCACAGATTCAGAAAAATCCTGGGAATCTACTCGGATGGAAGTCTTTGCCGCTATGATCGATCTAGTTGATCAAAACATCGGCCGGCTGATTACTGACCTTAAAAAACGAAATGTTTTTGAAAATACACTCATTCTTTTTTGAGCCGATAATGGAGGTTGCCCTTTCGAAAGGACGAGAGGACGAAACTTACCCCCATGGGATTCAAAATCCTATTGAACCTATGACGCATCCTGGGCCCAAGTCAGTAATACTCCGTTTAGGCTATATAAACAGAATCAACACGAAGGCGGAATTTCTTCTCCTTTGATTGCCCACTGGCCGAAAGGGTTAAAAACTGAACCGGATAGCATTACTCGACAACCTGCTCACCTGATCGATTTTATGGCTACTTTTCTTGAATTAGGCCAAGCAAAATACCCCACAAGAATCAATGATCGTGAGATTGATCCCCTGGAAGGAAAATCTCTAGTACCCATTTTAAAGGTATGCAGAGAGAAGCCCATAAATCACTTTATTTTCACTTCGGTTCGGATCGAGCGATCCGAGAGGGGAAATGGAAGTTAGTCTCAGCAAAGGGTGGAAAATGGGAATTATACGATTTGGCAAAAGACCGAACTGAGCTCAATGACCTTGCAAAAAAGTACCCAACGCGAGTACAGAAAATGTCAGAGAACTGGTTTGACATTGCCAAGAACAAGGAGAGGTTAAACCAAAATGGTCTCTCACCTGTAAAGAATAAGTTAAAGCAAATATCCTTTCGTCAAGACACATCCTCCCAATTGAAAAACTGAACGGGAGTTTTTCTATGGAGAATAATTATCAAGGTTTCACGATAATACGGAATTTTCTATAAGAAATATGCTCAAACGGCATAAACTGTTGGCCCCAGAATTTAATGATCCTCTCACTGCTAATTGAAATAATTTGTGTTCTCCAATTAGAAATTTCTGACCTGCTCAATAATTCTTTTACCACCCATTAGCTAGAATATACTTGAAACAATCACCTTTTTGCTTAGATTAATAAGTATGAGATTAAACTTGGCGATGGCACTTATCTTATGCATAACTGCATTGCCATTGTTTGAGTGCCTATGTTGTGATGATATCCTCAATCCTTCCGATTGCTGTCATACTGAATCAGAAAGCGATCAAAAAACTTCTCACCCTTGTTTGGATTCACTAGATTCTTATTCTTCGATAGATTCCCTGAACATATGCGAACCGCTTTTCGTAGAAATTCTTCGTCTAAGCCCTAATGACCAAGTTTTATGCTTCGATCATTGCTCGTCTTTAAAATCACTTGCTAAACGACCTCCCTCTCTCAGAACTCATTTAATATTAGGCATACAGCTTACTTGATTCAATTCGATTATGGAAACTTCTACCAAGAGGTAGAGGTAAGATTATTTATCTTAATTTCCCATCGTCTTTTGAATCATGAATCAAGTAACT
This sequence comes from uncultured Opitutales bacterium, assembly GCA_963924995.1. GTDB lineage: Bacteria > Verrucomicrobiota > Verrucomicrobiia > Opitutales > Seribacteraceae > Seribacter. The sequence goes on from CAWUUU010000115.1 coordinate 2,527, forward strand.
ACCGAACCTAAACAAAAATCTAGTTTTCCTCAATTTAAGAAATTCTCAGTAATTGCCCTCATTACCTGTGGAATTCTTTTGTTTTTTTGGAAGTTTTTTCTAGAAAGCCTTCTTACTGGTACCATTGTAGAAGTTGTCACCGCTATTGCTTACCCTCTTAATAATTCAAGTAATGCAAGCCGAGTTAGTTCAGCTGCACCAAAGGAACAACTTTTTCAAGCAAGTGGATGGATTGAACCGGACCCTTTTCCAATACGTGCAACTTCATTTTATAGTGGCATTGTTCAAGAAGTTCATGTCCTCGAGGGTGCAAAAGTTTCCAAGAATCAGATTATTGTCACTCTTGTAGACGAGGATGCCCAACTTGAATTACGAAAAGCAAAGGCAGAGCTTGCACAAGCGGCCGCGGAAGAAAACGCTTTCATCGCAGAAATCGAACTTGCCAAAGCAAAAAGAGAAACCTCGGTAAGCTGGGCAGGTAAAGAACAAGCTCTTTTAGATGAGCATAATGACACACTATTCCGACTGGAAGCTCTTCCTAAGGGTGCGGTTTCCCTGCACGAAATTACCCAAGCAAGATTTCGAAAAATCAGCCAAGAATCAATACTTCAAGCCGCTAAGACACAAATTAATGAGGAAGACGCAAGGATTCATCTCCTTAAAGAACAGCTAAAGGTACAAGAACAAATTACTGCTTCTTTTCAAATAGCTCTGGAAATTGCCAGTTTATCACTCGAACGAACCAAAGTTCGGTCGCCCGTTGACGGAATTGTTCTTCGACTCTTGGCCCGACCTGGAGGAAAGTTAATGTTACATATGGATAAACCTGACTCCTCCACCGCGGCCATTCTTTACGAAGAGGGAAAACTTCAAGCTAGGATTGATATTCCGCTTAGTGATGTTGCCCATGTCTTTTTAGAACAATCTGTATCAGTAAGTTCAAGCCTACTTCCCAACACAAATTTTGCAGGAGTAGTGACCCGAATTTTAGGAGAAGCCGACCTGCAAAGAAATACCCTCCAAGTGAAAGTAAGTCTAAAAGAACCTGATATCCGCCTTCGCCCTGAAATGTTATGCCGGGCTAAATTTTTAGGGACTAAAGAAGTAATAAATGGTTCATCAACTGGTTCATTGAAAGTCTTTGCTCCGGAAGTAGTTCGAAATAAAAATAAACCTGATAACCAAACTCTTTGGGTAGTCGCACAAAACGGTAATTCTGCGGAAAATCGAGAGGTTACATTTGGATCAGAAAAAAAAGACGGCTTCATCGAAGTAATTAATGGCCTACGACCGGGTGATCAAATTCTTATTGATCCTCCCCCGAACTTAGAACCCGGAGACCGATTAAAATTTAAGGTTTCGCCATGAGTACACCATTTATAAAAGCCGCTGGATTAACTAAGAAATACTTCAAAGGTGAAATTGAAGTTACACCCTTGTACGAACTAGACCTGTGTGTTGAGAAATCAGAATTTATTGCCTTGATGGGACCCTCTGGCAGTGGAAAAACAACTTTACTCAACTTGATTGCAGGCGTGGACTCACCAAGTGCAGGCAGTCTCAATATCGACGGCGAAAACCTCCATGAAATGAATAGGGAGAAACTGACTCTATGGAGGGCCAAAAGAGTGGGCTATGTCTTTCAACTTTATCACCTTATGCCCGTTCTTACTGCTTTTGAAAATGTTGAATTACCACTCCTGCTCCATAAAATGTCTAAAGTGGAGAGAAGGGAGCGAGTGGAAGAAGTAATGGAAGAGGTCGGATTACTCGATCGGATGAATCACCAACCTAAAGAACTCTCTGGTGGGCAGGAGCAAAGGGTAGCGATTGCCCGTGCCTTAGTTGCCGACCCAAGCTTAATCGTCGCGGACGAACCAACCGGCGACTTAGACAGAGAATCAGCTGATGGTATTCTTGATTTACTGCAAAACCTCTCATTGAATCAGGGTAAAACAGTAGTGATGGTTACCCATGACCCCAAGGCCGCTAATCGGGCATCTCGAAAACTTGAATTGGAAAAAGGGAAATTACTTTTAGCCCAATGAATTTCTTTAGAAAACTCTTCGGACTAACCATTCTTGCTTTTAAGCAGATAATAAGAAACCGAACTCGATCGATTCTAACCATTGCTGGAGTAAGTGCAGGGATGTTTCTATTTGCAACCGTTGAAACCATGCAAGAAGCCCTTAAGAAAGCAACTGTGTCCACCGCAAAAGACACCACTCTGGTGGTGTATCGTGAAAATCGATTCTGTCCGGCTACCAGTCGACTTCCACAATATTATTTAGATGATATTAATAAAATTGATGGCGTAACCCAAGTTGTCCCGATTCAAATCATGGTCAATAATTGTGGAACAAGCCTTGATGTGGTGGTCTTTCGAGGAGTTCCTACTAATTCTCTCACCTTACTCTGCCCAAACCTTGAAATAATAAATGGATCCATTGAAAACTGGCGAAGCCGTGAAGATGGCGCTCTCGTTGGGAAAAACCTTGCACGCAGAAGAGGTCTAGGTGTGGGAGATCGTTTTGATGTGGCCGGGGTCAATGTCGTGGTCACAGGAATTATCGCCACTGAAGATTCAAGCCAAGATGACAATGTTGCTTTTGTGCACCTTCCTTTTCTTCAACAAGCTTCCCGTGTAGGACTTGGTGTAGTGACTCAATTTAATGTTAAAGTTCGGGATGCATCGCTTCTCGACTCAGTTGCCACTCAGATTGACGAGCGTTTTGCAAGTGATTCAAGCCCTACGGATACAAGTCCAGAAAAAGCTTTTTTTGCAAATACTGCACGCGAATTAATTGAATTGATTGGTTTTTCGAGGTGGCTTGGTCTTGCCGCAGTGCTTGCCGTGATGGGACTTGTTGCGAATACAATTCTACTTACGGTGAGAGGAAAAATTTCAGAACACGCCGTTCTCAAAACAATTGGTTTTCCGAATTGGGCAATTGGATGGCTTGTCCTAACAGAAGGAATGATACTTTCCTTAGGTGGCGGCATACTCGGAGTCGGAGCAGCGGTAGTTTTCCTAACCCAACAAAGCATGACCATTGGTAATGAAGGGCTCACGATTGCTTTTATTCCCTCCTCTTCAATTTTGATAGTCGGATTAATCGTATCCTTAATCCTTGGTTTACTTGCTGGTCTATACCCAGCATGGCAAGCAGGAAGACACTCAATCACAGAAAGCCTCAGGACAGCTTAGTCATGATTCCCATTTCATACTCAATCCGTAATTTGTTTAGACGTCCCACGCAATCTATTCAATTAATTGGAGGATGTGCACTTGTCGTTTTACTTATTATGCTAGCGGCCTCCATGAACCAAGCTATGGAAAAAACCTTACAAAGTTCAGGAAGTGAGAATAATGTCATTCTATTGGGTGCGGGGAGTGAAGAAAGTATTGAGAGAAGTGAAATTTCTACAAATATTAATGAGATTGCCGCATCTAGCATCAAAGGAGTCAGAAAAGTTTTCAATGAGCCAGCTATATCTGGTGAAGTTCATTATAATGGTATTGTTTCTTTGCCAGATGGCTCCAAAGCCCAGGCTCTCTTCAGAGGGGTTCGCTATCAAGCCTTATGGGTTCATCAACAAGTTCGTATAATCAATGGACGATTTCCAGAATCTGGAGAGGTCATGATTGGTAGACTTGCCTACCAAAAACTTGGGTTTTCGAATGAAAGTTTAGCAATCGGAAAATATATAATTTTCAATCGTGAGAAATTAAAAATTGTTGGTATTTTTGACGCACGCGGGACAGTGATGGAAGCCGAAGTTTGGGCGAACCTAGGAGATCTGATGACTTTAACCCAAAGAGAAAGTTTATCTTGTGCAGTTCTCAGTTTGGATAGAAATGGTGAATTTGCAGATTCTGATATGTTTACAAAGCAAAGGCTTGACCTTGAATTAGTTGCCGTATCAGAAGCAGATTATTACGCTAATCTTTCTTCCTTTTTCGCCCCTATTAGATGGATGGCTTGGGTTTGCGCAATACTCATCTCCACTGGGGCTTTATTTGGTGGTTTGAATACATTGTATGCTGCATTTTCAGCAAGAATACGAGAATTTGGGGCTCTTCAAGCGATTGGTTTTACCCGTAGGTCACTACTCTATAGTTTAACTCAAGAATCAAGTATAGCATCAATAATTGGTTCAATTATAGCTTTTGGATTTGCACTAGGCTTTTTACAGGGGGTTTCATTTCCATTTTCTATTGGTGTATTTGTCTTAGATTTTGATCCGTATGTAATCAAAATCGGTTTAGTCACAGGAATTACCTTAGGCTTACTCGGAGGAATACCACCAGCCTGGTCCTGCTTGCGACCATCACTGCCAGAAACACTCCGCTCCTCCTAAATAAATTTAATTAAATTATTAAAATAAAATGAATATATATATAAAAAATAAACTACAAATGGCCTCTTATATTTTGATATCACTCGTTGGTTGTGGTGAGAAAGAAATCATCCAAGATATTCCCGCATCTATTCCAGTTAGTTTAATAAGTGATATAGCTTTGGGGGATTCAATTACAGTTAAACAAGCGAGAGAACAAAATGTGCCAAACAAGGAATTGATAATTGAGGGTTTTATTGGTGGAAGAGAAAACCCCTTCGCCCAGGGCAGGGCAATCTTTGCCTTTGGAGATGATGCACTTGAAACTTGTGATGAAATTCCTGGAGATAATTGCGCAACTCCTTGGGATGCATGCTGTGAATCTCGTGAAAAGATTATAAGCAGCATCCTCACAATACAAATTGTAGATGAAAATAATAATGTTCTTAATGGAACATTGATGAATGTGAATGGAATAAAAGGCGGGGCTCGCCTTAAAATCAAGGGTGTGGTTGATGCTAATTCAAAACCAGAGGCTATGATTTTTAATGCAGAAAATATTGAATTTCTTTAACTTTTAAGCACTTAATAAATATTATGAAAGTAGGGATTCGCTCTTTTTTTATATTAGCTATGCTTGGGCTTTCTAATGGTTGTTTTCATAAGAAAAAGATCATTCCAGATATTCAATCAATCATTCCATCGAATGAATTGTTTAGCTTGGACCAAAACGAATCTAACCAGTCAAGTTTTCCAACTATTGAATCTGTATTCACTGATCAGCATCTGTATGAGTTATTCAATCTTGCCTTAGAAAATAACTTAGACTGGAAGGTCCAACTCACAATGATAGATCTTGCACGAACAGAAGCCGGATTCGTTATGTCACAATCTTCTCCCACCGTTGATACAAGTTTTGGACTAAGAGAGGGAAGGGAAAGAAATCGAGATACCTCTTTTGATGAAAAAGAATTACCTAAATGGAATGCAAGTGCCTCCACAAGTTGGGAAATCGACATGTGGGGTAAATGGAAAACCCTTCGTAAATCCGAAAATCAGAAAGTACAAGCGACTATTGAAATGATAAAATCCGCAGAAATTTCTTTGTTACATCAAATCGCTCTAACATGGTATACCCTCCGCTTTTATCAAGAAGACATTAAAATATTAGAAAATTCACTCAAAAGACAAAAATCAACTTTAGTTCTATTTCGCCAAAGATTTAATTCTGGGCTTGAAAATAAGACCACTATTATTCGTCAAGAAGCAGAAATGACCGAACTATTATTCGAAAAATCCCGTGTCGATAAAAATTATCGGCTTTTGACAATAAGGCTTAAACGCTTATTGGGGCGTCCTCTGCAAGCTGCAAAGCTTAAAATAACACCTCTATCCTTCGCACCAAGTCCAATATTTCCTTCAATCCTGCCCACGGTTGCACTTTCCCAAAGACCCGACATTCGTGCCGCAGAATCGAGGCTTCGCTCCAGCTTATTTTTAGAAAAAAGTTCACAGTTAAATCTGTTTCCTTCCTTAGGTTTAAAACTAAGTGGGATCAGCATGTCATCGAGTCTCTCAAATCCCTGGAAGAGTTGGGAAGCACAAGCAGGTCCATTCGTTGACATTCCCATTTGGAGCCCAAGAAGAAAACATCAGGTGCGTGTTTCTAAAGTAAAAGTCGAACTCATGGAAGCTGAATGGAAGGCACTAATTATCCGAGCTGTTGAAGAAGTTGAGAGATCTACTATTGCCTTCTCAACGATCTCTGAACAATTAGAATTGGCAAAAGATATGGTCAACCAAGCCAATGCCGTACTTGCAGTCACTCGAGAAAAACTAGAATCTGGTATCGTGTCACAACTAGAGTTATTGGAAGACGAAAGGAGGCTCTTTCGAGCTGAGCGGAAAGCACTTACAATTAAATTGGAGGAGTACGAAGCAGCACTCGATCTAAGCAAAAGCCTTGGGCTTTGTATGATAAAATCGAATTAAGCCATGCCTCCCCCTAATTTATCATTTTCGGAAATTCCCCTAATACATATTTGAAGTGCTTTATCAATAAAGCACAGGGATTAAGAAGGCGAAGGGATTGAACAAGTAATCGAGTAGGTCTATATCCTCTTTTACCTATTGGATTGATTTGAGAAGCTAACAAGTAGTAATTTCAAGCACCACTATTTTTATTTATCAAATGCATAATTTTTAATATAAAATTTCTTTCTTGCTTTGGTATACATTCAGACACTTCTTCAAATTCAATTATTCGACTATAGGGTAAATTTTCGACCCTTGATCCAATAGATTGTTTTTTGGCGTGACCAAATTTAGGAATTTCCTCCTCTACTTTCACATATCTCGGTGGTGATTTCTTTGAATAAAGGAGAGCCATTTCCTTTAACAGAAGATCGAATATTATCTCAAAAGAAAATATAGTATTATCTACATCAAACCATATTGTTACCGATATTGAACCATCGGTATATCTTACCCTGTCCTCTTCAGTTATTAAAGAATGATCGGGTAATTTTGCTAACATCAACTAGGTTAAGGGTTGAACATTTTCTTATTCAATATTTCTTTATATAAATTGAAAAGAAGTAAGACAAAGATTTCAATTGTTAAATGTGTAGAAAATACATGCAAATTTGTTCAGACCTGTGAATGGAACAAGCGTTGTATGCAGGAAGGCTTGAATCTAAGCATCGCAAACAAGAAAACTTTAATACCCACAAAAAAAAGTGGTCAGAAACAAAAAGAGTGACATTATTTAGCTTCGGGCCTTATTGAAACTGGTTGATCCAAGATTTCTCTCAATATAAAGGCCTGCTTAAGCGATGCCTTTGAAGAAAGCAGTTCCTTGTATGTAATACTATTCTTACTCTTTACATCTTGCTCAGGTGTATTCCAAGTAGTATCTGAAATTGAATCCATTGGAGTGGATTCAATGACTGGTTTAATTGTCGAGGTAGTAACAAGGGCTGGAGGCCGATCAATTTTAATAGTTTTGGCAGAAGATAAATTTGAGCCTGGGAGGGGAGGGGGAGTTTCTTTTTGTTTGGATGATGATTGAGTGGCTTTTTGCCAGGCGTCCTTTAATACACTTTCCAGTGATGTTTCCGAATCCGCACTCGTTTCTGAAGAATCAGTCGGTTCTTTTTTCTTAAAAAACTTCCCGATCAAAGAGGCTAGAATCAATCCAACAATAAAAAGGGTATCTAAATTAATGTCAGGCATCAGTCCGAGGCGTTATTCAGTATCTTGTGAAATGCTTGATCGCATATCAGTATCGGCTTCAACATTACGTAAACGATAATAATCCATCACTCCCAAATTACCACTGCGAAGAGCCTCCGCCATCGCTAAGGGAATTTGAGCTTCCGCCTCCACGAGTTTTGCCCGCATCTCCTGAACCTTAGCCAGATTTTCTTGCTCAAGGGCCACAGCGGCCGCACGTCGAATTTCTGCATGTGCCTGTGCTACTTCTTTGTCTGCTGCAGCTTGTGAAGAACGAAGGGCGGCACCACGATTTTCCCCAAGGTCTACATCCGCAATATCGATTGATAAAATCTCAAAAGCTGTTCCTTGATCCAATCCACGATCGAGTACTTTCTCGGTAATGGAGTTAGGATTTTCCAAAACGACTTTATAGTTCTCTGACGCACCAATTGTTGAAATAATACTCTCCCCAACTCGTGCGATTACAGTCTCCTCTTGAGCGCTTCCAACATAGCGGTCTAAATTACTTCGTACTGTAACTCGAGCCCTTACCTTTACTTGAATTCCGTCCTTGGCAACGCCGTCGATGGTTTCCCTGCCTTCAATCACACAGTCAATTACCTTGGGATTAATTGAGGTTCGTACCGCCTCCAATACCGATTTTGAGGTTCCTCTCGTCGCTAAATCTATGGCACAGGCACGATCCCAGTTTAAAGTGATATTTGCTTTCGATGCAGCGATAAGCGACTGAACGGTTTGAACCACATTTCCTTCAGCTAAATAATGAGCTTCGAGTTGGTCGGTAGTAAGCGGTATACTTGCTTTAACCGCAGTGATTCTAGCATCAACAATTAAGCCAACTGGAACACCTCTTAACCGCATTGCTAGCAAAGTAGTGAAGCCAACTGGTGCTTTTGCGAGAAGTGCCTTAAGCCAAGTGCTGAAAAAAGAAATCATTATCAGTCCAACAACAAGTCCAGCAATGAGTGCGAGTCCGATACCTATCCATATAATTAAATCTGTCATAATAAATTTGGGGTTAAATTAAGTTATTTTAGGGTTAAATTGAAAGTGTTTTGAATTAAAGTAAATTATGCTTTTTAATGCGGATACGAAAGTCATCTGTTCCGGTAACAATGATTGATGTCTCTTTAGGCAAAAAACCATCTTCGCTATATGCATCATAGTTTATCCCCTTGAGCAAAGTTATTCCCTCTGGCTTGTGTTCGGTCAAAGTTTTACCCGTCTGACCAATTATTTCCTCTCCAGGCAACTCCTTATTGCTTATTCCATCCGTTGAACTTGATAAAAAAAGATTTTTTCCCAATTTACTCTTCGATAACCACTTAAATTCAATAAATATGATTATGATGGCCCCAAATGCTCCAAGGATGAAGGTTAGGGTTGGAGCTAGTGGCCCCCCATATTCTTGGTAGGCAAAATAAGAGGCGAGGGCTATACAAAATACACCCGCTAAGCCTAAAATTCCTCCCGGTAAAAATCCTTCGATAAGAATTAATAAATAGCCAAACAAAATCGCTGTGAGTATAGATTCCATCTCTTAAAGCTTTCTCACTATCAACTCATAATCATTCAAACCCGTTACCTCAACAGGGGTTCCCTTGGCGATTTTCCCTAAACTCGATCGTGCATCATATCGAACCCCCTCGATCTCGACTTCCCCGACTGGAAAAAGTTCAGAAACTGCGAGACCCTCACTTCCAAATGTAATATTCTGAAAGTTCGTATTTAAGTTTGTTCCCGGACTTTTCAACCCTCCAACACTTTCCGATAAAATCAATTTATTCCACATGGGGGTATGGGGAAGAATATGCGAAAGAATCAGGCCTAAAACGATCGCAATTGCAATCGCCAGGAAAAGGTCCAGAAAAGGTTTCTTAAACAATTCAAGGCTCCATATGAAATCTGCATTTGGCCAAACATCGACCATTGCCCATAAAATGGATCCAAAAATCATTAATACCCCAAGGACTGCCGGAAATAATAGCCCAGGGAACAAAAAGAGTTCTAAAATAACCAATGATACTCCAAGTAAAAAAATAATGATCTCTTCTTGACCTGCTAATCCCGAAACATATTTGGATGCGAAGAAAACGAGGACAAAAATAATGCCAGTAACCCCAAAAAAACCAAACCCTGGGGTCTTAAATTCGATAAATAAACCCAATAAGCCAATTCCAATAATAATCGGGCCTACCGAGTTAAGCCATAGTCCAGCCCTTTCCGCCCAATTGATTTTCATTTTAATTAAATTATATTTTCCTTCGCCCCATTTTTCATCCAATAATTTTTCTACACTGTCATATATCCCTATCCCTAAAAGGGGTTGGGGGGGGGTGCCATATTTCTTAACTGCTTCTTCCGCCGTAAGGGTAACCAGTTCGCCCTCTTTTTGAATTACTGAACCGTCGGCGGCAAGCGGTGCACTACCCTCAATAAGCAAAGTTTCGTTAGAGTCCATCATAGAAGCCATAACTCGAGACCGATAACGATATTTTCCGGTATAACTTCTTATTTTGGCTTTCAAGTAGGAATTTATTTTCCGCTTCATTGAGGAATCGATATTTCCGCCTCCCCCACTTACTGCTTCGGCTGCTCCAATTTGAGCAAAGGGAGCGAAGGCGATCTCATTCGTTGCAATTGCAATATATGCTCCCGCTGAAATTGCCTCATTATTCACATAAGTAATAATCGGACCTTCAAAACGATCAAAGGATTCAATAATTTCTTGCATAATTTCCAATGTAACTCCTAATTCGCCACCTGGAGTATCCATATCAATAACCACAATATCAGCATTTGCTTCAATTGCACTTTTGAGCCCCCTTCTTAGAATATCCAGAATGGGAGGCCCAATTTGATCACGAATAGGAATTTGATAAGCAATTTTTTCAGAATTTAATTCCAAAGAAATTGGAGGGGCAGAGCTATTATCTTCAGCCTTCACTACCGATAAAAATGATGTGAAGATCACAAAAGAAAGAAAAGTTATTATTTTTCGGATTTTAAGCACGAGGAAATACTTTAAAATTTTAAAAAGCTTATTCTGATCACAAAAATACATTGCACAAAGTTCCAAGAACGGGCAATTGATATCTTATGGAAAGTGTTATTTACCAAAACCAAGAAATCAAGCGTTGGGATGTAGGTCCATCGACTTTTCTTGCCTTACCTGAACAAGGAGCACGTCTTTTAAATTGGCACATCAATATGAGTGACGGTTCCGTCCGCGATATTATTCATTGGCCAGAAGAGTATAATTCAGAAAACTTCGAGCAAACTCACGGGGGCATCCCAATTTTATTTCCTTTTGCCGGTAAATGCTATGACGCAGGTAATGAAGATCATTGGAGATCAGGACAAAAAGCACTGCCGATGCCCATACATGGATTCGCCCGTAGTTCAAACTTTCGAGTTCGTTCGATGGATAAACATGGATTTGAGGTTGAACTTGAACCATCCGAGGAAATAAAAGCCTGCTATCCATTTGATTTTACCTTTACTGTAATTTATCATTTCCTCGAATTATCGCTGCAAATCAGCCTTGTTTTAGAGAACGAAGGCCGTGAACCGATTCCATGGTCTGCAGGACTACACCCCTACTTTCAAATCCCCTGGAGAAAAGATTTACGCTTGAAAGACCATCAAGTAAAAATTGATGCTAAAAAAGTCTTTCAATATCAAACTGGAGGAATTATGAAAAAAATTCTCTCTACGAATGAATTTTCCACCATGGAAGACCCAAATTTGATCAATCGAGTGCATTATGAATTAAAAAATCCTGTAGCCGAAATATCCCTTCTCAACCAAGAAGAACCCATTAAGATTTCAGAAGTAGGGGGTGCAGAAAACGGCACAAGGCTTACTTTTGTTACATGGACCCAAGAAAATGCTCCATATTATTGCGTTGAACCTTGGATGTCTCCACCGAATTCGCCTGAGAATAAGACCGTTCGGTATGTACCGCCATCAGGAAGAGACGAATTCACTGTTGAAATAGAGTTAGCCTAATTTAAAGATAATTGTGGGTTGTCAGTGGCCAACAATACCCCGTCCCACAACTTTATTCTAGCTCCAAGGCTTGATTCTACTTCAAGAATCACCTCATTTTCTTTTTGATCATCATTTGCACATAAATCATCAAGTAAACGAAGTGCCATCGGCCCGTGGTGTTCACCATCCAAATGGGCATGCCTTTCTAGGTAATAATGAAAAACGGGTGCCTCTTCTGTGGTAATATTTGTCTGATCCAAGATTCTCTGAAACATCAAGGGCACAATGCTCTCTCGTCCAATCGCAAATGATGATGCTATCTCATGCCCCTTACCTCGTTCGATTAACCCAAAAGTATAACTCATAAACTCTCTAGAGGGTTCAGGTATAAGGTCGTAGGTCAAGGCATTGTCGATTCCCTCCGAGCGAACCTCGTTGAGAAACTGTTCAATTACGCTGGTAGAAGCACCCACTTCTTTCATTGCCTCTAAGTAAATTTCAAAATGACTGGCATAGGATTCACCGTCTTTTTCAAAAGATTGATCGGACTCTTCTTCCATTATAATTTCATTTATAAAACGGACAACATTTCCATTTGAATTAGGAATCCATGGGGAACCATGAGGAACATAAATTTGCTGTAACTTTTTCAAAAGAGACATAAAATCCCACACCGCAAATACATGGTGTTCCATAAACACACGTAATTCTTCAAGGGTGTTCAGCCTTGTAAAGACGGGATGAGATTCTAGCTTTTTTGAAAGTGGCTCAATCGAGATTAAATTCATGCTCTTATATTATTCAATATCTTAAATATTCAAAGAAAGTATTTCAAAAAGATGGTGCTCCCGCTGGGAGTCGAACCCAGATCTTCGGTTCCGGAGACCAATGTGCTATCCATTGCACCACAGGAGCTAAATTGTTAAAATTTCAGCGACTCGAACAGAATTTAATTAAAGATAGTATTGATACCCATCAAGCAAGTTTTGTGAATAGCAAAGTTGAAATAGTTTAGGAAAGTACAGAACAAACCTAAACCAAGTTTGTTATCCACGAATTACGTAATCTAGAAACATGCAATGTTTACTATGGAAATAAGAGTAAAAATACGAAAAATGTGTACTAGGCAACTGATTTAAAAGATTTTATGGAAATAAAAAGTTTTTGACAAAGCAGAAAGCTACATAACTTGAAAGAGGTTTATCCCTTACTTGCTTTTTTTAATTTTTTTTCTTCGCGTTTTTCTTTAACAGTCTTGGTAGACTTCTTCTTAACTTCTTTTTTTGCGTGTTGTCCTTTAGCCATGATTTATGTTTGTTAGTTGATGAAAGATTTAGAATTCAATTAAAATAAACATGAATCTGTGATCATTTGAAACTAAAATATGAGTTTAATATTATTTTAAAGGCTAACATTTAAATGTACAAGTAA
>CAWUUU010000116.1:0-8000 GCA_963924995.1 uncultured Opitutales bacterium
CTGCACTAGAAAATATTGCGACCTTACGAGCTGAGAACGGTGCGACAATGACTCGTCTTCAATTTGCCGAGGATCACCTCAGGTTATCTTCTGCAAACCTTGAAGCGGCAAATAGTCGAATCATGGATGTCGATGTGGCCACTGAGTCAACCACGTTAGCCAAGTATAACATTTTATCACAAGCATCTGCAGCGATGTTGGCTCAAGCCAATTCATCGCAGAACACAGCACTGATGCTACTCGGATAGAAAACACTCTAAACCAAATTAATAAAGGAATTCGTAATCATGGCATTATCAATACTATCAAATCAATCTGCTAGCAAAGCAGCATCCTCACTCCATCAAAGTAGTAAGGCACTTCAAAAAAGCTTAACTCGTCTATCCAGTGGCAAGAAGATTAATTCACCCGCAGATGACAGTGGAGGCTTGGCAGTTTCGATGAAACTTAGCTCCGCAATTGGAAGAAACAAATCAGTCATCTCCAACATCCAAAATGCAATCTCCTTTGCGGAAGTTCAAGACGGCGCACTCGGATCCTCAGCAAAGATTATTGACCGTATGTCTGAGCTCAAGACACTCAGTACTGATGTAATCAAAAGTGCCAGCGATATCGAGAATTACAATGTTGAATTCAAAGCACTGCAGGAACAATTACATTCGATTGCCACTGAGAAATTCAACGGTATTAGTTTGTTCGGCCAAGGCCCTCAAGCGGGAGGTGCTGGTTTGGATTTTGAAACGGGTGCCGGTAACCCAGTCCAAGTTGTTAACATAACTGTATTCACAACTGACCAAGGTAGTGCAGGAGCAGCAGTCATGATGTCTAAGGCTTTACTTTTAAGTGGCTTAACATTTACCAGTACTTCTAATACCGTCAATGTTGCCCACGATACCGGTGGCACATCTGTGGCACTGGCACGAGATAAAAATACAGCGAAACTCGATATAGCTGATCTGAGTATCGCTTTCTTTAGTAAAGCCATTGAAAACATCTCATCCATGCGGGCTTCAAACGGAGCTGCTATGGCAAGACTACAGTTGGGCGAAGATCATGCCAGGTTGACCAAGGCGAATCTTGAAGCGGCTAATAGTCGGATCATGGATGTCGATGTGGCTGAAGAGTCTACCCGATTTGCGAAATATAATATCCTTACGCAGGCCTCTGCCGCGATGTTATCTCAGGCAAATCAGGCCTCTTCCACTGCGTTGTTACTCCTCTAAGTTAAGGACATATTATGGGACTTACATTAGGCGGAGGTTCTACAACCTCAAACTACCACTCCCTTCAACTTGGGAACGCACAGTCTTTGCTAACTAAAAGCCTGATGCGCCTTTCAAGTGGAAACCGGATCAATCAACCATCCGATGATCCTGGAGGGTTGGCTGTCTCAATGAAATTGAAGCATGCCATCACAGTAACTAGTGCCACTAAAAATAATGTGGATAACGCACTTTCCTTTACGGACACACAGGATAGTGCCCTTGAGTCGATTGCGGGTATTCTTGATCGAATGTCAACCATTCGAGTAAGCTATGGTAGTGGCACTGCCACCACATCAGACAAGTCAAGTTATGCGTCAGAATTCAAGGAATTACAAAAGTCTTTAAACAGCTTTACCAGCGAAACATTCAATTCGTTAAGTCTGTTTACGACTGGAACCAATTCAAAGGATGTCTATATATCCACAAAGGGTGAATCGGGAGCTTCGATTTCGATTAGCTCATTGAATATTGATGAAGCCTTGAGTATCAGCAGTACAATCAACTTAGGTAGTTCGGCTACAACAGCTACTGCCACAAGCATATCTGCTGTAACAACTGCCAATCTAACCTCGGTAATTAACAAGGTTGCGGACTTGAGAGCAACGAGTGGAGCAACATCATCAAGACTGCAATTCTCCTCCGACTTCTTGGCGAGCAGTAAGACTAACCTGCAAGCTGCTAATAGTCGGATTATGGATGTCGATATGGCAGAGGAAGTGACTAACTATGCAAAATATAATGTACAAGTATACGCAGCCAGTGCTGCATTAGCACAGTCCAACCTAAATATGGGAATAGTTCTGGATCTGCTAAACTTTGGCCGAAAATAAGTCAACGGGCTAGATGATTTGGCACTACCACTCATGATTTTCTTATATTGATTGGGTGGGGTGCCAAGTTGGCCAAATGAAAATTATTCATAAATTAACATGTCTTCAATATCTCCATCATTAATTTGTCACCATCAACTTAAACAGTTTATTCGTCAGCAAAAAGTTGTGGTTTTAAATGAGCAAATTCAGACAGGTAGTCATCTTTGTACTAGTCAATCGGTTGACTCATTTGCCTTTTATACTTCATACGATTGGGAGTTAAAAGTGCCCTTCCATTTTACTCAAAACATTCCCCACTTTTTAGTTTAATCTAAAATGTCATTATTTATTCAATCTTGCCTATAAATGAATTTCATTTCTCCAGTTATGTCTTCACGGTTTGAAACTCTTAATTCAATCCGCCAGCGAGAAATTTCAGAGTCCAGTAATCGAATTGCATCCGGGGAACGACTTTCTGCAAATCCATCAATAGATTCAGCAGCTTATCGAATTTCAAAAAGGATGGAAATGGAAAGTAAATTTTCAGGTTCTGCTCAAAAGAATCTTGAAAATGCGTACACGCTTGCTCAACAACAAGCCGATATTATTTCTTATGCCGAAGTAGTTATTAAACGGATGAATGTTTTAGCATATCAAGCAACTGATCCCATCTCGAGTAATTACGATAGAGAGGTTTTAAATCGAGAATTCCAGGAGAGTTCAAAGACCCTGGAGTCTTTGATGTTTGATCGTACCTTTAATAAACAAATCTTAGACCCTCAATCTGCAGACTATATCGACAGGACAATTGTATACCCTGACCAAGAAACTGACTCGGGAGTTTATTCAAAAAAAATTGATATTTCTGCAGTCGGTGGAAAAGTCAAATTGTGGTGGCATAGCTATAACTCTCGAGACCGAATTCAGCTCAAGCAGGGTGATCGTTGGTTCTTTGACTCTGGGGAGTATTTATCAGACAATGGTAATGGTGTACGCTCAGAAACTGTCGATGGACAACCGATCAATGGTGACTACTTTGAGATCGACTTTCAACCTAATCAAATCTCGTACACAACCGCATCAGATAATAAAGGAGATTCCAACTCGGTTCTTGCACCCGGTTACCCAAAAACAAGAGCCCCACTGGGCAACAGTACTGTAATCGATATTTCAGTCAATGAGCCCGGTCCTGAGGGAGTAGTCAGATCGGGGAGTATCGATTGGACATGGAGCATATCAATTGATCCGCAGCAAATTGATGGCCCTCAGGGCATGATGGACGAAAAAGGCTCTTTATATGAACTTTCTCCGCTCGGATTCTCAACATTAAAAGGCTACGATATTAGCACTCGAATAAATGCGGGAAATGCGCTGGAGAGATCAGAGCAAGAATTAGAAAGCCTGCGTACTCAAATTTACACATTGGCCAAGACATTCTCTGAGATTCGCCTCAAATCCGATCAGCTTGGTCACAAGAAAGCGTTACAAGAAATTGCCATTGGGCGCATCAATGACACCGACTTAGCAGATGAGTATACCAATCTGGCTAAAAACCTACTTTTACAGAAAGTATCTAATCATGCACTGATTCACTCACGCTTGTCCGCAAAGAATGTGATCAATCTAATTACTTAAAAAATGATCGGTAGAGAAAAAGAATTACAATTTATAAAAGATGGCTTTTCAAAGTCTGGCTATTTAAGGTGTGCTATTGCATTAGGCCCAGAGGGTATGGGGAAATCAACCTTCCTCGAAAAAGCAAAAGACGTGCATTCACTGAAGGAAGGTAAGTCAATTTCCATAACACCTGATTCTGCGCATTATTCAGACCTCCCCTCTCTCCTTTCCTCAATGGCGAGAAATATATCATGTGGCAGTGAGATAAATGGAAATGAGATTAGCAAGTTTGCCCGTTTTTATGGATCTCAACTCGTTCAAATTGAAGCAACTTATCGAAATGAGGATAATCTTGAGGAATTCAATACTAGACTTGCGGATACATTTGTAACTGGACTTGAAGATGCAATCATTCACTGCGGATTTGATTTGAGCGATATTATCCCCTTGTTAATAGTCGATGATATTGATGAGTTGGGAGATGAGGCACTCGAGTGGTTGTCCGATTCATTTAATAAACGAATACGAGAATCCAGCTTATTTAAAAAATGCAGATTTTTATTCTCCGCCAAGTTTATTACCGAAAAAATCGAACAGTTTTTTTCAAGATTTGGCTTTGATAAAACATCAGAAATTAATCTCCCCCCTTTTACTGTCGAGCAATGCGTTCGATTTGCCAAGCATTCAGGCTATGAGATTACCAACGGAGATGACTACAGAACAAAATCTCAAGGTATTCCATTGAAATTGTTGAATATTTTAAAAAAACCTACTACTATAAAAATTGAAGAGAATAATGTTATGAGCAACATCGACAAAAATATCACACCTGCCTTTTCTGAATTCTCAGAAAAGGAGTTAAATTATCTTCTCTTTGCTTCCTATCCAAGTGTAGTCAATCGCTACAACTTGGAGTTTTTCTGTACAGCCCGTGAGGCTGCTTTTTGTTACAATTGGCTCAAGAGGCAAAAGAAACTTGCTCAAGTTCAACCAGGTGGAGATTTGATTATGAATGAGGATTTCCGCAATCAAATGCGTGAGTTCCACAAACAAGAAGAACCCGAAGAGGCTGAGCAAATGTCAACTACGGCAACCATCCTCGACACTTTTACTTCATTGTTCCAAAATCCAGAACAACACTGGATTCCTGTAACCCTTCAGCTTTTTGACTCTTTCACAAAGGATTTGTGTCGCAAAATCTTTGATGAAATTGAGTGTGATGAAATCTTTTCGATTTTAAATGAAAGAGATGATCTTTTTAATATCTCAAATAAGCAGTACTCACTTAATGATGATATTAAACTTGTGACTAAAAGGTTTATTGAAATCGGAGGAGGCGGTCCAAAAGAGAATATTGGTGAAAAAGCCAAGGTCGAATGGATTAAGTACCAAGAGGAATCAACTGAAAAGAGAATGCGTTTGGAACAGGAACGTACAAATCTTGAAGAAGAAGCCTTTGATGCAGAAAAGAAAATTTTCTCTTTAGATGAACTTAAAAACCAGCTTGCTGCTAATCATAAAAATCCTCCTAGCCAAAAATCCAAACGGGAATATTCTTTCAGCACATCGGTTATTCTAATTGCAATTGGCCTAGGAACTACTGGGGCAAGTATATTCCTAGACTCTCTTGGCAGTTATCACGCTGCCGCCGGTATTCTTTTAACTATCTTTGGGTTCTTTTGGCCTAATGTTGAAATCAAAAAGCAAGTATTTCAATCAGCGGGAAAGGCTCCAAAACTTGCTATTGAAACTCAACAAAGATCACTCACCCATAGAATGAGTGGACTGGCGTCTCGGGTGTCATCAATACGAAGCAATTTGGAGAATCTTAATTCTGATCTGGAGGGTTTAGACCAAGGAATGAACGCCCCCTATATCTCGGAATAAAAGATGGCTCTTGAGCGATTTAATTAGTTGCTACAAGCTTTATTTTTCTCAGAAGTACCACCCAGAGAAGGAGGTATTTGCTTATTAACTCGAGCGAGATATTTTGATAATAAATCTTCTTCCCTAGTAGTTAAATCACTAGTTACTTTTTTTTGTAACTCTAATGCAATTTTTTCACTTTCTCGAAAAATCTTTTTTCCTGCTGAAGTGATGTTAATTTTGTTCTCTCTTTTATCATCAGGGTTTCCCGCAAGTTTAATATAATTAAGTGCTTCAAGGCGTTTTACAATTGAGGATAAATTATTCTTATTAGTTGAAATTAATGCAGCTAACTCGCCCTGGTTCAGTTTTTTCGGGCGGCAATCATGTATTGTCCTTAACACAGTGTATTGTACAGTAGTTATAGGAAGTTCTGAAATTCGTTCACGAAAGAGATGGTTGAGTCCAAACCAGCAACATCGTATTAATACAGGAAACTTTGATAGAATCATTTCAATTGAAAAAGAATAGGTTCTTCACACTAATTATCGAATTATCTTTGATCAAAGAAGTTCACTTAAGTCAGTAATGATAGATGAATGACTAGTTTTTATAATTACAGTAAGATAAAATCAAATAAGTCTAATCAAGTGAATTAATTGATGAGGCAAAAAAAACTTATATGATTAGGTTGAGAATGTCTTACCACTCCAACCCCAAAGATGTCTCTCGGATTCTTGAAATTCAAGATAGATTCTGGAAGGTTCTACATTAATCAATCCGATACATAATTCTGTGATCTTAGCAGATAAAATATTGGTGATTTCTGGAGAAAGAGTTCCCACATTTTTCAATTCGATAAAAAGTGAAGGCGTGGTTGAATCTAATCCAAAACTCTGCAATTCAGTCTGTTGGAAAATTACCATCACAAACCCCTCTGACTTTACCAGAGTTTTGCCAACTAACTTTGACAACGATTTTGAGAGCGAATTTAAAATATCTTTTGTGAGTACGTTTGAATAATGAACTTTAACTAATGGCATCATTTTATTTCGTAATTAGAAATACAAGTGTCAAGGTTACATTATTTTGCTAGAATCGAAGGCAATCAATACATTGCCACTTATTCATTTTTAAAATGTGAATTAGATTATAGCTATCAGGCAATGTAGATAGATACCCTCCAACACTAAGTGTATTTCAGAATGTCGAGGCTATTCAAACAGATCACTTGACCATTCATCTCATATTTTGGAGTGTTGTGATTGTGAAAATTCAATCGAGTACTCTTCTAATTTGTTTAACTTTATGTAGTTGTGATCTTTCATCACCGATATCGAGTCCGGAACCACAAAAAATTGAGGCAGATAGAAAACCTAACGAGCATTTGGAAAAAGCAACTGAGAAGTTTTTGGCCACTGAAATTAGGCAATCTACTCCGAGAATTCAAGACGGTCAGGACTCCACAAAATCTTTTGATGATTTACAATCTCCTGTTACTAAAGGAAAACCGAAACTTCCCTTCCCTTCCGGGAATCTTCTCGAGTGAATCAAGAGGATCAAATCGACCCTGTGCAAATTCCAATCAATGGAACATTAGACCTCCATGGCTTCAAGCCAAGCGATGTGAAAGTGCTCGTAATCGAATATCTTAATGAATGCTCAAAAAAAGGGATTCATGAGGGCCGAATTATTCATGGAAAGGGAATTGGTACATTAAGGGAAATAGTGCACTCGATCCTCAAGTCCCACTCAAAAGTAAAGAGTTACTCTTTAGGGGATTCAACTTCGGGAGGTTGGGGGGCAACTTCATTTATACTTAATAAGTCAAATTAAGAATAAGCACACTTATCGACCGATACTATCCTCCATCGAATTTTGCTGTCGAGTAATATCATTCAAGGTTAAGATTCCAACTAATTTTCGATGATCTTTCGAACTGACTATAGGTGCATGTACCAAATCGTTGTCCACTAATATTTTGGCGGCTTCACGAATCGATAATTCTGGTTTGAGAAGAATCAGATTTTGATCTTGAATCATCTCCAATATCGAAACCCTCTCGTCCACCTTGATTGGTGTATCCAGCTCTTGATGTGTGATCATACCGATCAGCCTACTTCTTTGATCAAGAATGGGATAGGCATGGTGCTTTCGGAAATGAAGATCAATCCTTTTTAAGTTATCTTGAATCGAATGGTGGCCTTCGATGAAAACTGGATCAAATGTCATAATCGTACTGGTCGGTAAATTTCGCCAATCTTGGTCGCCTTTATAATGGGGTAGTTTTTTTAGATTTATTTTATCTTGAAGGAGAAGAGAGTCATAAAGGGGAACCGGTTGGAAACGAACCGCAACAAACCATGCGATCATATTCCCAATCATCAAAGGGAGAATTAAAGCATATTGACCAGTCATTTCCCAAATAATGACAATTGAC
>CAWUUU010000117.1:0-2994 GCA_963924995.1 uncultured Opitutales bacterium
AAGCCAGCAATATTTCTAACGCCTATTTTAGAAAATATTTGGTAACGTCTCTCCATTTCAATTATAAGCCATTTTAATGCACCAGGTACTTTCTTGGGATCAGTTACCACAGGAATTAACATATGAGGTAAATCGTTATAAACCTTCATCTCCACTATCTTTGGGTCCACCATGATAAACCTTACATCCTCTGGACTTGAATGATAGCATAGGGAAGCAATAATCGCATTTATACAGACGGTTTTGCCGGACCCCGTTGAACCAGCGACAAGTAAATGAGGCATCTTAGTAAGATCCGCAACTAATGGTTTCCCGCTAGCTTCTTTTCCGAGAACAATGGGAATTTCAGCCCCGGCTTCATGCCAAGCCTTAGATTGAAGAATCTCTTTCATACATACGGGCATTGGTATTGCATTTGGAACTTCAATTCCAACACATCCCTTGCCAGGTACAGGGGCAAGTACACGTACGCTTTCAGCCTTTAGTGCCATCGCTAAATTTTTATCTAAGCTAGCTATTTTTTCTACCCTTACCCCAGCAGCAGGATGAAGGTCATATCTGGTAATGACAGGTCCTGTATGGACTTCACCCATTTCGACTTCAATTTTAAATTCCCTTAATGTATCTTGTAATCTTTTTGCTTTAAGAATGTGATCTTCATCACCGATAGCCTCTTCTTCAGGTGGCTCCATTAAGAGTTCCATTGGCGGGAAATGGTAATCTCCTTTTCTTTCAGGAAATAAATCCCCAGCTTTTTCGGTTTTCGCAGCTCTTACTACTTTAAAACCTTCCATGCCTTCCGATGATTCAAGACTAGAATCCGTTGTATGAGTCTCATCAATTAATTTAACTTTTTCTGGCTTTTCTTCTATTTTAGAATTTAGCTCAGCTTCTTGATTTACAATATTCTTATTTTCTTTGCTTACAATTACATCTTGATCGCTTAGGGAGGGCTTCTTTTTAACTTTACTTGCGTTTACTTGCAATTTCTCATCTTTATTGCTTTTGGAGACATCTCCGAACAAAAGATCCTCTTCTCCCCCATTCGATTGCCAAGGAATTTTCCATTTTGACTTTTGGTTTTCTTTTGAAATTAATTTTTCTTTTTTGTTTAGCACATTAATTTCAGATTCTGTAATTTCATCATCTTGAGTCTCTTCTTTTACTTGTGTTGGTTTAATTTCATTTCCTGTGCTCTTAGAAAAGCTTTTTAAAATAGTTAATCGAGATAAAATAAATTGAAGTGGAGACAGTGAAAAATGAATTGAAAGACAAAATAAAAGAATAACGACCGATAGTAATGTAGCACCTAAACTCCCGAGCCATAATTGCAAAATCCCTCCAATTTGATTTTCATACGCAGAATTAATTGGCTGCCCTGAATAAATAAAAGCCCCTAGAGATCCGCCCGCTCCGTGTTCATAAACATTTGGGTCGAAAAGGCTAGCTGTTCCACCCTCACGAACTTGTATATCCCTTATATTTGCTAAAATGCTGATCGAAAGAATTGATAAAGCTATAGTTGAAAATTTAATAACTTTTTCTTTTACATGTGTTTTCTTAAAAGAAAGGAAGGAAAGTGTTCCAAAAAGCCAAGGTAACAACCAGGCAGAGAGTCCTAAAACTCCTAAAATATTCCTTGCCAAGTATAATCCAAATTGACCGAGTAACGGGGAACCTTTTAAAGGCGGGGAAGAATGAAAGCTATTCGGATTATAATCGTACAATGAAACCAAGCTCAAAATTGAAATAATTCCATAAATAAAACTAAGAATTACTTGCTTTCCTGGTGTTGCTTTCTTGATTGCTACTTGTTTTTCAATAATTGCTTTAGTCATTGAATTCCCTACAATGCTAGTTCTTTAGCATGATTTTCTTTCTGCACCACATTCATCTATAGAATACAAGTTTATGAATATTATCAAGTTTGATCCACTTTACCATGAAAGACCATGGGGAGGAACGACCATTGAAAGATTTTTGGGCAGAAAAATAAAATTGAGATCTAATAAGATTGGAGAATCTTGGGAGATCGTGGATAGACGAGAGGCTCAATCTTTGGTGTTAAATGGCACATACAATGGAAAGACATTGAGACAGCTTATTTCTAACCACTGTCAAATAATTATGGGACCTAATTGGTCTAAAAATGCAAGATTCCCAATCCTCGTCAAATGGCTGGATTGTACCGAAAGACTTAGCTTACAGGTTCATCCCCCTAAACAAATTGCAAATGCTCTTGGTGGCGAGCCTAAAACTGAAAATTGGTATGTCGCAAATGCAACCGAAGATGCTGCTCTTTTTATTGGCCTGAAAAGAAATTCTAGCAAACAGAAATTTAAAAATGCGATTAGTTCGGAAAAGGTAGAGACATTATGTCACAGAGTTAAATCTAAAGATGGGGATTCAATTCTTGTCGAGAGTGGCCGAATACATGCAATTGATAAAGGTAACTTGATCCTTGAAATTCAACAAAATTCAAACACAACCTACAGGGTTTATGACTGGGGTAGACTAGGCATCAATAATAAACCTCGGGAACTTCATATTGAAGAATCTTTAAAAAGTATAAACTTCAATGATATTGAACCAACATTGCTCAATACGCAAAATTCTGGAAAAATCATACAATTAGCTAAATGCAAATACTTTAGGATTACAAAATACAACGCTCGCAAAGGAGAAGAAATATATATTAAAAAAGCGAAAGTAGATTGTGCAATTATCCACTTAGTTTCCGGATTTATAAAAGTGGGTCAGGATTTAATTAATAAAGGTGAACAGGCTTTATCACCATACGAATCAGAATGCATTTTAACAATTGTAAATGATTCAACTTTCTTAATCACAGACCAGTTTGTGAATAAAGATAACTTAGATGGAATTGATTCCAATTGACCCCAAGTCCCAATCTAGATTTTTTAATTGGTTAATTATTATATTTTGAATTATGGAAGATTCCCAAGAAAACGATAAAAAGAATAAAAGTACAAA
>CAWUUU010000118.1:0-10653 GCA_963924995.1 uncultured Opitutales bacterium
CTTTTGTCTCCCGGCGTTGAATGGAATGCAAAGGATATAGAATCAAGTTATTCTGGCTCAATTGAAAGCGGATGGATTGATGACCAAAGTGATTCACGCGGGAATGATCTTCGTGGCATTGCGATCGATGAATATCGCTCGTACTCAAGAGTATATTCCATTAATCGTCCAAGTGAAAACTGGCGGGTTGCTGGTCAGTTTGAATGGAATGAAGACTCAGAAGTTTTTCGTGATTTCCAAAGAGATCGCTTTTCTGAAAACCAATGGAATGATTCATTTGGAGAAATTAGCTACGAGGGGAAAAACTGGACACTCTCATCACTTACGCGGTGGCAAGCCAATCAATACGAATCGACAATCGAGCAAATGCCCAACCTGCGTTTCGACCTCGCGCCCACACCTTTGGCCAAGACTAAGTTTTATAATACGATGGCGGTTGAATTTTCAGCATTTCGAAAAAAGGGGAATTTTGGAGAATTAGTAAACAAGTCAAATAAACTCGATTTGTCTTATCAAATCATACGACCTTTTCGCCTACCTAACGGCTGGGTATACTCCCCCCACCTGGCATATCGGAGACAGGATTATTCACTCGATGGTCCCAATGCCAATCGGAGCTGGGGCGAATTAGGAAATGATTTAAGATATGAAGTATATGGTGATTATAATTGGAAGAATGCCACATGGAAAATCGACCAAATTCGTCACATAATGGGCTTTTCAATCTCTCACCGAAAAGTAAATCGTTTGAGTGCCAACCGAGAATCTCTCATCCCGCAAATTGACATTCCATTCGCTGAGCTCAACCTCAGAGACATTGATCTAATTGATCACATCGAAGCAGATGCGTTAAAACCATACGAAGTCATTCGACTTGGGTGGGAACACGAATTCCTCACGAAGACGGAAGAACAAAGTCGAAGAATTGCTACATTCAATTTCTATCAAGACTTATATCATAAGAAAGAAAATGAAGGAAATATCTCCAAAGATTTTTTTGCTAACCTTACTTTTAATCCTGCACACTGGATCTCTCTAACTGGACAATCAAAAATAGATACCAGTCAGGGAAAAGTAATTCGAAATAGTTTTTCCGCCCAATTCATTGATGGTACCATTAACAACCTTGAAATTGGCTATTTCAAATATTTATCTTTTTCCGACCAATGGAGACTTTCACTCAACCACCGATTGGATGAGAGTAAGAGTTTCTATGGTTCGATTGCATTCGAGGAGGAGTCCAATAATATTCCCTATTGGCAAACAGCAATCGAGTATAATAGTTCCCCCGTTTGGACATGGATATTTTCGATCACAGGGCGTCAAGGCACTACTAAGGAAAATGAAACTGAACTCGCGGTAAGTACCCGAATCTTTGCATTTTAAAGTTATTAGAAATAGTTTAAGACTTTATTGACTCTAAGCTTACAATTTAAATAAGATAAAAATTCATGAACAAAAGATACAATCATCCAAACCTTCCTTATCAAGACCCCAAGGTCATGGCCCACCTCTTTGGACTTGGATTGGATTGTACTGATGGACATAAAAGAATTACCCAAGCAGACAAATTCTCTATTTTGGGAGGTTCTCAGAATACCCATGACAAAATGACTGAAACTCTCTTTAAAACTTTTGAAGATCTTTCGCTCAAGGGTAAATCTATTGAAAATGCCACCATGGATGAAATTTCTGATTTGATTCAAAAAAATACTCCAAAGGATTAAAACTTTCGCTTGCCCTGAATTGATATTCCTTTTTGAATCAAATTGTTATGTCTGAAGGATTGCCCACCCCCCCTAAACCGACCCTCAAATTGACTCCCAAAGAAGGAGCACCAGTTAAGCCTGGCGATGGGGGTCCGAAATTTCGTGTCACACGTTCTCCCTTTGCACCTAAAATAAAGCCGACTGACGGCACCCCAGCACCCTTACCCTCAGCAACGGTGCCAAGGCCAGTACCTGCTCCATCTCAAGTAGTACCAGGGCCAATGCCAGGTTTACCAACACCTGCACCCACTGGTGCGGCCCCGCTCCCCAGTGTTCCCGTGCCACCCGCACCTGTAGCACCAATGCCCTCAGTCCCGCTACCTGGACCAAGTCCAATCACTTCTCCATCTCCTTTACCGGCTGTCCCTACTCCAAGTTTACCGAATATGGTGCAATTACCTACTGCTCCTACTCCTGGGCCAATCCCAACTCTCGCATCTCCATCCCTTTCTCCTTCGCCGGCACTTCCCTCTCCGGTTGTATCGTTACCAACCCCGGGAGGTCCTAAACCTTCGCTAGTAGCCCCCAAAGCTGGGCCAGGCCCAGCGCTTCCAGCACCTGGTGCTCCAATGCCAGTACCTGCGATGGGTTTCACTCCGGGAGCAGCCCCTCTTCCGAGTCCAATGGGTGTTCCTCCCCCAGGTGTTCCGGGTGGAGCAAGGCCAGTAGCTGCCGGGCCTGAAAAGAAAAAACGGCCCAGCATTATTCTTCTCATTCTCGATTTCCTAGTTTTTGGGGGTGCAGTTACGGCAATGGTGCTCCTACTTCTTTCAAATTAAACATCAAACATTACACTTAACATTACCATAATTTATAATGAGCGAACTCATTAATTTAAACAAAGAGAGCTTTGAAAAAGTTACCTCTTCAAAAGACAAAACGCTTATCATTGACTTTTGGGCACCATGGTGTGGCCCTTGTAAAGCACTTACCCCAGTTTTAGAGGAGCTTTCCTCTGAAATGAGTGATTTAGTTGAAGTTTATAAAGTAAATGTCGACGATAACACTGAACTTGCTCAGGAGCATGGTGTTCAGTCAATCCCTACCCTTTTGGTTTATAAAAATGGTTCGCTATCGGAAACAATCGTTGGGTTAAAAACCAAAGACGAGCTTATAGAAATTGTAAATTCTTAAGTTTTCGGAAATTAATCTTACTGCTTGGTCATGATTGACCCAGCAATGATGCATCCATAGACCAAGACAGATATGGAACTGCATGTGAGTAAAAAACTAAATTCTGTTTTTGTCTTAGCTTTACTCAGTTTGTAGACCAAGAAAAGTCCCACAGGAAAAAGTAAAACCGCAAGATTTAAACGATTGTCTAAAAGTGGACAACAAACACTTGGGATAAGAAAACCACAGAAATAAAGTGCGATTCCAAATCGTTTTCCAAACAAAACAATAATCGTATTTTTCCCCACCTTTTGATCGGTGATTCGATCTCGGTAATTATTAACCACTAAAAGATTGTTAATAATAAAACCAACGCCAAGTGGGACAACCCAATTGGGTTTCCAAAGTCCACCAGTATCAGTAATCAAAACATAATGAGTAGTACTGACTGCGACAAAACCAAAAAAAAGAATTACGAAAACATCTCCCAGTCCATTATAAGCAAAAGGAAATGGCCCCCCTGTATATGCGAGTGCACATAAAACACTGGCTAAGCCAATAAAAAGGAGCCAACGGCTTGCTCCCGATTTTTCCATCATAAACACGCCAAGAGCGAAGGCAAAAAGAAGGAGGGCATAAGAAACATTTCGTAAATGTACTCCCTTAATAATTCCCTGATTAGAAAATCGTTTAGGTCCAAGTGTTCTTTCCTCGTCCGCTCCCGTTAAAGAATCAAAATAATCATTGGCAAAGTTGGTCGCAATCTGAACCAATATGGAAAAAAGGAAACACATCACAATTAAATCAAAAGATATGTGTTTAGATTGTTGAAACGCCAAAGAAACTCCCAAGGAAACTGGGATAATAGAGGCTACTAATGTTTTAGGCCGAGCCGCAAGCAGCCATAGACCAATCTTTTTTCTCACTGATCTATGAGTCACCTAACGAGTAATCGCCAGAGGAAATCGAAAATGGGTTCGATACTTATGAGAAACTCGACGAAATCCATCATCCCCCTTGGATGGATCAGGTATTTTATAGGGCCATTGAATATCGATCTGCAAAGCAAGAAAACCATTACTCGGGTGATGGCGGTGGCGATGCTCTAGTGGAAATTGAGAACATTTGATCAAAAAATACCTTTCGCCTTCTGGGATCCATCGAGCGGACCAAGGGAGTTCAGTCTCACTTCCTTTAATGCCTAAAAGTGAAAGCGGAACTCCATTACTTGACTGATTAAAAGGAACATTACTCCCCCCTGATTCGCTCGTCCAATATTCCTGCATATTCCCTTCAAGTTCACTATTCAGATCATTCATCAAGATCTTATCATGTTCGACCACTTGCTCAAACTCAGCTCGATGTCCCTCCTTTGGTGCGACTAATAAAATAGACCATCTAGTATCTCCCATATCCTCTGGGCCAATTGATGAAATCCCTTTAATTCTTTTTGTACCACGCTCAACGAGACTAAAGCCCATTCTTTCCAGTTCGACTTGTACCGCATCTACTAACCCATAGGCAATATTCTGCTCTCTCACCTTCCCCACTCCCTCAACTCCCCAAGGAAGGAAACCTAAAAGCCCACCAATCAGAAAGCCGAAAACAGCGAGTGCAATCACCACTTCTAAAAGGGTAAAGCCACCCATCTGTGATCTTTTTTTTGGTTCTGCTTTCACTAGGCTCACCAATTTATTCAAAATCGTCCAATTCAAGAACGGCAAATCCCCCGTAGCGACGAAGTAAAATACCCGAAATCGAGTTTGGGTTATCAAAACGAAGAGGCTTACCCTCTCCACTTGGATTCGGTGCCCCAACACCCAAGACCAGCTTTGGAGCTTTTTGCATACCACCTCCTGAGGATTCAGGAAAAACGACATTTCCTACTTGATCAAACGCAAGGTAGCGAAATTTATTTTCTCCATTTAATTCTCTCACCCCTTTAAAAGAGGGTTTCAAAGAGAAATCATCTTTTTCATCACTCCAAATTGTATAGGCATCGCTCCTCCATTGAGCGACTGTCTCCGACTTGTCCTTGCCCTCTGGTACAAAATAAACACCATCAGTTAAATATTTACCCTCCCCCATCACTAACCACTTCACTTCTCCTGTTGTTGAACAAGTATCTTGGACAATAATCTCCACATAGCGGTGATATTTATCAAGGTCATCCTCAACATTATTGACGATGAGTCGAGTTTCACTCCCCGATAATGCGGCCCGTGCTCTTGCCTGTTGTACTATTCCGAGAAGTTCTCTTTGAGCAGAGCCAAGTTCAGCCCCTCCTCCCCCAAGTAAAGAAAAACCGACCAAGCCCATCATTAAACCCATCACCGCCAACACAATAAGTAATTCCAAAAGAGTAAACCCTTTAGGTTTTTTGTGCATAAGCTGATGGATAAATTTCACCAAATATAAATTATTCCTCTTCTAGGTATTTTGCCACATCCCAGGAAAAAACATTTTCAGATTCAGTCTCTCCGGTTTCATCATAAAGTACATAGATTCCGACTTTTTCTCGAATTACTGATAATTTTTCTTTCGCATTATCCACAATCTCGGGATCGTATTCTTGTTTTAATGCAGAAATAATTTCATCAACGGTCGCACTGTTTAATTTAATAATTCCATCTCCATCCTGATCAACGAGAACCCTAATTTTAGTTCCCCCCCAAGAATCAGCAAGATATCCATCCGCCCCAAATTCATCTTCTGAAAAAGAATGAAATTCTCGGCCTTTTCGATTCTGTCCCCTTATTTCACTCCCCTGCTCCAAGGGTTGCCATTCCGATAAGTCTGGATCCCATCTCATTCCTTTGAGTGCGACTATGAAAGATTCATGATTTTCTTTTTCGGAAAGAAGCATTGCAACTCCCTCATCCTCCTCAAGAAGAAAAGGAGGGAAATATTTATAAAATTCCTTATACTGATAAAGTTGAGTAACCCATGAGCGAAATATTGACTGTGACTTTTTCACCTTCGAACTCGTGAGTAAATCAAAAACTTTGGGTCCCAACATACCCATTAAAATGCCAATTATGGCAATGACCACTAATAATTCAATAAGGGTAAACCCTCGTAATTTTGACTGTTTCTTTCTCATAAATCTAATTACCATTTACCGGGCTCAGTATTGGGAATGTTATCTTCATCTATTGCCTCTTTTTGCGGGGTTGAAGTTAATTCTTGTTCAAAAACTGATGTCTGACCATCTGCACCTTTCGAGAAAAGTAAAAATCCTTTATGACCATCTTTCCTTGGGTATTGATAAATATAGGGCTCATTCCACGAATCCATCGGGAAAAAAGTTTCACCAGAACCCGGTTCCCAATCTTTTTCTTCAGGAACAAAAATTTCATTTCGTTTTCCTTTTTGTACTCCTAGAATAAGAGAATCGCCTGGCAGAAAACTTTTACCTCGTGCGTCCTCTTCTAGAGTCTCTCCTTCACGATCAACCAATCCCGCTAATGCGTAAAGTAAAAGAGAACCCCGTTCGAATTCATTATCTTCATTTGATATGGAATCTGTTCTCGGATAACCGCCCTTTTCACTCTTGTATTGTTCCAGGGCTAAGCTCAGGGCTTCGATGTGGCTTTTAGCCTGTTTCTCATCTTGGGAACTCAATAAATAATCGGCACCTGTAAAAGTGATTCCAGAGAGAATGCCGATTATTAGAATCACCACTAATAATTCGACTAAGGTAAAACCTGACTCGGAATGTCTTCTCATCTTCATGGGTTTAAAAATATACTATAGTAGTCCTAATCTCGCGAATTTTGTCAACCTCACGTTATTCCCAACTTACTGATCTATTTTGTCTTAAAAAACTGAGATACCATTTTCGGACGAAATTTTTCAAGCTCGGGGAATCCGCAAAAAATTAAACTAATTCCGTAGATCAACACTCCTAGAGGTATCAAGATTAATAACGCCACAACACTTGATTCTTTGCTGGAGCTAAAATACTCCTGTTGATTAACAAGCCAAAGTACTCCGAACATAACTGCAGATGATATTATTATACTAAAGAAGGAAAAGATCGATTCAGAAAAGAGTGATTTTAAATCAAAATCATTCAACTTTATCGCGAGAAAAGTGGTTTGTAAAAAAGCAGAAATCACATTGGCCCAAGCCAGTCCAATCATTCCATATTCCTGCATTAGAATGATGCTTAAGATAAAATTCACACAAAGGCTAATAATCGCTGCGTGAAGTGGCGGAGTCATGTTTTTTTGAGAATGAAATGCTTTAATCAAGTAGGCTGCAAGTGCGTAAAAAGGTAAGGCAAAACAAGAAACAACCAACACCTCAGATGCTAACCAAACATCTTCCTGTCCAAATTCTCCCCATTGAAATAATACGCTTAAAATAGAGTCAGAAAGTAAGGCTAGGCCGATTGACGCAGGCAAAATCATTCCCATTGTTAATCGAAAACCACGGGCAAAGAAATTCTTATACTCACTCTTTTTTTCTTTTGAAAATGCCTGAGACAACTCAGGGAAAAAAACCGTTGAAATCGAAATGGCAAAAACTCCAAGTGGAAGCTCAATCAAACGGGCGGAAAGAAAGAGATAGGATAAAGCACCCTCATCCTCTAAGTTGTAAGCGAGAAAACGTGATATCATAATATTGACTTGCGACACCGCCGCACTGAAGGCACCGATCAAAAAAAGTTTTTTGATCTTTTCCAATCCCGCGGAGGAAGAAAAATTAAATCTCCAACGCCATTCAAAATCTCGCCTTAGTTGAAACCAAGGCCAAATCGCTTGCAATCCTCCCCCCACAAGCACCGCAAAACACAAGGCTATTCCTAAATTTAGACCTCGCCAAGACATTCCCAGGTAAAAAATGGCCAAGCCACTAATCATGGCTAAGTTAAGAATGATTGGGGAAAAAGCACCTGCAAAAAAACTTTTATGCGTATTTAAAGCACCAACAATAATCGCAGAAATACATATTAAGAAAACATAGGGAAAAATAATCGTATTTAAGAACAGACCATTAACCCATTTCTGACTATCGATCCAATTATATTGAGAGGCTATCCAAGAAATCAGGCAAACGGCTATGGATAAAACAAAAAGGAATACAAACAATCTTGATAAGACTTGATTAAGAACATCTTGAGCTTTTCGCAAAGAATATTTTTCTTTAATTTCTGAATAGACGGGAATAAACGCTGAACTTAAAGTCCCCTCTCCAAGCATTCTTCTAAAAAGGTTCGGTATCGTGAATGCTAAAATAAAGGCATCTCCGATAGCAGATACTCCGAAGCAGGCAAAGAAAAGGACATCACGTAAAAGACCAAGAACACGAGAAACTATAGTAAGTCCACTAACAAGAGAGATAGAATTGGTTAGGCTGGCCATGTTGAAACGACTACCCTATCTGATCAAAGAGTTTTTTACTGGTACCAAGATCAAGCAAGACCAGACTCCATGCATTCTGCCAAAAGAGTTTTTGCCTCATGCTCAGGATCTTCATGTCCCTGATTTTGGGCAAGAGTAATGGTTTGCTCTAAAGGAGCACAAGCCTCTTTTTTTCGCCCAACTGCAAGTAATGCCTTGCCCAGTAGTAAAGAAGCCATCATCCAATCATTTCTTTTTTCAAAACAAATATTCAAATGGGTGATCGCTTTCTCGTATTCACCATTTTCATAATAAGCTTGGGCCAAGCTAAAACGATTTAAGAGGTTGTCCGGATTCCCCTCCAACTTTTCTAGGTAAAGTGTAATTCTCTCACTCATACGAGAGAAGGTAATTCAAGAAATTCTGAGACAAACGGCAGTGGAATTATCAGTTCCGCCATTTTGATTGGCCAAATCAATAAGTGAATAGACCAGAGACATCGGCTCCATCTCGTTTATCATTTTCTCAATCTCAGGCAGTTGAACCATATTAGTAATTCCGTCTGAACAAATTAAAATTGAATTACCCGGTATCATCGCAATTTCTCCAATATCCACTTCAAAATCAATATCCTGCCCCATGCAACGGGTAAGCGTATGCATATAATGCTCAGGCATATCGATCGCAGCTTCAGGGCCATGCTTATCAATTAATTCGTCTCCTAAGGTATGTGACTTAGAAATCAGTCTTAACCCATTTCCATCATTAAGGTAGATAGATGAATCACCCACATGAACAAAATACATTTTATCACCGACAAGGCGAAGTCCCGAAAATGTACATCCAATTCCATTTTCCCCTCCGACCAATGTACCACATTCAACAATATTGTGATGAATTGAATGAGCAAGCACCCTCAATTCCTGTTCAGTGGTAGAATCATCTGCATCGTGAATATAGGATTTATAGAATTGAACCGCAAGTTTACTCGCTAAGGCACCAAAAGGAAGCCCTCCTACTCCATCAGCGACCGCATAGATACCACGATGATCATCAACTAAAAAAGAATCTTCGTTTTTTTCACGAACGAAACCAACATCACTATGTCCATGTGCGGTTATTATCATATTTTAGAGTATTGGATACATAAGATCATTATTGATAGAAAAAATCAATAAAGGTCAATTTACAAAAATTTATGAGGAAAGTTCAAGAATGTTTTACAAATCATTGAAAAGATCGGGGAGAAGGTCAGTCGAATTTATAATTTCATACTCTTTTTTGGGAAATTCTCTAATGAAATCTTTTCCATATCCTTTTTTCAATATTCTGGAATCCAAAATAATTAATTCCCCCACATCGTTTTTAGACCTTATTAATCGCCCCATTCCTTGCCTGAACCTAATCACTGCAGAAGGCAAAGTAAGTTCCATAAACGCGCTCTTTCCTTCTTTTCCCAATACTTCTGATTTCGCTTCAAGCACAGGATGACTTGGGTTTTCAAAGGGTAAACGGGTGATGATAACTTGCGAGAGGCAAGGCCCCTTAGCATCAAAACCTTTCCAAAAACTTTCAGCACCCAAAAGTAAAACATCCTCTTCCTCGATCATTTTATCCCGTAAGTCAGAACGAGAAAGCCCTTCTCCTTGTGCGTAGACTGATCGCCCCAACTTTTTCCATCGTGGTAGCAAATTTTGATAACAAAATTTCAGGTCTGAATAATTGGTAAATAAAACTAAAGTTCCTCCCTCAATACTAGTGGCACATCCATGTAATACCTCCACCATATATTCAAGGTAAGGCAGTCGATTATTGGACATAGGATCAGGGCAATCCGCAAGAACTCTAATTTGAAGATTAGTCTCATAATCAAAAGGCGAATCCACGATACACTCCTCAACATCCCCCACTCCAATTGTCGATCGAAAGGCATTCGCATTTCCTTTTCTTGTTAATGTCGCACTGGTCATCAAGACAGATACGTCCCGAGAAAAAAGTTGCCCGTGTAAAACCTTGGCGATCTCCAAAGGGGCACTCCGCAAGTGGATAATCTGATTTTGCTTTCCGGTTCGCTCAATCCAGTAAACTGAATTGTCATCCTTGAGTTCAATTATTTCGGATAAACCATTTAAATATCCCTGCATCCTCCGTGCTTGATCCTTTAATTCCATCTTGAGATTTTCATCATCGGTCAACTCGCCAAGCTCTACTAAGCAACGGCATAACCTGCTTAATGGAGGGAATATCTCCATGGGTAACACCCCTTTTTCTAGCAAACGAATACGGTCTTGATTTCCCAATGTTTTTGCATGTAGGTACTGAAAGAAGTCGGAAATCGCGAGTTCCGCATTTTCCACCGCGTCAAAGTCCACAATACGACCCACTCGGGATATTAATCCTTTTCTCTTCTTCGAATTGTAAAT